>JBFWOK010000015.1:0-61611 GCA_050250555.1 Limisphaerales bacterium
GCAACATCTCGTACCGTCTCGGAAAGAAGACGGCGCCCGGCGAGGCTCGCGAACGGCTCAAGGACCAGAAGGGATTGCAGGAGTCGTACGACCGGATGGTCGAACACCTCAAAAAGAACGAGGTGAACCTGGACGTGGACCAGCTGACGCTCGGTGTCGGGCTGGCCATGGATCCCACGACCGAACGTTTCATCGGCAACAAGGATGCCGACAAACTCCTGACCCGGGACTATCGGAAGCCGTTCGTGGTGCCCGAGAAAGTCTGAGAAGTTCGGACGGAAAGGAGGCTCAAGGTGTCGGCAAGAACTGCCGATTCACCGGAGTAGCCGCGGGAATCCGGCACGTCGGGCGCGCGCCAAAGGTTGGCGCCCCCCCCGTGTTGGGACTTGACCCGGCTGTTCCCATTCCAGCATGGAAGCCCTCCGCGGAGTCGGGAAGGAGGCCGACGAGGTCAGGAGACAGCACCGCGCGGTTCGCGAGGCGCCCCCCCATGTCCCTCGTTCTCACGCCCCTTTTCAATTTCAGCACCGAAATCACCCAGCCGACATGAGCACCCAAGCCGGAAAGATCCCGTTCGTCGACATCCAGACCCAGTACCAGAACCTCAAGGCCGAGATGGACGCCGCCGTTCAGCGCGTGATGGCGCGCGGCGACTTCGTCCTGGGCGAAGATCTCGCGCAGTTCGAGCGCGAATTCGCGGCCTATTGCCGGACCAGCCACTGCATGGGAGTCGCCGACGGCGGCAATGCGATCCAAGTGGCGCTGAGGGCCTTGGATATCGGGCCAGGCGACGAAGTGATCGCGCCCGCGCACACCTTCATCGCCAGCGTGCTCGGAATCTGGCAGTCCGGCGCGACACCGGTGCTGGTCGACGTTGATCCCCGGTACTACACCATCGACCCGGTCGCCGCGGCCAAGGCGGTGACTCCCCGAACCAAGGCGATCCTTCCCGTGCATCTCTACGGACAGCCGGCCGATATGGATCCGCTGACGGACCTTGCCAAGAAGCACGGCCTGGCCGTGGTCGAGGACGCGGCCCAGGCCCACGGCGCCGAGTACAAGGGGCGCCGATGCGGCAGCCTCGGCGACGCGGCTTCCTTCAGTTTTTATCCCGGCAAGAATCTCGGCGCCTACGGTGACGGCGGCGGAATCACAACCGGCCGGGCGGAGGTCGCCGAA
Source organism: Limisphaerales bacterium (assembly GCA_050250555.1). Taxonomy (GTDB): domain Bacteria; phylum Verrucomicrobiota; class Verrucomicrobiia; order Limisphaerales; family CAIMTB01; genus CAIMTB01. The sequence goes on from JBFWOK010000015.1 coordinate 1,180, forward strand.
AAGATTCGGGTCTTCCGGAACTACGGCCAGCACCCGAAGAACGTCCACCCGATCAAGGGCATCAACAGCCGCCTCGACACGATGCAGGCGGCCGTCCTTCGCGTGAAGCTGCCGCATCTCGATTCGTGGAACGTCAAACGCCGGGAGGCCGCGGCCCGCTACCATGCCCTGCTCAAGGGCGCTCCCATCGGTCTGCCCGAAGCCGCCCCGTGGTCCACCCCGGTCTGGCACCTTTACGTGATCCAGGTCGACGACCGCGCCGCCGTGCAGAAGGCGTTGGACGAGGTGGGCGCCGCGCACGGCATCCACTACCCGACCCCCATCCACCTTCATGCGGCCTTCGCGGACCTCGGCAAGGGGCCCGGGAGTTTTCCGGTCTCGGAAGCGCTCGCGGGGCGGATCCTCTCGCTCCCAATCTTCCCGGAGATCACCGAGGAACAGCAGGCCCGCGTGGCCGGAGCCGTTCGCAAGGCGGTCGGCGCGTAGGTCTGTCTCCCGGCCCGACGGCCGCCGGCCCGTCGGCGTCAGACGTTGAACTTGAACAGGAGCACGTCGCCGTCCTTGACGACGTACTCCTTGCCTTCCATGCGGTAGAGGCCCTTTTCGCGGGCGGCGGCGATGGAGCCGCATTGGATCAAGTCGGCGTACGCGACGGTCTCGGCCTTGATGAAGCCGCGTTCGAAGTCGGAGTGGATGACCCCGGCCGCCTTCGGCGCGGTGTCCCCGGCGTGGATCGTCCACGCGCGGACCTCCTTCTCACCCGCCGTGAAATAAGTCCGCAACCCAAGGAGGTGATAGGTCGCCCGGATCAATTGGCCGACCCCGGACTCCTTCACGCCGAGTTCCGCGAGGAATTCGCGGGCCTCCTCCGGCGCCAGGTCCGTGAGATCGCTTTCGATCTGGGCGCTGATCACCGTGGTCTCGCAGCCGATGTGGGTCTCGGCGTACTGACGGACCTTGGCGACGTGCGGGTTCGTGTCGGCGGCGGCGAGGTCCGATTCGCGGACGTTCGCCGCGAAGATCGTGGGCTTGTCGGTGAGCAGGCAGAAGCCGCGGGAGACCAGCTGGTCCTCCGGCGACAGTTCGCAGGTCAGCGCCAGTTTGCCGGCGTCGAGATGTGGTTCGATCCGGGCGAGGACGACATCCTCCGCGACGGCGGCTTTGTCCCCGCGTTTGACGTCCTTGGCCAGTCGCTCGCGGCGGCGGCGGATCGTGTCGAGATCGGCGAGGATCAGTTCCGTGTTGATCGTTTCGATGTCGCGGATTGGGTCGATGGCGCCGGCGACGTGATGGATGTCGGGATCCTCGAAGCAGCGGACCACCTGGATGATGGCATCGACCTCGCGGATGTGGCTGAGGAACTTGTTGCCGAGGCCTTCCCCTTGGGAGGCGCCCTTCACGAGTCCGGCGATGTCGACGAATTCGATCGCGGCCGGGATGATGACGCTCGTTTTCGAGATCTTCGAAAGGGGCTCGAGGCGGTCGTCCGGGACCGTCACGACGCCGATGTTAGGGTCGATGGTGCAAAAGGGGTAGTTCGCCGCCTCCGCCTTTCGGGTTCGGGTCACGGCATTGAACAGGGTGGATTTCCCGACGTTCGGAAGTCCGACGATGCCTGCGCGCAGCATAAGGCCGGTTAGGGAACCCGTCCGGGGGCTTCCCGGCAAGGGTTCAATTGGTTCAATGGCCCGAATTTGAATGGACTCCTTCGCAACTGGCATCCCGGGGGCGGGGTAGTAGCCTCCAGCCATGACCGATGCCGAACAACGGAGCTTGCTGGGAATCTGCCTGATGGCGGCCTTCGCGGACGGAACCAACAACGACGTCGAGCGGGACCGGGTCCGGGAAATCGTCGAAGGGTTCAAGAACCCGGGGTTGAACGCCTTGAGCCTTTACCGGGAGGTCCTTCTGAAACAGGTCACGCTCGACCAGTTCACCGCGGGCCTGGGAACACCGGAGCAACGGATGCTCGCGTACGAGATGGCTCTCGGCATCTGCGAGGCGGACCGGTTGCTCAACGATCTCGAGAAGGAATTCATGAGGCGCCTCCGGGAGGCGCTGGGCCTGGCGGCCACCGAGGTGGCGCCCCTGCATGAGCAGGCCGACGAATTGGTCGCGGCCGCTGTGCCGCCCGTCCTTGGGACCGTCGCGGCGACCCCGCGCGGTTCCGGAACTCCTCCGGCCCCGGTGGCGGCCGGCGGTGTTGCCGGGGCGGATCCGGAGCTCGATTCGACGATTCTGAATCACGCGATTCTGGCGGGCGCGCTGGAGTTGCTTCCCGGTTCCCTGGCGACGATGGCGATCATCCCGCTTCAGATGCGCCTCGTGTATCGCGTGGGTCAGAAGTACGGCGTGGAACTCGATCGCGGGCATATCGGGGAGTTCCTCGCGACGGCGGGGATCGGCATCACGTCGCAGGTCGTCGAAGGCTATGCGACCAAGCTGATGAAGGGGCTCCTGGGGACGGTGGCGGGGCGGGTGGGACGGGGGATCGCCGGCGCGTTCACCGGAACGGCGATGTCCTTTGCCACGACCTACGCCCTCGGACAACTGGCGCGCCGCTACTATTCGGGTGGGCGGAGTCTGAGCGGTGCCCAAATGCGGGAGAGCTTCCAGTCGCTCCTGGGCCAGGCCCAGGGCCTTCAGAGCCGGTATCTGCCCCAGATCCAGGAGCGGAGTCGCGGATTGAACCTGACCGACGTGGTTCGCATGGCGCGCGGGAAGTGACTGGGGGGATGGAAAGGAGACAAAAACCTGTCCCTTGGTCGAACCCACTTCTTCGAACCTTTGTGTCTCCGTGAGAGGCGTCGAGGATTGTCGATCGGCTGATCGGCCGATCGGCAATTCGCCGATGGGCCGCTTGCGCCAAGGGGAAGCGCGGCCCTTAAATGGCGGTCTCGCCCGCGCGGGACATGAAACGCCTGACCGCCATCGACGCCGCCCGGGGCATCGCCTCGGTCCTGGTGATGTTGTACCACTGCAACTCCGTGGTTCAGAGTCCGATCTACTTCGCGGATCAGCCCTTCGGCGGTTTTTTCGGGTCGGGCTCGGTCCGGATGCCTTTTTTCTTCGCGATGAGCGGATTCATGGTGAGTTGGGTGCACGGCCGTGACCTGGGGCGACCGGAGCGGTTGCGTCCCTATCTGCTGGGCCGATTCGCGCGGATTTACCCGACCTACTGGGTGGTGTTGGGCCTCGTGCTGATCGCGTATGTGGGGAAACTGAATGCGTCCGCCGGACCGGGGCCGGTGACGCTGGGCAAGGTGATCGGGTCGATTCTACTCCTGCCGCAGCCCGGTGCGTCCTACCTGACGGTGGCCTGGACCCTCCAGGCGATGGTGGCCTTCTACCTGGTGGCGGCGCTGGGCATCTGGCGGCGGAGTGTCGGGATTGCGGTTTTCGCGTGCTGGCAGGCGGCGGTCGGGGTCGCGCTCGCGTTGGGGATTCACCTGGAGTTTCCGTGGAGTTTCCTCCTTCAGACGCTGTTCATGGATCTCCTGCTGGGTGCCGTGGCGGCGCAGGGAGCGCTTCAAGGTTGGGTGAAACGACAACCGCGGGAGTGGTTCCTCGCGGGCGTCGCGTATCTGCTGACGGCCCATTTGATGGAGTTCAACGGACGCCCCCTTTTCCCCGGGGATTGGTCGCTCCTGACGAACGGGATCGCGGCTTCGGTCACGCTGATGGGCCTTGCGACCTGGGAGCGGACAACTCCTTTGCGTGTGCCCCGGTTCCTGCTGGCCTGGGGCGCGGCCTCCTATTCGATCTTCCTGATTCACTACCCGCTGCTTTCCATCCTTTCGAAGGTGGGGATGCGCGTCGGCCTGGGGCGGTGGTGCGGCGGCGAGGTGATCTTCGTCGGGTTCGCCCTGGCCTGCATCGGGGCGGGGATCCTCTTTCATCGATTTGTGGAGAAACCGCTCACCGGATGGGCGCGGGCGAGATTGGGATTGGCGCGAAGCCGGACGGTGGGCGGCGGCGTCGGGGAAGGACATGGAGCCGAAGGGGAGGCGCGGCCATGAACGACGGGGTCGAACCGGATTCCGATTTCTCCTTCGAAACCGCGAGCGCGATGTCCGCGGGCCGAGCCGCGCCGACGCGGGAGGCGGCTTCCGAACCGGTCACGACGGCCCGGCTCGGGCAGGTTCTGAAGGACGTGTTCGGCTACGACACGTTCCGGCCGTTTCAGGAGTCGATCATCCGGGATACCCTCGCGGGCCGGGATGTGTTCGCCCTGTTGCCGACGGGTGGTGGAAAATCGCTCTGTTATCAGTTGCCCGCGCTGGTCCGGCCGGGGCTGACCGTGGTGATCTCCCCGTTGATCGCCCTGATGAAGGACCAGGTCGACGCCCTCCGGGCCAACGGTGTGGCGGCGACCTTCCTGAATTCGACGTTGGCCGAGGCCGATCGACGGGCGCAATGGCGGGGACTGCACCAGGGCGCCTTCAAGCTGCTCTATCTCGCGCCGGAGCGGTTAATCCTTGGGACGATGCCCGATGAACTCGCCCGATGGGGCGTCACGTGCGTCGCGGTGGACGAGGCCCATTGCATCAGTGAATGGGGGCATGATTTTCGACCCGAATACCGTCAGATCGGCGCGTTGCGGGAGCGGTTCCCCAATGTGCCGTTCCTGGCCATGACGGCAACGGCGACGGATCGGGTCCGCGCGGACATCCTTGGGCAACTGAACCTTCGTGACGCGGCGGTGTATGTGGCGAGTTTCAATCGTCCGAATCTGGTCTACCGGGTGTTGCCGAAGTCCCAGCCGACACGACAGGTGTTGGGCATTCTGAAGGAACGTCGTGGGGATTCCGGGATCGTCTACTGCGCGAGCCGGGCTGGAGCGGACTCACTGGCCGCGCGCCTTGTGGAGGCCGGGATTCCCGCCGTCGCCTATCATGCGGGCCTGGAGAAGGCCGACCGTGAAAAGGCGCAGGACCGGTTTCTTCGGGACGAGGCGCGGGTGGTGTGCGCGACGATCGCCTTCGGGATGGGGATCAACAAGCCCAACGTCCGTTTCGTCCTCCACCACGATCTTCCCAAGAATCTCGAAGGCTACTACCAGGAGACCGGACGAGCGGGGCGCGACGGTCTGCCGGCCGAATGCGTCCTGCTGTTCAGCGCCGGGGATGTGGCGAAGCAGCTTGGTTTCATCGAGGAGAAGACCGACCCCCGTGAACAGCAGTTGGCGCGGGACCAGTTGCGCCAAATGGTTCACTACGCCGAGTCCGCCCAGTGCCGTCGGTCGGCGTTGCTCGCGTATTTCGGCGAGACCCTGGAAGGCGGCAACTGTGGTGCCTGCGACAACTGCCTGTCGCCCCGAACCTCCTACGACGGCACCCTGGCGGCCCAAAAGCTCCTGAGCTGCGTCTACCGGGTCCGCCAGCGGAGCGGTTTCGATTTCGGGTTGAACCACGTGGTCACCGTGCTGACCGGGGGCGAGGGCGAGAAACTCAAGCAGTACGGTCACGACCGGATCTCCACGTTTGGCATCGGAACCGAGCATTCGCGGAACGAATGGGGCGCGATCGCGCGGGAACTCATGCGCCTGGGCTACCTGCGGCAGCAATCCGGACAGTTTCCGACGGTCGAACTCACTCCCGAGGGCCTCGCCGCCTTGAAGGATCGTCGGCGGATCCAACTGACCCGTCCCATGACCGCGCCCCGGACACGGTCGGGCAGGGCCGGCGAAATCGCCTGCGACGAGCTGCTGTTCGAGAAGCTTCGGCTCCTCCGACGGCGCCTGGCGGACGAGCAGGGTGTTCCGCCGTACATCGTCTTCGGCGATGTCACCCTGCGCACCATGGCGCGGGTGTATCCGGAGACCCCCGCCGAGATGCACGCGATCTCCGGCGTCGGGGAAACGAAGTTCCGCGCCTACGGATCGCAGTTCCTCACCGAGATCCGGGACCACCTGCGGGTCAATCCCCGTCAGTCCTTCCCGTGAACCGGGAATAGAACCTCTCGCGGGCCCGCGTCCATGGCGTGGGCGCGCGACACGATGGGGCCGGGAACGGGCGCACCGAAGGCCCTTCCACCCGGCCGACGGAATTCACCGGCATCCCGTCCCCGGCCCGAATCGTGACCGCGGCGGGGTTCAGGCGGCGGCGGGTGGGCGGCGGCGGGATCGTAGGAAAGCCGCCAATCCGAGGCCGCCCGCCGTGAGAATCACGTACGCCTGGGGTTCTGGGACCACGGTCTGCCCGAGGTTGACGCCACCTGGGGTGGCTGTGTCGATCGACGCCCAGACGAAGTCGTCGTGGCTTCCCCCGAACCCGATCAGACCGAGGGAACTGCCGTCGGGGGCGCCTGTGTCCGGTTGCGCGATTCCAATGTCGAACGACGTGAGCCCGGCGGCGGGGCCGTTGGCGGCGGTGAACGAGCCTTCGTAACTGATGAAGTGGGCGCCGTCCGTCCAGCTCAGCGCCATGCCGTCGGGCGCGCCGTTCTGAATCCCGCCGATCAGCTTCGAATAGAAGGAGAGCCCCCCTTCCTGGGAGCCCTGGCTAAAGGAGTCGAGCGAGTGGGTTGAGTACCCACGGCCGTCACTGCCGTTGTAGAGGGTGAGCGTCACCGAGGCGAGGTCGGCGAAACTCGAGGGAACCGCGATCTCGACGAACTCGCCCGTGTCGCCTCCCGCGTCGTCGTAGTGGAACTCGTTGATCCATGGGCTGGTCGCGGCGAGGGACTCGCCGGCGGTGAGTACGGTCGTCAGGTACAGGATTCTGATTGGTTTCTGCATGGTTTACCTCCTTGGGGAAGGCGCTTGTGCGCCCGTCCTTCGGGAGGCATCCCAACCCAGCTTCCTCACTCACTCGATGGAGAATCCTCAAAAGAAAATCCGCCCCCTGAATCGATGTAAGAACCCGCGGACGGCGGCCGTTCTACGCGGGGCGGTCGTGGCGTATCCCGGATGCGGATATCCGCCCGACCCAAGGTCATGGGCCCCGGGGCAATTGGATCCCGTCACGATCCAGGCGTTCCGACAGGACACGGGTGAACCGAGCCTTGCCCGCGGCGTTGAGATGATCCGAATTGTGGTAGTGGATCGCTTCCGTGCTGATTCCGTCGACGAACGAGAAATCGTAATAGGGAATCCCGCGTTCGGAGCGCAGGCGGTTCATGGCCCCCTTCATTTCCGCGATATCCGACTCGGGATAGTGCCTGGTGTACGACTGGTGATAGGGAGGCGTGAAGAGGATGCACTGGATGCGGCGCTCGGTCAGGAAGGCATGAATGCGCTCCAGGGTTTCGACGGAGGCCCGCATCACGTCGGGTTGGTTGTGGACGGCGACCTGCCGGTCGAGGGAGTGATTGTAGGCCTGCTTCCTGCCGTGCGCTTCGATCGCGTCCTCCGCCATGTGGGTGTCTGCCCAATCGCCGCCGCCGTCCTGGCCGCGTCGCTTCGAACGCGCGAACGCGCTGACGCCGTGATCGGGATGGATGAACGAGAAGAACTTTCCGATCAGGAAATCCGGGCGATCCCCGGGGAGGAAGCCCCACGAAGGCAGGCTGTGGTACATGGCGGCCCTGGCGTCCGCGACCCCGGGGGACAACGCCTTGTTGTCGAAGTGAAGCGACGAGTAAGAGATGCAGAGGAACACGGTCTTCAATTGGGGAAGCCTTGGGACCATCGACCTCAGCCAGAACTCAATGGAGGCGAGATCCCGTCCACCCAAGGCGAAGTTCTGTCCGGAAACACCCAACTCCGCGTAGTCCAGGGACGCGGCATGCGAGCGACCGAGGCAAACGGAACGGAGTTCCGCGGCGTTCCGGAGGGCCGTCCGAACCCGCTCGCTCTCGAGTTTGGCGTCCCTCGGCTCGAGGAGGTTGTTCAGGCCGGCGATCCAGCACGCGAGGAACGCGGAGAAAGCGGCCGCCCTGAGGAGGAATGACTTCATGGGTTGGCGGGGTGGATCCAGATCTAGAACTGGAAGTAGATGAACTGCGCGCTGCCGAACTCGGCGAAGAACAGAATCATGACGATGCCGGCCGCGTACAGGACCCAGCGAAGGGGTCTGTGGCGCGGGAGCCAGGACCGCAGGGGTCGGCCGGTTTCCTCCAGAAAGTCCACGAGCAGGAGGACGGCGATGCCGGCCATGGCGACCGCGATCTCGTATTTCCTGAGGCCGAGCAATTCCCGTGTCCGGGAGGCGTACTCGCCTACGGACCAGTCCTGGACCATGAGGATTTCGCGGACGATCCGGAGGGCGTCCTCGAGGGAATTGGCGCGGAAGAAGATCCAGGTGAAGGACACGACCGAGAAAGTGGCCGCGACTCGGGCGAGGCTCAGCGGGCCGGGCCTGTCGGAGATCGAGCTCCAGCCGGACACCTTTTCGAGGACGAGGAGCAGGCCGTGGATGGCGCCCCAGATCACGAAGGTCCAAGCGGCTCCGTGCCACAGGCCGCTGACCAGGAAGACGATGAGGATGTTGGCGCACCACCGGGCCCGGCCCTCCCGGCTTCCCCCGAGCGGGACGTAGAGATAGTCGCGGAACCAGGTCGAAAGGGAGATGTGCCACCGGCGCCAGAACTCCGTGATGCTCCGGCTGAAGTAGGGCTGCCGGAAGTTCCTCATCAGATCGACTCCGAACATGCGCGCGGCGCCGATGGCGATGTCGGAGTAGGCCGAGAAATCGCAGTAGATCTGGAACGAGAAGCAGAGCGTCGCGAGGAGGAAGCCGGGCCCGTGATTGGAAGGAACGTCGTTGTAGACCGTGTTCACCAGGATGGCGAGACGGTCGGCGATCACGAGCTTCTTGAAGAAGCCCCAGAGAATCAGCTGGCCTCCGGAAATCACCCGCTTCTCGTCGAATGCCACCCTGGCTTTCAACTGTGGCAGGAGATGGCGCGTGCGTTCGATCGGGCCCGCGACGAGTTGGGGGAAAAACGACACGAAAAGCGCGTAGATTCCGAAGTGCGACTCCGGCTGGATCTCCCGGCGATAGACGTCCATCGAGTAGCTCAGCGCCTGGAAGGTGTAGAAGGAGATGCCAACCGGCAGCAGGACCTCCAGGAGTGGAGCGGTGTATCCGATGCCCAGCCAGGCAGCCGCGGAGTTCGCGCTGGAGGCGAAAAAATTGAAGTACTTGAAAACGAATAGGATCAGCAGGTTGGTGGTGAGTGAGAGAACCAGCATGCCTCGCCGGTGGCCCCGGGTGGCTTGCGGTCGATCCATCGAGCGCGCCGTCGCGTAGGTGATGCACGTGGTCAGCAGGATCAGCAGGAGATACTCAGCCCGCCAGCACATGTAGAAATAGTAACTGGCGACAAGGAGGAGCACCCATCGCAGCCGGTGCGGGAGGGCGAAATGCAGGCCCAGCACCACCGGCAGGAAGATGAGGAACTCGATCGAATTGAAGATCATGGATGGAATGCGATCACCGCAGGTCGCGTCGGCGGGACGAGCGTTCGGGCGCGGCGGCGGGGTCGGTGGTCGATCGGTGTGGACGCGGATCGTGGCCGCGTCGGGCGCCTTGGAACGCGAGGGTGGGAGCCGACGGTTGGGGTGGGCTGAGCGGTGGGGTCACCTTCGCGGGAAACTGCGTGGGCGTCATTTTCCTGCGCTCTTCAATGCCCGGTCCCCATCCTCGCCGCAAGCCCCGCCGGGGGGGGCGGTGGACCGAATCGCCGCGCGATCATCGGGATTCAACCCCGTTCTTGCCACGCCTCGCGGGTGTCGAGCAGCATGCGGCCGTTCGGACGATGTTAGGGGCCTCCTGGAAGTTCATGACGGTGATGACGGCTGGTGGTTCGGCTCGCTCCACAAGGGGCGGGCCGTTGCGTTCCGGCGCTGTCGCGGGATGCGTGTGGGGACGAGCCGAGCGGCCCATGCATGGACGGACTGATCCGGGGGGAATGCGATGACTGACGAGGCCGCCATCTTTCCGGTTCCGCGTGACTCCGTTCCGCGGAACAAGGCGTCGGTTTTCCTGGCGGTGCTTGCGTTGCTCGCGCTGATCGGGGATGCCGTGGCGATTTTTTTGGGTCTGGCCGTCGCCTACTGGCTCCGCTTCAAGTCGGGGTGGATCACCTTCGGCATGGAGCTCGCGAATCCACCGCGGATGCGGGAGTACCTCGGACTGTTCTTCATGGGAGCGGTCTGTCTCCTGGGGCTTCTCACCTATGTCGGGGCCTACAATCACAACCATCTGCTGCGATTCCGACGGACCCTGGTGCTCGTGCTGCGCGCCGTGTGTCTTTGGTTCGTGGTCTATCTGGGGACCAGCCTCGCGTTGAAGGTCACGCCGTCGATTTCCCGAATCTACGCGGCTTTGTCGGCGATCTCCTGCACGGCGACGCTCGTGTCATGGCGGATTCTGCTTCATCTGATCGCGCAATACCCCCTGATCGCTCCTCGGCTTCGGCAGAAGATCCTCTTCGTCGGCTGGAATGCGGAGACGACCAAGCTGTTCAACTCGATCTGGACGGACCTCAGCCACCCGTACGAGATGGTGGGGTGCGTCCCTTCGGCGGAAGCCAGGTTCGCGGTGAAGCCGCCCCTCGGCGTCGTCGTTCGCGGCGACTACAACGATCTCCCGCAGCTCCTGAAGGAACGCGTGTGCGACATCGTGGTGGTGGCGGATCTCGACCCGCGAATGGGCGAGATGGTGGCCCTCGCCAACCTCTGCGATCGGTTCTTCGTTCAGTTCAAGGTGATCCCTTCGTACTTCCAGATCCTCGTGTCGGGGCTCGAACTGGACACGATCAGCGGAGTCCCCGTCCTCGGGGTCAGCCGTCTGCCGCTCGACCGCCTCTCCAACCGCGCGATCAAGCGGACGATCGACATCGCCGGCGCCCTCGTGGGCCTGATCGCGTCGCTGCCCATCTGGGTCTGGTGCGCGTGGAGGATCCGCCGGGAGGATCCGGGGAGCGTCTTTTTCGGCCAGGAACGGATCGGACGGAGCGGCCGTCCGTTCACGATGTGGAAACTCCGGAGCATGAAGCTTGGTTCGGAGAAGACCGATCACGTGAACCAGTCGACGCTCCGGGATGATCCGAGGGTGCTGCCGGTGGGGGTGATCATGCGGAGGTGGAATCTCGATGAAACGCCCCAGTTCTGGAACGTGCTCAAGGGGAACATGAGTCTCGTGGGGCCGCGACCCGAGCGCACCTACCACTCGGACCGGCTCAGCGAGCAGATTCCCCACTACAACGCCCGGTACACGGCCAAGCCGGGCATCACGGGATGGGCGCAGATCCATGGGCTGCGGGGTGACACGGACCTGAACGTGCGGGTCCAGTACGATTTCTATTACCTCGAGAACTGGAGCCCATTGCTGGACCTGCAGATCATGGCCATGACCTTCTTTCGTCGGGACAACGCGTACTGACGGATTATCGGCGCATGAAAAGAAAATAAAAACGCCGCCCGGAGGCGGCGTTCGGTTCGTGGGAGGGTGGGACGGTGCCTAGATACAGGCCGGTCCTTCGGACCTTGGTTCCGGGACGCGGTGCGGTCGACGGATGCGTTTGATTCACCCAATGCGGACCGTCGAGCCCCAGGGTTCCGGGGTTCCCATTCCAAAAAAATGGCCAAACACCACATCCCGTCGGGATTTGGCGATTGGCCGGTTTGTGGGGAGTTTCAACGAGTCGCGGCTCGCGCGTTGGTTCCATGAACCGAGGAGGATTCCACCACGAAGACACGAAGATCACGAAGAAGGAGGATCGATCGGATGTCCTCCCTTCGCTCCGACTTCGTGGCCTTTGTGCGCTTCGTGGTTAAATGCCGGTTCATGGGAGCGTTAACGAGTTGCGACTCGCGCATTGGGACCATGAACCCGAGGGGCATCACACGGAGGCGCGGAGGCACGGAGGGGGAAGGAATCCATCCTCAAATCTCCGTGTCTCAGTGCCTCCGTGAGAGAATTCCGGTTCATGGAGAGCGAGGGAGGCCGGCCCCCGTTGACGCCGGGGCGGAGACGATTTCACCGACGCGGAGGAATCGAAAGCCCTCACTCCACGCGGTCCCAGCCTTCACCGAGCGATTTTCCGAGGGCTTCGAGGCGTTCCTCCGGGAGGAGCAGGGTGTTGCGTGTTCCCTTGACGCAGAAGGCGGCGTATCGGGAAAGGCTCCGACAGATCCTGCGGTCGACGTCCTCCACCTGGATCACGGGCCGATGCCGTTCCAATGAAGTCTTGCCGCCTTCGAGGATCGCGGCTTCGGCGCCTTCGGCGTCGATCTTGACGTAGTCGAGGCGCGTGAGCTGTTCCCAGGCCATGAGGTCGTCGAGGCGCGCGCTGAGAAGGGAGAGTCCGGCGGCGTCACCGACACGGGTGAGCGAGAATGAATGCGGCTTGCCGTAGTTCATCCAGAACATCACGGGTCCGGTCCGATCGCTGAGACAGAAGTTTCGGAGCCGGACGATGGAACCGAAGCCGTTCATTCCGACGTTCTCCTGAAGCTGCGCGAGGATCTGGGCGAAGGGTTCGACGCTGACCACCGTGCCGGATTCGCCGACGATCGCCGCGGCGGAAAGGGAGTAGACGCCGACATTGGCGCCCACGTCGACGAAGACGCCGCCGGCGGGCAGGAGCCTGGGGAGAACCCGCAGTTCGGGTTCGAGGTCCTCGCGGAAGATGTAGATGCCGCGGCCGCCCCAGCCGGAGCGGTTCCTGCCGGCGACGCGCACGCCACTGGCGAGGCGGGCCACGAGCCGGGCGCTGCGGGGAGTCAGGGCCACGCGCACCTTGCGGAGGAAGACGGAGGCCGCGGATTGGGTTTGGAGTCGGATGTAGTCGGATTGTGACATGGCGGAACGGAGGGTCGGTCGGGATCAGCCTTTGGACCGGGCATCCGGGGATGGAGGGGTGGTTCGGTTTTGGGGGACGGGAAAGTCGGGGACGAATCCTGGGGGCGCCTACCGGACACCGAGCCATCGTTCGGAAGCGAGCCGCGCGATCGAGTAGCCCGCGTAGGTTCCCATGCTCAGGCAGCGCCGGAGGACGGCCCACGGCTGACCCGAGAAGTAGTCGCCGTAGAGCATCCAATGCTTCCGGATCATTTCGGCCCGTGATCGCGAGATGGAAGTTTCAGCGAGGCGGTAGTGGACCAGGGGGGTGCGCATCAGCCAGCTCCACGGAATCCCGTCACGATGGACATGAAGCCAGCACCAGTAGTCCTCGATCGCCCGATAGCGGAGATCGGGGTGGAATGGATGGGCGAGAAACAGCTCGCGCCACCCGAGGACGCTGGAGGTGCACAGGAAGTTCTTCCGGGCCAGCTGGACGTGATCCAAGCGCGCGCCGGCGAGGACCGTGTCGGTAGGGGCCAGTTTCTCGTCGAAACGGATCTCGTCGTCCTTCCGGAAGGAAAGCCGCCGCGTCGAGACGAAGCGCGCGTCGGTTTTCCGGGCGGCGGCGAGTTGGAGTTCCAGCTTCCGGGGATGCCACACGTCATCGGCATCGAGGAAGGCGACCCAGCGTCCGCGCGCGATGGTGACGGCGTGATTGCGGGGTTTTCCGGGTCCGCCGGAGTTGGTTGGCATCACCTCGAGGCGGGCCCGGGTTTCGCCGTCCAAGGCGGCCTGGATCACCCGAATGCTTTCGTCCTTCGAAGCGTCGTCGACGACGATCAGTTCCCAGTCCTGATGGGTCTGTTCACGCACCGAACGGATCGCGCGGCCGATGGTGGGCGCGTTGTTGTAGTTCGTGATGATGGCGCTGACGGAATCCGAGTCCATGGGGCGGGCGACGTGGCGTGGGCCGGGCGGGACGCCTAGGATTCCAGCAGGCGATCGATGTCGACGCGCGGGAAGGCTTCGAGGTGTCCTCCGCGGGTGGCGTTGCGGATCTCGATTCCGGCGGCGGTGGCGACCCTGAACGCGTTCTCGAAGGCGGCGGTCATCTGTTCGATGGGGGCGGAGTTGACGACCTCGCCGGGCTGGCGGTAGCCCTTCACGAAATGGTTTGAGTCTCCCTCATGGACGACCTTTTCCCCCTCCTTCCGGGCGATGGATTCGCCGCGGTAATAGTGATCGCAACCGATCAGGTAGATGGGGTTCAGGCCGAGATGGGCCGCGATCTGCAGGTTGGTGTAGGTGACCGTCCGGCCGCCGAAGGCGCCATGGAGGATGTCGGTGGCGAATCCGTCCGGGTGGCCCTGGAACCCGCAGCGGTTGCGGATCAGGACCGCTTCGACCTGGGTGGGGCCGACCTGGAGGGTGCTGAGGAGGTGGATCCGGTCGGTGTGCCGGTGGACTTCGCCGCGGATTTTCTCCCACACGAGCCGGTCGGCGCAGGTCAGGAGCGTGGGCCGCCAGGGCGTTTCCGGGTAGGCGAGGTACACCTTGTTGGAGGCGACGCAGATCTCGTCCTTGAGACGGGTCAGGTCGGCCACCTTCAGGCTGGGGCCGTTGCCGATGACGAATCCGCGACGGCCTCGGAACTTGCCATGGAGCGAGCGCCAGTACGCGGTGCTGCGCCGGCAGATTCCTCCGCGAACGACGAGATTCATCATCCAGATCAGCCGGTAGAAGGCGTCGGATCCCCGCAGACGTTCGATCGCACTCATGATGTGAGGTTAGATCCGGCTGCTGACCGCGTTGCGGATCCGGCTCCAGGCGCGGAACCACCGTTGATGCCGGCAATGCTGGTACAGGTAGACCCTCAGGGGCCGGAAGGTGGCGAGGTCGAGCATTCCAAAAAGGAGGCGCTCGCCGGCGGAGAAGTGGTGCCGAAGGATCCGATGATGTTCGGCGTCCCTCAGGTCGATCCGGCGGGCGGAGAATCCACCGTCCCGGTAGCGGACCAGCGTGGCTCGAACGTGGGCGGCGGGGACGCCGTTTCGAAGCACGCGCAGCGCGAAATCCCGGTCCGCGCCGATTTTCAACGTTTCATCGTAGACTCCGAAGCGGTCGAAGAGTTCGCGGCTGAGAAACTGGGCCTGGTGGCAGACCATGTTGCGGAACAGGAACCATCCGCTGAGACGCGCCGGGTAGCGCACGGGCATTCCGATCCGGTCGTTGACGTAGTCGCTGTAAATGAATCCAGCGTTCGGATTCGCGCGCGCGGCGTTGGCGATGGCCGCGAGGGCCTCCGGCACGGCGTAGACGTCGTCGGCGTTGAGGAAATGAACGAACCGCCCGGAAGCGATCCGGAGCGCCTGGTTCATCGCCGAGTAGATCCCATCGTCCGGTTGCGTGACCACCCGGATCCTGGGGTCGGCGAGTGCTTCGAGCCACTCGCGGGTTCCGTCGGTGGACCCGCCGTCCTTGATGACGAGTTCCCAGTCGTTGAAGGACTGGGCGAGGATCGATTCGAGCGTTCTCGCGAGACCGGGACGCGCGTTGAGCGTCACGGTGATGATGGAGAAAAACGGCACGGTTCGGGAACCGGGTCAGGGGGGGAAGGTCGCGTCGAAGTCGCGACGTTCGAACGCGTCGAGTTTGGTCTGGCGCGACGCGTTGAAGACCGCGCCGCCTCCCTCTTCGAAGGCGAGCCTGGCCCGGAGGAAGGCGCGGTATTGTCGGTCCAGCCTGGGGACGCCCCAGACTTCGCCCGCTTTCCGGTAATCCGGGTGGAAATGGTTGACCTCACCCTGGGAGACGAGGCCCTTCTGCTGGGTGAGGATGCCGGTGTCGACGACGGTCGTCGGCGTGTTGAAGCTGAAATCGACGCCGATCAGGTAGACCTCGCGGATTCCGAAGAAGTAAGCCAGTTGGAGCTGGAAATAGATGACGGTGTCCCCGGAATCGACGCCCACGAACGCGTTCGTGGAGAAGTACGGCGCGGGTTTCCGGGCGTCCTCCTCGGAGGCGTGCTCGAAGGCGAAGCTGTTGCGCACCCGCTCGTGGACCCAGGTGATGTCGGCGCACTCGGGGAGGAACGGGAGGGTGAAGTCGCTCAGGATTTTCTCGAGTTTCAGTTCCCGGATCCTTGCCGCGTTGTTGGAGGCCACGAGACGGTCGGTGACCGAGTAGAATGTGGGGCGCCACTCGGTCTGGTCGAAGGCGAGGAAGATCTTGTTGGAAGCGAAGGTGACTTCGCCGCGGAGGCGGTGAAGATCCGGAATCTTCAGGCTGGGTCCGTTGCCGAGGATCACGGCCCGACGCCCGCGGAGGGAATCCTTGAGCTGTCGGAGGCGTTGGTCGCTGGGGGTCCAAGGAATGCCGAGTTGGCGTCGCCAGCGCCCGAGGGTGGGCAGGATCCGGTGGCGATTGCGCAGGATATGGAAGGGATTGAGATGCCGCGCGTCCATGAAGGTTTCCGGAGGAGTTAGCGTCCCTGGGGCGGGTTGTTGAAGGGATTGATGGCGGTGGGGTAGGTGGGGTGGGCCTGGATGGGGTGGGCCGGGGGTGGCTTTGGGGGGCTCAGGAGGGTGCCGGGGAGCGGTTGGGGACCGTGATGGGCACCGCGGTCCTCGCGGGGCGGGGGCGTTTCGCGGGTTGCGCGACGCCGGCTTCGAGGGCGCCGACGGTCGCCACGAGGATGAGGAGGAGGCCGTAGATCTCGTTGTAGACGACTTCGAAGGCGCCGATGGTGCTGACGACACCGATCACGAAGGTTCCGATGAGTCGCCAATCGCGTCCCCGTGAATCCCGCGTGGCCGCGGCTTCGCGGTCGCTTCGGTGGAAGACGAGTCGCGCGACGGCGAGAAGGAGAACGGCGAAGAAGAGGGCGCAAACGATGGGGCCGTGGGCGATCAGGATTTCGAGGAAACCGTTGTGAAAGCTCACGCTGGCTCCCTCCTGGGCGTAGCTTTCGCTCCACAGGGCGATTCCGGGACGGGCATCCCGGAAGACCGTTCCCATGCCGAGCCAGCCGACCTGATTGGCGGCGAGAAGGTCGAAGCCGTAGTCGTAGACCATGGCTCGGCCGCCGAGGTAGATGAGTTCGCCGCTTCGGCGGGACAGGTAGTCGTGGAGGAAGCCGGGAAGGTATTTGTCGAGGATCTCGACCCCAGCCAGGTCGATGTAGAGGAACGGCAGGACGATCATTCCGGCGAGGGAAGCGGCGCAGAGGAATTTTCGGGCGGACGCCTTCCAGGCGGCGAGCCAGAGAAGGGTGAACGCGTAGGCGAGCAGGCCGAAGCGCACCTGGGATTGCCAGGCGGCGTAGGTGCAGACCAGGAACGAGAAGGCCCCGAGTACCAAGCGAAACAGGTCGCCTACTTTCCTGGGGAATGGATGCAGGGCGGCGACCATGGAGAAAGCGCCGCCGAGCACGGCGTAGGCGCCGAAGTTCGTGGTCGACTTCGCGAAGGGCGGGAGCATCCGGGCGAGGAACGGGTTGTCCAGCGAGACGCCCGCGATCTCGGGATTCGCGTTCTGAACGCCGACCTCATAGAGCAGGGTGTTGACGCCGCAGTAGAAGCCGAAAGCGATCGCGAATTCCAGGGCCACGCCGGTGCTGGCTTCCCATCGGAATCGAGCGACGAGGATGGCGGCGACGGCGATGTAGATCAGGGTCCAGAACAACTGGGCGAGCCCCACGCCCGGCAGCCCGAGTTGGCGGTATTCGAAGAGGGATTCCACGCCTCGCAGCAGCATCAACCCGACGCAGACCGCCGCCATCCATCGGCTCAAGGGGGACCGGAACTCGAACCCGCCGTTGATCCACTGGCCGACGGCCTGGCGGTTGGCGAAGCACAGTCCTCCGACGATCGCCATGGCGGCGGCGGCCCGCAGGAAGTCGTTCAGCAGATACGCCAGCGGCAGCAGGAGGAGCATGCCGAAGCCGATCCCGTGGATGGTGGATTTGATCATACGTTCTGTGGGCCGTTCGGCCGATCTTCCCGACTCTTCGAGGCGCGCGCCGGGCATCGTCCCGGGTCACCTAGCGGCCCAGACGCTTGCGTTCGTTGGCCAGGACTTGGGCGAAACGCCGGTTTCCGGCCGCATTCCAGTGGCCGTCCATTTCATGAAAATCCTCCAGCTGAAAACCTTCCGCCGCGTGAGTCGTGATCGACGGTTTCCTGCTCAGCTCCTCGGTGACCCGGCGCCACGCCTCGTCGTATTCGTTGACAGTTTCACGGAGGACCGGATTCGTCGACTCCCGGGCCACGAGATCTTGCTTGATGGGAACCCGGATGACCAGGCAGCGGGAAAAGGAGCCGGCGATCTCGGCGAGAATGCGGAGGGAATCCTCGAACAGGGAACTTTGGCCCTGGAGATCGAACCGGGAGTATTTGCAGTCGATGAAGTAGTCGCGGCCCTGGTGTCGGATCCGGAGGGCGTTTCCCGTTCGAAGGGCGCGTTGGCGTCGGAGGAACCTCCTGACTTCCAACTGGAGGCACTCGGCGAGGCCGGTCTTCCATCCCATGGATTCGAAGGCGGACCGGCCGGAGGCGCGCCAGCGGTCGAAGTACCGGCAGTGCGCCCAGAAATTCGGGTGATACACGACGATGGCCGTGTGTCGGCGCCCCCGGTGGAGGGTTCGGACGAGTTCCGACATTTCACGGGTTCCGACGGGCAGGCCGAGATTGAGCCAGGCGTCGGTTTCCAGGCCGAGTTCGTACCAGTTCTCCCCGTTGTCGACCGCGAGGCCCAGGGCGAAGGAAGTGCCGAGGATGACGTTGTCGGCGGATTCGCAGGCCGGTCCGCGGAGTCCGTGGCGGTTGGTTCGGCAGGAGAACCCGAGCCGGGATTTCGGGACATCGAGATTTTCGCGCATCCGGATTCCCGAAACGGGGTCGTCGCGGAAAAGGCGGAGCCAGCGACGTCCCTGGAGTGGGCAGGTGAGATCGAGTCGGCGGATCATCGGACCACGTTTCGGCTCACTTCGATGCCGCCACCGGGGCGGGAGCGCCCGGCGCGGCGCGTGTGACGAAGAGGGCGTAGGCGACCGTGAACGCGCCGTGGAGGGTTGTTCCGGCGGCACGGGCCCAGACTGCGGAATCGATGCCCCATCCCGACTTGAGCGCGAAGGCGCCGAGCGCCCAGACGATTCCAAGGCTGAGGGCCATGGATGCGAGGTACCAGGGCATCCGCTGGAGGACGCCGAGGACCGATCCGACGCCGATGTAGACCCAGAGACAACCGGCGGCGCACGCCACGCGGGCGGCTGGCAAGCCGGGCGAGTAGGCGGGGAAGTAGGTGGGGACCACCCATTCCAGGAGGAGCCAACCCAGGAGGCTTCCCGGGATGAGCATGGCGAGATTGGCCGCGAGGCTCAGCCAGACGTAGCGCCGCAGGCGCGAGGGATCCCTGTGGGCGCCGTAGTCTTTCGCAATCCTCGGGAATAGGAGGAGGCTCAGCGACTGGGGCAGGGTGGACAATCCGTTGACGAGAACCGTGGCGAGCGCGAGTTGACCGACTTCGGCCGGGCTTCGGAGGAACGCGACCACCGTGCGGTCGGAGACGGCGAGGAGGCCGAAGAGCGACGCGGAGACCATGAGGGGAAAGCCGGAGCGGGCCAGGGAGACGCACGCCGCCTTGTCGGGGTTGAGGCGGAAGACCCATCGGACCTTTCGCAGGCGTAGGACGATACCGGCCAGGCCGTCGACGGCGGGCCGGAGGACGCCACCGAGGAATCCGAGGAACGGGATCAGGACCAGGGCCGCGATATTCGCGACATTGTGGGCGATGAGGAGCGGGCCGAGGTCGGCGAAACGTTGGCGTCCGCGGAGGATCGAATCGACGAGGAGGGAGATGGGGGCGGCTCCGACCAGGATGCAGGTGCACGCCAGCGCGAGGGCCAGCGAGGGTGTGTCGCTGGTGAACCAGGCGGCCGCGGCGATGACGGCGCACAGCAGGAAGCCGGCGACGGCGATGAGGTTCGCGGCCGCGATCGCGTTTTCCTGGAGGGCGTCCGCGCCCCGCTCGTTCCCGGACCCCCGGAGAAAGGGCAGATCCCGGTTCACCCCCGAGATGACTCCCAGCTGGAGGAAGGCGAGGAACGGCGGTGCCAGGGCGGCGGTGTTGAGGATCCCCACCTGGGTCGGGCTGAGGTAGTGGATGGTGACGATTCCGCCCAGCACACCGACGAACGGGCGCATCCAGGTACCCAGGGCGAAGACCAGCTGGGCGCGTTTGGAGGCGGTGAGTTTGAGTTGGAGCGATGGAACTCGCACGGAAGTCGTCATCGACCGCGACGTCGGGTCGGCGCCCACGGGGATGGTGGGCCGTTGACATCGGTCTCAGCGATACGTGCTCCGGCGGAATCCGGGGGCTGTTTCGCGACGGAAGAGCAGGTCCATCTGCCAGAAAGCCTCATCGCCGGGGCGGCGGATCGGTTCAATGGCGTCGAAGACCCGGAAGCCCTGGGATTCGATGAGTTGGACCATCTCGGCGAAGCGGCGAACCGTCGGTGAGAAGTTGAAGTTGTACACCTCCACGATGAGGACCTCGGTGTTTCGAAGTGTCTCGCGGGCGCCTTGGAGGATCGGGACCTCGTAGCCGTGGGTGTCGAGTTTGACGAGGAACGGGGGCTGGAGGCCCTTCGCGCGCACCTCGTCGTCGAGCGTCGTGAGCCGGATGCTTCTCGCATCGGGGTCCTGGTCCGCCGTGATGGTGCTGCCCGTGAGGTTTTCCGTGATCTGCATGCGCGCCTCGCCCAGCACATCCCCGGCCGCGGCCAGGCTGTAGTCCATGTTGGGAAAGTCGCGCTTGAGCGCGGCCAGGCGCGCTTCGTTCTCGACCACGGGTTCGAACAGCAGGTAGCGGGAATTCGGGAAATAGACGAGCGCCCACTCGGTCCACGCGCCGACCGCCGCTCCCACGTCGAGGATGGAACCGAATTCGGATCCCGAGGCCTGGAGCCGCTTCAGGGCGGCCTGGATGGAATGGGGGTCGCGTTCGTAGACGCGGCGGATGAGCCGTTTGAACCGGACCCGCTGGCGGGGTGGGAGCCGGCTGAGAATCCGATTGGGGAGACCTGTCATCCGATCACCTTTGAACTTCCGACATTGGCTTCGGGCTCAAATGAGTTTTCCATGGCGTTCGTCCCTCGAATGACACTCGCCGCTGTACGCGGCGTCGATGAGGCGCATCACGCGGAGCGCGTCGGAGGAGCTTCCTGAAAGGATCGGACCGTTCTCGAGCACCGCGGTGATGAAGGCGCGGGTTTCGTCGTCCCAGGAGGTGTCGACGTGGTACACCGTCCGTTCCTCGTCCTCCCAGGTGGCGGCGGGGGCCGTGGTCCGGTTCTTGGCGACGGTCAGGACCTCGTCGCCGTAGCTGCCCGACTGGGTTTTCAGACCGTTGAGGACCATGTAACCGCGTTCGAGGAACACCTCGAGCGAGAACAGGTGCCGCCACTGGGACATCGTGCTGTGGAGCGACGCGACGACGCCGGTGGTGCGGTTGCGGAGATTGAGGAAGACGTTGTCCTCGATGCCGTCGAGCTTCCAGTAGAGGTTGGAGACCATGGACTGGACCTCGTCGAACTCGCCGGCGAGCAGGAGGAACAGGTCCAGCATGTGGATGCCCTGATCGAGGAGGATGCCGCCGCCGACGAGCTCCTTCTTGGCGCGCCAGGTGTTGAAGTAATTGTGGTCGACGCTTTTTCCGTACCGGCCGCGCATCCAGAGCAGGCGTCCGTATTTCTGGGAGGCGACCGCCTCGCGCATGGCCACGATCGAACCGTGATGCCGGTGGTTGAACCCGTACATCAGCTTGCGGCCGGAAGCTTTCTCCGCGGCGATGATCTCCTCGACGTCGGCGGCGGTGAACGCGGGGGGTTTCTCGCAGAAGACGTGCTTCCCGGCGGCGAGTCCCGCGAGGGTGAGCGGCTTGTTCCGATGGTTGGGCGTGCAGATGAAGACCGCGTCGATGTCGGGGGACCGGATGATCTCGTCCTCGGAGGAGGCCTTGGGCGGGCCTTCGGAATCGGCGCCGGCCGGATCGAAGACGAGGGTCACGCGGGCCTTGCCGGAGCGGACCACGGAATCGGCGCGCAGGCGCCCCATTTTTCCGAAACCGATGATGCCAATGTTCAGCATGGGGAAGGGGAAGGGGGAACAGTCCTGGTACGGGAGGTGATCAGAGGGTGACGAGACCGGCGCGGCCGGCGGCTTCCGCGAATTGGAGGTCCTCCTCCGTCTTGATGACATGGGCCGCGAGATGGCTGACGGGATGCAGGCCGACCCTTCCGGCGTAGGTGGCGCAGCGGCCGGCGCGGGCGGCTTCGAGGAAACTCGAACGGCGCCATCCGGTGATGCTCCAGGCGATGCGCTGAACGGGACGCAGGTCCTGGGAGTTGGTCTTTTCGGTGAAGGTGAAATTCACCGGCTCGCCGTCGATCGCGCATTCGATCTGGATCGGTTCATAGCTGAGCAGGCAGTCGAACTCGCCGGTGCTGAGTTTTTCGACGAAGGCGCGCACCTCGTCGACGGTCAGCAGGGGCGCGATGCTGTGGACCTGGACGACGTGGTCGCACTCGTGTTTCTCGAGGAACTCGCGGACGAACTGTTCGCTGGTGGCCTGGTTGTTGCCGAGGGCTTCCGGGCGCTGGTGGAACGACACACCCTCGGCCGCCGCGATCTCGCCGAACGCCGGGTGTTCGGAGTTGACCCAGATTTCGTCGAACACGCCGGCGAGCTTGCATTTGCGGATGGCCCGCGCGATCAGGCTGACGCCGTTCAATTCCCGGAGGTTCTTGGCCTTGAGGCGCTGGCTGCCCATGCGGGCGGGAATCATCGCGAGATTCTTCATGACGGAGTGTCTCCCTGAAGGGTCGGTTTCCTAACCCGGGTCCCTGAGGCCGCGCGTCCGGGCGAACACCCGGTGCTGGAGCGGGCGCGACCCCGGTTCCGCGCGGAAGACTCCACCGGCGGCCGCCACCAGCGCAAGCCCGGCGGCGACATCCCAGATCCAGATGTCGTCTTCGGCGTACGCGTCGAGTCGTCCCGCGGCGATCCAGGCCAACGAGAGCGCGGCGGAACCGAGCAACCGCACCTTCTTGAAGGCCTGAACCTTCCTGCAGAACTCGAGCAACGCCGCGTCGCTGTAGTCCCGGCCGGATGGGAAACCCGTCGCGAGCACCGCCTTCGAGGGTTCCGTGACGGAACTCACCGTGATCGGACGGTCATTGCAGGTCGCGCCCACGCCCACGATTCCGGCGAAGACCTCCCCGCGTTCGAAGTCGTGGACGACGCCCAGCAGCGGTTCGTCCGCGCGCCACAGGCCGATCGACACGCAGGTCAGTGGAAGGTTCCGGCTGTAGTTGAGCGTTCCGTCCAGCGGATCGACGACCCAGTATTCGTTGTTCCGGCTGAATCCGGCGTCGGCGCCGCATTCTTCGGAGAGAATCGGATGTGGCGAAGCCGCCCGGAGGCGTCCGAGGATGGTTTCCTCGGCCCGCACGTCGGCCTGGAGTTTGAGGTCCTTGCCCTGGTCGCCACGGACGCCTTCCAAGGTGGAGGAACGTTCACGAAGCAGGACTCCGGCGTCCCGTGCCGCGGCGACGGCCAGGGCGAGACTGTCGGCGAGGGACGGCTTCATGAAGGCGTGGGTTGTGGGGAGCGAATCATGAATCGGGTGGGGCTCAGGCGCCGGCGGGGACTTTGGCGAGGCCGAGATCCCTGAGCAGATTCCGAACGGCTTCGGACTCCATGGAGAGCCGGCATCGGCGGGTGTAGGTCGAGCAATGGGGCGTCATGAGGACCTGGGGAAACGCGGCGAGCGGTCCGGTGTAAGGTTCGCGCCAGAAGGCATCGAACCACGCCTTTCCCACCTGGCCCGAACCCAGCGCCCGGACCAGCGCCTCCTCGTCCACGAGTTCGCCGCGCGCGGAATTGAGGACGATCAAACCCTTCCGCGCGCGCGCGAATTCGTCGTCGCCCAGGATGGGTTGGTCGCCGCTCGCGTGGAGGGTGACGACGTCCGCTTCGGCGAGGCCTTCGTGGAGGGTCACCCTTTGGAAAGGGGCGGTGGATGCGTTCTGTGGAAGGAAGGGGTCGCAGACGAGGATTCGCGCGCCCATCCGGGCGAGGAGCGCGGCGACGTTCCGGCCGATGCGCCCGAAACCGATCACGAGGACGGAGAGTTCGGCGATGCTGCGCCCGATGGTCTTGGGCCATTCCCCGGCGTGCAGCGCGCGGTTCGATGGTTCGAGATTCCGGGCGAGGCAGAGGAGGGCGGCCAGCGTGAGTTCCGCGACGGCCTCGGTGGGTCCGTCGGGCGTGTTGGAGACTAGGATTCCCAGCTCACGCGCGGCTTCCTGATCGACGTTGTTCATGCCGATTCCGACCCGGGCGACGACGCGGAGGCGCGGGCGGGCCGAGGTCAGGACCTTTCGGTTCAGCGGTTCCAGGCCGGCGATCAGGCCGTCGATGTCGACGAGGTGGGCGAGGATCTCGGGTTCGGTGAGCCGCCGACGGAACGGGTTGGGAACCACGTCGACTCCCGCGGCC
Organism: Limisphaerales bacterium; assembly: GCA_050250555.1. GTDB lineage: Bacteria > Verrucomicrobiota > Verrucomicrobiia > Limisphaerales > CAIMTB01 > CAIMTB01. Next base: position 25,472 of record JBFWOK010000015.1, read on the forward strand.
TCGAGCATTTGGAGTGGTGTCGGGTCCTCTTCGGCGAAGGAGGAGGGACCGATGGCGATGCGAAGTTTCATGGAGAGTTTCAACGAGTTGCGGCTCGCGCGTTGGATCCGTGAACCACGGAGGATTCCACCACGAAGACACGAAGATCACGAAGGAGGCGAATGGATTGGATGCCCTCGATTCGCTCGGACTTCGTGTCCTTCGTGCGCTTCGTGGTCAAATACCGGTTCATGGAGCGTTGGTTCTAACCGCCGGACTTGGCCACCGGTTGAACCGAGAGGTCGAGCCAGTCGGGGGCGAAATCCCGGAGCCGCGCGAGGCCTTCCTGCCAGTCGGATCCGACGCTGACCGAGAATCGGACGAACTGTTTGAAACGCGCGGCGCCGTCGCGGTCGCGGACGGCGCGCCAGAAGTGCCGCAACGCGGACAACCGCTGTTGGTCGAGGTTCCGGGCTTTCCGTTCCTCCGCGGTGCCGCCTTCGGGGGTCCATCGTTCGGCGTCCTCGACGGGTTTGCCGCCGTAGATGCTGCACCAGAGGACCAATTCGCGGTGTCCGGTCGGGGTGGCAAACACGCGGCACTGAAAGGGGAGGTCGCGCCCGGCGATGGGGAGCGTGATCTGGCGGGGTTGGCCGGCGTCGACCGGCTGCCAGCCGGCGCCCACCCAGCAGATGTCGGGCGTGTGGGGAAGCGCCGTCCTTTGCCGGGGATCATCGCCATCCCATTCCGCGGCGAAGACGATCACAGGGGCGCGGTTGGTGGATTCGAACGCGCCGTTGAACAGGTTGGTGGTGGCGAGAATGGCTTCGGCGGCGGCGCCGACGGGTTGGGGATGGAATTCCCAATCGGGCAATTGCCGGCGGACTTCGAATCGCAGGACTTCGCGGTTTTTCGGCGGGGCGAGGTGGAACCACGCCCAGGCGCCACCCACCGTGGCGACGAACAGCGCGAGGATCACGGTCCAACCCCGCCCGGTTCCGGTTCCAGGCCGCGGTCGGAGGTCCGCCGGTCCGGTCGGCGAGGCGCCGGGAGGCGACGTGTCGGGGTGTGTTGAGTTCATCGAATGCGGGTTGGCCTTGCGGCCGGCTCACGCGGGGCTTTTCGATCGGATCTCCGCGGCCAGACGTTTTTCGGTGCGAGCCACCCACCAGGCGAGGGTTCCGATGCCGGCCGCGGTGAAGAGAAGGACGCTCCATCCGGCGGTGTCATGGACGCCATCCACGGCCTGGATTCCCCGGTTGGCGGCGGTCAGCGAAAGGAACAGCGACCGTCCGAAATTGCCGGCGACGGCCAGCGCGACGCCGGCGATGAAGAAGAACACCTTGGCGCCGGTCCGTTTCAGGGTGAGATCCGAGATGAACAGCGCGGCCATGATGCTGGACTGGAGACTGCGAATGCCGCTGCAGGCCTCGTCCACGCCGACGGTGCCGCGGGGAAGGTGGATGAGATTGCCGGTTCGGAGGGCGGGGATGCCGAGGAGGTTGAGCGTCTCGACGTTGAGCGTGGTGATGAAACCCTGGAGGCCGAGCACGATGGGGTTCCAGATCAGCTTCGGGATTGGAACCGCGACGAACACAAACAGGAGGGGAAAGAGAAAATGGCGCGCGACGGGCCGTCCGTGCTGCGCCCAGAGAATGGCCAGGACAAAGCCGCAACAACCGACGCTCAGGACAAAGCTGGAGAACGGAGTGCTCGCGATGGCGTTCTTGTAGAGCTCGGAGAAGAGGACGAGCGGCGCCGACAACAGGGCGAGGAACAGAGGCCCTCGGATCGATTGGGGTGGCGCGGGTGGCGGGCTGGTGGGCAGGCGTTCCCAGGCGAGGTAGGCGGCCAGGGGTGCCACGAGCCAGCCGTGCTGGAATTCCACCTGGGCTTCCCAATGGGCGTGCAAGTCCCAGAGCCACCAGGCCACCACGGCGAGCCACGGGAGATGGATGGAGTAGCGGGACATGAACGGGAACGCGGATGGCCGACCTCACCGAACAAGCGAGGGGGATCTCACTTCCAGGACATCCCCCGGCTGAACGCCCTGGATCAGCAGGCTCAACCAGCGCATTTCAGCCAGGGGCGGGAAAAGCAAGGTGCGGTGACGCCCCCAGAGGGCCGGACTGAAGTCCCGCAATCGGGCTTCGATCCGGGATTCGACGGCTTCGATCGGCCGGAGTTCCCCGTGGCGCCAGGTCTCGCCGTGCCGGGTCGTGGCCTGAAGCTGGACGAAGGGCGAACCGCGGCCGCGCGCCATACGAAGTCCGATCCCGAACACGTCATCCGGGTGAAGACCGCCTGGAAGGGGCAAATGAATCGCGACTTCGTGATTGGATCCCCAAGGCGTTGCGATCTCCACCGCGAGGACGTCGTCCGAATGAACGAAGGTCCGCCATGCGTCCGCCCGTCCGGGCGAGGCGACGAACTGGCGCCAGTCCCACGTGTGCCGAATCCGCTTCGGCGCGTGGTCGATTTGGACGCGAACCGAGCTTTCGTCGACCGACCCGTCCAGGCCCTCCCAGCGCGCCGTGATCCGGCCGGGTTCGGAGGAGGACGAAGCGTTCGCCGGTCCCGCTTCGGGGAGGAGACGAAAGGGGATTTCCAGGCGCGACAACGGCGGTATGTCCAGCTCGCGGTCCGTCGTCCCGGCCTCGATGTTCCAGTGGGCGGCCGTTCGGATGGACCAGGTTCCCCGGCGCGGTTGGTCGGTGAAGTTGTGGAACTGGATCCGTCCGCTCGATTCGGTCGCGCGCGGCGGGATCCGGAGGAGTTGCGCCTGCTTCTCGGGGATCATCGACGGGTCGGGACGGATCCGAACGACGACGGGCGAGGGTTGCCGGAGTGGGGGCACCTCGTCGAGTGCCTTGCGGGTTTCGCGCGGGATCTTGGTCCTGGGTTGTTCCGAAGCGCGCTTTTCCCAGGGAACCCATCGGCAGTGGGACAGGTGGAAGCGGACCGGCGGGCCGTGGAGATGAACATTGGCCGCCGAACCGACGAGGAGTTCGGGGACCTGCGACGGTGCGAGGGCGGTTTCGCCCTCGACGCCGACGCGGACTTCGCGCCACGTCGCGGGCCAGCGGGGCTGAAGGCGGATCGGATCGGGGACCAGGGACTCGGGTCCGACGCCTGGGAGCGGAACGTTTCCCGGTCGGGTGGGGGACCAGAGGACGATCCACCAGTTGCCGTCGGCTTGTTCGAGGACGATTCCGGCGTCCTCATCGCTCGGCGAGTGGACGATCCGGAACACGGGCCGGGTTCCCTGGAGGGCGCGCGCGATCCGGACGGCGCTGGTCATCGCGGGCCGCCAGGTTCCCGTGGACGTCGAGAGCCCCAGTTCGTTGCGTCCTTCAGCGAACGGTGAGAGCTGGAAGATGAGGTGCCGATCCACGCCGCGAGCCCACGATTCGATCAGGGTTCGTTCGTGGAACGCGGCCTGGGCACCCAACGCGACCGGGTCGTTGTCGGTCGTTCGCGGAAGATCCATGTACCCGATTTCGGTGATCCAGAGCGGCGCATCGAGATGCAGCGCTGCGGTGAAGGCGCGGTGATGGGCGATGAATTCCGGGAAATCGGCGGCCCACCCGTAGAAATGGACGTTCCAACCGTCGGTCCAGGAGGCCACTCCGTTGATGGCGAGTTCGAGCGCGTAACGGCCGGGTCGGAAGGCCAGGGACGGCATAAGAACCTTCGCGTCGGGCCGGGAGGTTTTCACGCCCCACCAGGCGGCCTTCAGCGTGGCCGCCATGTCGGACGCATTGTCGCGGATGAAGTAAAAGTCGGGTTCGTTCCACACCTCCCAGACCGCCGGGGCTCCCTGAAAGGACGGAAGCCGATTGCGACAGGCCCAATAGGTTTCGAAGAGATCCTCTGGAAGCTTGTCCGACGGCCGGTCGGACAGGTGCTGGTACAATCGGACGTCCGCGACGCCCTCGAACCCATGTGCCGGAACCCTCTGGGACGGGCTCCGGATCCAACGGAATCCAGGGCGCCCGGCCAGCGACGAAAGAACCGTGTCGACGAGGGGGTCGGGGCCCGAGATTCCGCCTCCGAACTCGGTTGCGAGAGAACCTGTCGAGGCGATCAGCGCGAGGACGATCGACGGGAGTCGGGACTTTCGCATCTCGGTCGCACCGGGGTCCGGCGGTTGGGTCCGGTGGGACTAGGCGAGCAGGCGATGGTCGACCTTGATGACGAGTTTGAACACCGAAGGCTGGATGCCGTCGGCGCGCTTCGGTCGGTGTCCGTCGGAAGGGAAGAAGATCGCGAAGCTGCCCGGGACCATCTGGATTTGGGTCAGCGAAGCGCCGGGTTCATAGAACTGAACGTCCTTGGATTCCTCGAACGGACCGGCGGGCTTGAGCGTGGAGACGAGCTGCCAGTCGATGAGTTCGCCGCCGCGGATGCAGTACTGGAGGTCGACGAAGCGGCGGTGACTTTCGTAGCGGCACTGTTCGGCGGGAAGCGTGTCGTAGCCGTGGATGTTGACGTAGATGTCCTCGCCCTGGAGTTGATGGATGCCGGGTGGCGGGTCGGCGGGCAGCGAGCTCAGCCAATCGAAGGCGAAACGCCAGGCGGCATTCGTCAGGAGGTGGGTGTAGGAATCCGGGGAGGAAAGGTGTCCGTGGAGCATGAGTGAATATCAATTGGTTGCGGCACGCGTGTTCAATCCATGAACCGCGGAGGATTCCACCACGAAGACACGAAGATCACGAAGAAGGAGGATGGATGGGATGCCCTCCGTTCGCTCGGTCTTCGTGTCCTTCGTGAGAAAATCCCGGTTCAAGGAGAGCATCAACGAGTTGCGACTCGCGCATTGGGTCCATGAACCCGAGGGGCATCACACGGAGGCGCGGAGGCACGGAGGGGGACGGAATCCATCCTCAAATCTCCGTGTCTCAGTGCCTCCGTGAGAGAATTCCGGTTCATGGAAAGTCGACGAACGGGGCGCGGTGAACCGGCTCGGAATCAGGATTGCGGGTTGTGGCGGTGGGCTTCGGCGAGGCGGACGATATCCCGCTCCCGTTCCTTGAGTTTGCGGGCCGGGGTTCCGACGTAGATCCACCAGGGATCGAGGTCGTGGGTGACGAGCGTGTGGGCGCCGGTCACGGCGCCTTCGCCAAGCGTGACCCCTGGCAGGAGGGTTGTCCGGGCGCCAGTCTGGGCGAAGCGTCGCAGCGTCACGCGGCCCGCCTGGTAACCGGGCTTCCACTCGGCGGTTTTGGGAAAGAACGGGTGGACGAGGGAGCGCCCCGAGAAATCGTCGGACTCGGAGAACACGAGGGTTCCCGGCGACAGACCGCTGTAATCCTCCATCACGATCCCACTGCCGCCATAGAGGGCGCAATGGGCCGAGACATGCACGTGGCTGCCGATCTCAATGCCCGCGCCGCCCGTCAGGATCGTGAAATCATCGATCCGCACGTGGTCGCCGAGGGAGATGCGGTCCGCCTGATGAATCGCCGCTCGCCGGCTGATCGAGACGTCGCGTCCGAAGGATTGAAGCCCGAGGTCCGCGAGTTCGCCGGCCGAGTACACGGGAGGGACCGGGGGGTTCACGATGGTTGGAGCCGGCGGACGGTCGGGTTGGCGCGCGCGACGGCGGACGATTCCCAGCGGAATCGAAACGTCCCCCCGGCGATGGCGCCTCAGCGGGTCCCGCCGAGGCGTTCCAGGCGATAGGTCCCGTCCAGAATGGGCCGCCACCACGCTTCGTTGGCGAGGTACCAGGCGACGGTCTCCCGGAAGCCCGTGTCGCGCCGATGTCGGGGTTCCCAGCCGAGTTCGGTGCGGATCTTGGTCGCGTCGATGGCGTACCTGAGATCATGTCCGGGGCGATCGGTGACGAACTGGATGGCGTCGGCGTGCTTCCCACCGCCGGATTTCGGACGCAGTTCGTCCAGGATGGAACAGAGCATGCGAACGAGGTCGATGTTCCGGAGCTCGTTGTCGCCGCCGATGTTGTAGGTCTGGCCGACGCGCCCCTTCTCGATCACGTCGAGCAGCGCGCGCGCGTGGTCCTCGACGTGGAGCCAGTCGCGGATGTTCTCGCCCTTGCCGTACACCGGGATGGGATCGCCCTTGAGGGCCTTGAGAATGACGACGGGAATGAGTTTCTCCGGGAACTGAAAAGGGCCGTAGTTGTTGGAGCAATTGGTGACAAGGACGGGAAGGCCGTAGGTGTCCGCCCAGGCTCGGGCGAGATGATCCGACGCGGCCTTGCTGGCCGAGTAGGGCGAGTGGGGATCGTAGGGGGTGGTCTCGGTGAACTTGCCTTCGGCGCCGAGGGATCCGTAGACCTCGTCGGTCGAGACGTGAAGAAACCGAAAGCCGGCCTTGCGATCGGCGGGAAGGGCGGACCAATAGCCACGGGCGGCCTGGAGCAGCGTGTACGTGCCGACGACGTTGGTCTGGATGAAGGCTCCCGGGCCGTCGATGGAGCGGTCGACGTGGGACTCGGCGGCCAGGTGCATGACGGCCTCCGGCTGGAATTCGGCGAAAGCCGCCGCCATGGCGGCGGGGTCGGTGATGTCGGCGATGAGCAGGCGGTGGGCGGGATTGCCGTGGAGGTCGGCGAGCGAGGCGGCGTTGCCCGCGTAGGTCAGGCCATCCACGTTCAGGACGGTGTGCCGCCGGCCGACGAGCAGTCGGACGAGATTGGAACCGATGAATCCGGCGCCTCCGGTGACGAGTATCTTCATGCGAGTATCGGAATGGTGATCGGCTATTCGCGGAGGGTTCCGGAGGCTTTTTCGTCCAGGAAATCCCGATAGGTCCGGGCGACGCCGTCCTCGAGCAGGATGCGCGGCTTCCAGCCGGTGGCCTGGATTCGCGAGACGTCGAGCAGTTTGCGCGGGGTTCCGTCGGGTTTGGTGGTGTCGAACGCGAGGTTTCCTTCGAAGCCTGTCGCGCGTTTCACGAGTTCGGCGAGTTCGCGGATCGTGACATCCGTGCCGGTCCCGACGTTGACCCAGTCGGGGGGATCCACGAGGCCGAGGAGGTGGACGCACGCCTCGGCGAGGTCGTCGACGTGCAGGAATTCGCGTCTCGGGCTGCCGGTGCCCCAGAGGACGACCTCCGGCCGGCGGGACTCCCGGGCCTCGTGGAAGCGGCGGAGGAGGGCGGGGAGAACGTGGGAGTTGGTGGGGTGATAGTAATCGCCGGGCCCGTAGAGGTTGGTGGGCATGGCGGAATGAAACAGGACACCGTGCTGGCGCCGGTAGAACTGGCAGAGCTTCAGTCCGGCGATCTTGGCGATCGCGTACGCCTCGTTGGTGGGTTCGAGGGGGCCGGTCAGCAGGGAGTCCTCGGCGATGGGTTGGGGGGCGAGTTTCGGGTAGATGCAGGAGCTTCCGAGAAAAAGGAGGCGCGCGACGCCGGCCTGGTGGGCGGCGTGGATGCAGTTCAGCGCGATCGCGAGGTTCTCCTGAAGGAACTCGGCGGGGTAGGTGTTGTTCGCATGGATGCCGCCGACCCTGGCGGCGGCGATGATGGCGACTTCGGGGCGTTCCGTTTGGAAGAACGCCTCGACGGCGGCGGCGTCGCCGAGATCGAGTTCGGAGCGCGAGCGGGTGAGGATCCGGGTGGCCTGGGCGCGCTGGAGGCAGCGCACCAGGGCGGAGCCGACCATGCCGCGGTGGCCCGCGACGAAGATGCGTTGGGATCGGAGGTCCATGACTGAAATCAGGCCGGGGTTCCGTGGGCTCCCTGGGTGCCCCGGGTGGCCTGGTGGACGGCGAGTTCTTTGCGGGCGAGTTCGAGGTCGGCGTCGACCATGATCTTCACGAGATCCTTGAACCGGACCTTGGGTTCCCAGCCGAGTTGGCGTTTGGCTTTGGCGGGGTTGCCGATCAGGAGGTCCACCTCGGCCGGACGCTCGTAGCGGGAGTCGTGCTGGACGTGCTCCTTCCAGTCGAGACCGAGGTGCTGGAAGGCCTCCTGGCAGAACTCTTCGACGCTGTGGGTCTCGTTGGTGGCCACGACATAGTCATCGGGTGATTCCTGCTGGAGCATCAGCCACATCATCTCGACGTACTCCTTGGCGTAACCCCAGTCGCGCTTCGCCGCGAGGTTGCCGAGGTAGAGCTTCTCCTGGAGGCCCATCTTGATGCGGGTGGCGGCGCGGGTGATTTTGCGGGTGACGAACGTCTCTCCGCGGCGCGGGGACTCGTGGTTGAAGAGGATGCCGTTGCTGGCGTGAAGCCCGTAGGACTCGCGGAAGTTCACGGTCAGCCAATACGAATAGACCTTGGCGCAGGCGTACGGCGACCGCGGCCAGAATGGCGTGGTCTCGGTCTGGGGCACCGCCTGAACCTTCCCGTACATCTCGGAGGAGCTGGCCTGGTAGAATCGCACATTCTTCACGAGGCCCGCCTCCCGGATGGCTTCGAGAATGCGGACCGTTCCCAGCCCGACGACGTCGCCCGTGTATTCCGGAATGTCATACGAGACGCGGACGTGGCTTTGGGCTCCGAGATTGTAGACCTCCTCGGGTTTGAGGTCGTAGAGCAGCTTCACCATCTGCACGGAATCGGCGAGGTCGCCGTAGTGCAGGTGCAGCCGGTTCCCCTGCTGGTGGGGGTCCCGGTAGAGATGCTCGATCCGGTCGGTGTTGAAGGTGGAGGCGCGCCGGATGACACCATGGACTTCGTACCCCTTTTCCAGAAGCAGCTCCGCCAGATACGACCCGTCCTGCCCGGTGATGCCGGTGATCAATGCTCGTTTCATTTCGATAGGAACCAATGGACCGTCGCCGCGAGGGAATCCTCCAGGGAATGGCGCCCTTCGAATCCCAGCCAGCGCCGCGCCATCGAGATGTCGGCCCGCGAAAATCGGACGTCCCCTGGACGTTCGGGTCCGTGCCGCGGCGCCCCGGCCGCGGCCGGGCGAGTGCCGGGCGACGCGGCGATCCGCCGCTGGAGGATCGCGTGGAGATCGTTCAGGGAAGTCTCGGCGCCCAGGCCGACGTTGAAGACCCTGGGGGATTGCTCCGGAAGCTCCACGAGCGCCGCCCGTAGATTGGCTTCGACGACGTTCTCCACCGGACAGAAGTCGCGGGTCGTCGCGCCGTCGCCATGGATCTCGACCGGCCGGCCATAGGTGAGGGCATCGATCCAGCGGGGGATCACCGCCGCGTAGGCGCCGTTCGGATCCTGCCGTGGACCGCAAACATTGAAGTACCTCAAGCCGACGGACCGAAGCCCGTAGCAGCGTTCGAAGAGCGCCGCGTAGGCTTCATCGACCCACTTCGAAAGCGCGTAGGGGGACAGCGGGGCTCCGATGCGGTCCTCGCGGGCTGGCCGTTCGGTGCAATCGCCGTACACGGCGCTGCTCGATGCGTAGACGACGCGGCCGACGCCAGCCGCGCGTGCCGCTTCGAGAACGTGGAGAAAGCCGGTGATGTTGCTCGCGTGGGTGGTGACCGGTTGCTCCAGGGAGAGCGGGACCGAACCCAGCGCCGCCTGATGCAGGATCCGATCGCAGCCTTGAACGGCCGCGCGCACGTCGTCGGGCCGGGTGATGTCGCCTTCGCGGAAATCGAAGCGTCCCCATTGTTCGGCGCTCACGAGGTTCCTCACGGCATCGAGGTTCCGTCGGTGGCCGGTGCTGAGATTGTCGAGGCCGACGACCTGCTGCTCGTTCCTCAGGAGCGCTTCGAGCAGGTGGGATCCGATGAATCCGGCCACGCCGGTGACGAGCCAGCGCGTCGGGCGCCCCGAGCGCGCGAGCAAGGCGGCGAGATCGGCGTGGACGTGGCTGTGGCCGTGGCCGTGGCCGTGATCGGGGTTGGGGGCCGAATTCATTCAGGAGGCGCGGTCCGGTTCGGCGACGCGCTTCAGGCGGGCGCGATCCCAGGGCGAGCGGCCGGCGGCGCGGGCGATGGCATCCAGGGAGTCCAATTCCGCGGCGGTGAAAACGAGTCCGCCCAGCCGTGCGCATCGTTCAGCGGCGCGGGCTTCGAGCGCGCCGGGAAGGATCGTTCCCTCGTTGCCGGCGAGGATGTCGTCCAGGATTCGTCGCAGGTTCGCCGACCATCCCAGGCCCGCCGGGTTGGAGGTGGCGGAGAGCGCCTCGGGATGGATCGCGAGGAAGAAGAAGGCCGCCGTCCGCTTCGCGTCGCCGCCGTCCGCGAACCGTCCGCGCAGGGTGGGGAGGAAGCCGCCGATAATCCCGCCGAACAGTTCATTGATGAGGCCGAGGCCGAAGCCTTTGTGGCCTCCGAAGGGAAGGAGAGCGGAGGCTTTGGAAGGATCGAGGGTCTCGCGACCGGAGTTGTCGACGGCGGTTCCGGGGGGCAGCGGTTTGCCTTCGCGTTCGAACTGTTGGACCCGCCCCATCGCGATCGCGGACGTCGCGAAATCCACAAGAATCGGGAACCCCAGGATGTCGTTCGTGGGGAACGCCCAGGAATGCGGGTTGGTTCCGAGGGTGGGGCGTCGGCCGCCGTAGGGCACGACTTCGGCAAGCAGTGCGGTGCATTGGGTGAAACCGATGTAACCCCACCGGGCGGCTTCCAGGACGTAGGCTCCGCCCCAGAGGTAATGCCAGGCTTCGTCCACGCTCACCATGCCGACACCGTACCTGCCGGCCAGATCGATGCAGGTGTCGATGGCGGCGTAGGCGACGGCCGGCCCCGGTTTTCGGTGGGCGACCCAGGCCTCGGACGCCGGGAACCGGCCCGATCGCCTTTCGACAACCGCGCCGGGCACGCAGCCTCCGTGGGGAGTTCCGAAGAGGTCGTCGAGATGCAGGGCCTTGATGACGTTGTGGGTTCGGATGCCGTGGCGCGCGGCCTCGCGACAAAGCCGGACCATGGCTTCGACTTCATCCGGATGGAATCCCCGGCACCGGTAGGCGGCGGCGACGAGTTCATCATGGGCGGCTTCGGGAACGAGGAAGGTGTCGGTCGAAGCCATCGGCGCTGGAATCAATCGGGTGCCGCGAAGGCGGACTGCCCACCTTGGGCGCCGGCGTGGCTCGGCGCTGGTTTTGGGTCCTGGACCGCGGGATGGCGCGGGTGAACGTTCGCGACCGCGGCGGGCGGGTCAGGAATCCAGGAAGGAGCGAATTCCGGCGACCACTTCGTCGCGTTGTTCCTGGGTGAGTTCCGGATAGATCGGCAGGCTGAGCACCTCACCGGCGAGACGTTCGGAGACTGGAAACGGAAACCTGCCGCTGGGTGAATCCGGTCGTTGAACCTCGCGGACAAAGCAGGGCTGCGCGTGGAGCGGAACCGGGTAGTAGATCTCCGTGCCGACGCCCCGGGATTGAAGGTGGGTTCTGAGCGCGTCCCGCCGCCCGGTTCCGATGACGCGGATTGTGTATTGATTCCAGATCGGAGTGTTGTGGGGGTAGGCGACCGGGAGGACCAATCGCGCCTTCGGGGAGAGCGCTTCCGAACCCGGGTTGACGCATCCGCACTGGGACGGATCCGCTTCGATGACTCCCGGGATGGCGGACAACTGGGCCGTGTAGTCGGCGGCGTTCCGGCACCGCGCCTCGGTGTATTCCGCGTACCGGGCGGATTTGACCGACAACAGGGCCGCCTGAAGGGCATCCATGCGGAAATTCGCGCCGACGAGGTGGTGATAGTACTTCGGTTTGGCGCCGTGAAGTCGGAGCAGCGCGGCCCTTTCGGCGAGCGCGTCGTCCTGGGTGACGAGCAGCCCGGCATCACCAAGGGCTCCCAGGTTCTTCGACGGAAAGAAACTGAAGGTTCCGAATTCGCCGAAACCACCCACGGCGCGTCCCCGGTAGTGGGCTCCCAACGCCTGGGCTCCGTCTTCGATCACGTGGAGCCCCTTTCTCCGGGCGAGGTCGAGCAGGACATCCAGGTCGGCGGCCTGTCCGAAAAGGTGAACGGGTAGAATCGCGCGCGTGCGAGGTGAGATCCGCCTTTCGGCGTCCCGGGCATCGAGATTGAAACAGACCGGGCAGACGTCGGCGAAGACGGGAGTCGCGCCGACCCGGCTGACGCAGCCCCCGGTGGCGAAGAAGGTGAACGAAGGGACGATGACCTCGTCGCCGGGCCCGATGCCGAGGCTCATCAGGGCGAGGAGAATCGCGTCGGTTCCGGACGAAACTCCCAGGGCGTGGCGAACGCCGAGGAAACCGGCCATGCCGCTCTCGAAGCGATCGAGCTCGGGTCCGAGGATGTAGTGGCCGGAGTGCAGGACCCGGCGGAACGCCTCGGTGAGTTCGGCTTCGAGCGCGAGGTTCTGCGGCTTGAGATCGAGAAGGGGGACGGACATGGAAGTTGGGGAGCTTGCGGGCTGGACCGGGCACACTTCGTGCCGGTCAGTTCGCGGTCGGGAAACTCGCGGACCTACGGGTCTTTGGAATGATTATTCCTCCCACGCTCCCCCAATGTTCCGAACAACCCGGCGGGGGAACGCATCAGCGCGCCCATCGAAGCCGGAAGACACAGTTGGTGGCGGACATCGGCAGCCGCACCACGTGCCTCGAACCGTCCCTGACGACGGGCGCCGACTCGCGGACCCAGGCCGACGGACCCGACGGGCCTGCCGCCGGCGCCGGCGCCGATTCCAGCGCGAATTCAGTATTCGGCGCGGGCCAGGAAACCTCGATGCCGCCACCCGCCAGCACCGCGGTCAGTTCCGGCTCGTGCACCCATTTCAGGACGAATCCATCGGAGGCGTTGCCGCCGAAGGTCGCTTGCGCCACGTTCGTGCCGCTGACCGGGAAGGCCACGGATCGGGTCAGTCCCGCCACGTAGGCGTTCCCGGCGGAATCCGAGGCCAACGCGTATCCGGTTTCCTCACCGGCCGACCCGATCAGGCTCGTCTCCGGGACGTTCCCCGCGCCAAGGCGAACGATCAGGACGTCGCTCACCCCCTGGTTCGTGCTGAAAACGGAATTGGTGTTCAGGCCGGGAAGCTGCGTCGACACCGCCGCGCCAGTCAGCAGCACGCGCCCGGCGCCGTCCAGTCCGACGTCCCAAAAGGAATCGTTGGCCGAACCGCCGAAATACGAACTGAACTCCCAAGCGCTTCCGTCCGCGGCGAGTCGGGCCACCCAGCCGTCCGCGAATCCGGAGTTCGTCGACGTGATGGGCGTGACAACCGGCAGGTTGGTGGAAAAGGTGGCGCCGGCCATCCACACCTCACCGCCCGCACCCGCGACCGCCCGGTAGGCGTAGTCATCCGCCGATCCACCCATGTAAGTGGCGTAACGAAGGGCGCCGGTCGGCAACTGGATGCCCGCCGCGAAGGCATCGTACCCACCCGAGGACGAATCCTGAATCGGCGAAACCACCGGGAAGTTGGTCGATTGCGTCAGACCCACCACGTGGGCCATGTCGCCGGAGGGGCTCAGGGCGACACCTTCCACCGAATCGAGACCGGATCCCCCCAGATAGCGGGAAGTCACGAGACTGGTGCCATCCGCGGTCAGCACGGCGAGGAATCCGTCCCGGACTCCAGCAAAGGAGCCGACATCCGCGCCCGCGGTCGCCAGGTCGGCCGATGTCGTGCTTCCCACAACCACCGGCGACTGGTCGGCGGCGAGGACCACGTCGAGCGCCTGATCCTCTCCTTCGGCTCCGAAGAGCGTCGACATCACCAGCCCCGAACCGTCGGCCTTCAATCGGGCGACGAAAGCGTCGTACGGACGCCGGCTGGTGTAGATGTTCGTGGCGCCTCCCAGAACCGAATCAAAGGCGCCCTCCGTCAGTGGGAAATTGGTCGAAGTGGTGAAACCGACCACGACCGGTTCCCCGCCGGAACCGAGCGCCAGCGCCAGGGCGCCGTCCAGATCGGAGCCACCCAGGTAGGTGAACCATTCGAACGCGGTTCCGTCGGCGTTCAGCTTGGCGACATACGCGTCGCCGGCGACCTGAACCAGGCCGCCCTGGTAGTTCGTCTGGAAGGAATTGGTCGAGACGATGCGGAGCCTCGTCAGCGAGGTGGACTCCGTTTCGCCCGCGACGTAGGCGTTCCCATCGCCGTCGACGGCGATGTCCCAACATTGATCCAGTCCGTTGCCCCCGAGGAAGGTCGCGTAGCTGAGGACTGGGTCGATCACCAGGACTCGGTCCCGATCGTAGGAACCCAGTTGGAAACCCACCGAACCGTCCTCGTGGAGGGCATAGGCCGCGTCAACGGGTTCCCGTCCGTCGGGTCCGTCCTGGTACGCCTTGGGCCGCCGTTGGATCAAGGGACCGGTTCCGGTTTCCAGACGGAGATCGCCGGATTTCTCCAGGCGCGGGGATTGGACCCCTTCGAAGCGGATCCTGGCCTGATCCGGGTCCGCGCCCGGCGCCAGGATCAGGTCGAATTCGAGTTCCCGCCCGTGGCCGTAATAGGCGAGATCGACGCCCGGATAGACGTCCGGGTACACCACGCGCCCGCTGGCCCGGAGATGAGTCTTCCAAGTCGCCGGCGTCGGACCTGCCAGCCGGTGAATGCGTCCGGGCAGCTCGGCTTCGAGCCGAGCCTTCGCGTCGGTCCGCGCGCCCGCCAGCCGCATGGCCACGAGCCGGGGCGCCGTCGTTCCCGACAGCCGCCGCCCGGGGTTGTCCGAACGTCGAAGGCCAAAGGACTCATCGGAACCGGCACCGTCGGCACGGGGCTCTCCGAGGTGGGGCCGTTGAAGCGAAAGGAGGGCGCCGCCCGAATTGATGAAAGCCGCGTACCCCGGGCCGCGTGCCATATAGTCCGCGTCGGCCGGCGCATTGGCGTCGGCGGGTTCGAACGCCAGGGGGACCTGCCAAGCCACGGGGTCGACGCGACCGGCGGCGGGTCCTCGGACAACGCCGGCGGCAATGTCGCCGGAACCCGGGCCGAACCGGATTGGCGCGGCGTCCGCCTGGGCGGCGTCGGCAGGGGCGGCGAGGAGGGTTTTCTTGTTGGAGAGGAGTGGGATCGGCGCGCCAGGGGATTCCGGACCGAGGTCGGGTAGGCGTATCGACGAAGCCGACGCGGTCACACCGAGTCCGAGGGACAACGCCGCCACCGCCATCCTCCACCCGCCGCTGGGCGCTTGGCGCTCGCGAAGCCTGGTGCTGCTACCCCGTGGAACATTCATAGACGAAACGAAGCCCCGGCGAACCGGTCAGGGAGTCTGCTGGGAGCCTTTCCGGGGTGTCAAAGGTTTTGCCCGGCACGGGACCCGCGGCGTCAGGGAAGGCGGCGGGCCCCGAGGTAGTGCGTGGACCAGTAGGTTTCCGACAGGCGGGAGTAGCGGACCCCTTTCGAGGTGCTGGCATGCGCGAAGCGGTCGCCACCGACCATCAGTCCGACGTGGGATACGCCCGCGCCAAGAGTCTCGAAGAACACCAGATCGCCGGGACGCAGGTTGGACCGACCCACTTCGAAGCCCACGGTGAACTGATCCCGGGTGATGCGCGGAAGTTCGAGGTCGGCGACCCGTCGGTACACCGACTGCACGAATCCGGAGCAGTCGGCGCCGTTGAGATCGCCCCCGCCCCGGTGGTAGGGCGTTCCGATCCAGCGATCGATCTCCCGCTGCCACGCCGTGGCCGGCACGTTCGAGGTTCCGGAACCGGAAGGACGTTCGCGGGTGGAACCGGGGCGCGCGGGTGGACTGGAGGTTCGGCAGCCTCCCACGGTGATCAGCACGGCGGCGGCCAGGGCACTCAGGACGACCCTGTGGGAAGCCGCCCACGCGTTCGTCGCTTTCACGCGAAACTTCATGTCATGTCGTGTCATGTCAGGAAGTGGAACTGGACCGGAGGGCTTCGGCCATCGTCCGGGCGAAATAGGTCAGGATGAGGTCCGCGCCCGCCCGCCGGATTCCCAGCAGCGATTCGTTCCGCGCCTTCTCGAGGTCCAACCACCCGCGCTCGGCCGCCGCATGCAGCGCCGCGTACTCGCCCGATACCTGGTAGGCGGCCACCGGCAGCCGTGTCGCCCCACGAAGTTCCCGGATCACATCAAGGTACGGCCCGGCCGGTTTCACCATCAGCAGGTCCGCTCCCTCGGCTTCGTCGAGCAGCGCGTCGTGAAGCGCCTCCCGCGCGTTGGCGGGATTCAACTGGTAGGTTCGCTTGTCGAGGTATGTCCCCCCGGCGGCCACTCGGCTTCCGACCGCTTCCCGGAACGGGCCGTAAAAAGCCGAGGCGAACTTCGCCGAATAGGCCAGGATCGCCGTGCCCGGCAGCCCGGCTTCGTCGAGCGCCGTGCGAATGGCGCCGACACGGCCGTCCATCATGTCGGACGGCGCCACCCAGTCGCTCCCGGCTCTTGCCTGAATCACCGCCATCTCCGCGAGCAGCGCGACGGTGCCGTCGTTGTCCACGTCGCCCGTCGCCGGATCGAGGATCCCGTCGTGGCCGTGTTCCGTGTACGGGTCCAGGGCGACGTCGGTGACGACGATCATTTCCGGCACCTCGTGTTTCACGCGGCGCACGGCCCGGCAAACGAGGTTCTCGGAATTCAAGGCTTCCGAACCCCGGGGATCCTTGAGGTCGGGAGGGGTGACTGGAAAGAGCGCGACGGCGCGGACGCCGAGAGCCATCAGGTCGGAACACTGGCGGGCAAGCGCATCGAGCGACCACCGGAAGACCCCGGGCAGCGACGGCACCGTGATTTGGGGCTCGGAACCGGGGTGGACGAAGAGGGGGGCGATGAGGTCGGAGGCCGAAAGGCGGGTTTCCTGAACCAGTTCACGGACGGCCGGAGTCCGCCGAAGGCGGCGGGGACGGCGGCGCGGCGGCCACTCGACGGGAGGCGACACGCTCATGGATTCAGGGATCGTCGGCGATCGGGATCTTGAAGAAGCATTTCCAATCCCCGATCGACCCGCCGCCGGCGCCGAGGCTGACCCGTCGTCCCGTGTACCAGGACACATGGCCGTCCTCGAAGGCGAAATTGCCGCCATCGGGAGCGCCATTGGGGCGGCGGTGGACCGCGGTGAGCACGCGCTTGCCCTCGTAGTCGGTGTACCAGCGGAGACGGACGTCGTACATGTTCGTGGTCGACGGCCCGATGCCCTGCATGCGGTCGATCAGGATGGGAGCGGACGCGAGCGGTCCACCGAGCTTTTTCTTGAAGAACCACTGGGCGGTTCCCTGTTGCGCCATGCTGGTCACGTCGGAGTCGTTGTCCTTGCGGCCGGGCAGGAAGAAGTAGCCCATGAGCTGGGCGGTGTTGTCGGACTGGATCATGCCGCGTTCGGCTTCCCGGTGCCACTTGTCGGTGGGACAGAAGAGCACATTGTTGGCGGCGCGTTCCGAGTTGCGGGTGGTTCGCTGATTCTTGATCAGGTAGCCGTTCCAGAAATTGCTCATGCTGGGCATCATCCAACTCAGGCCATAGCCACCGCTGTTGTCCGGGAACGAATTGTCGGAATCCAGGGCGTACAGGTTGACCGCGACCCCCCATTGCTTGGAATTGCTGACGCAAAGCGTCTTTTGAGCCTGGGCTTTGGCCTTGGCGAGCGCGGGGAGCAGCATCGAAGCCAGGATCGCGATGATCGCGATCACCACGAGTAATTCGATGAGCGTAAAACCGCGCATGGGGTGGGCGCGGGGCGGTGGAACGGGTTTCTGGGGCATGAAGGGGTCTCGCTATAGTCAGAATTGGTTGGAATGACAACGGCAAGATTGCCGCGCGCCGTCGAATCCGTACGATGCGGCCATGTTCCCCGCGCACTCGTTCCGATCCCGCCTGTTGGTGTTCGCCCTGTTCGGGGTACTCGGGTGGGGAACGCCGCCAGCAGCGTGGGCCGGGCCGAAAGACGGAACGTTGGACGTCTACTGGGTGGACTCCGAGGGGGGCGGTTCGACCCTCATCGTCACTCCCGAGGGCGAAAGCGTGCTGATCGACGCCGGCAACCCCGGGGGACGCGACCCCGGCAGGATTCTTCGGGTGGCTCGCGACGTGGCGGGCCTCGACAGGATCGACCACATGATCGTCACCCATTTCCACATCGACCATTTCGGAGGGGTCGCCGAATTGTCCGCCCTGTTGCCCATCGCGAACCTGTGGGACAACGGATTGCCGGATGCGGATCCCGACGGACGGACCCCTTCGACCTGGCCGTTGACCAGTCGGCCCTATCGGGAGGCGAAGGTGGGCGAGCGCCGGGTGGTGACCCCGGGAACGTCGGTCCCACTCCGCGGCGGGGCAACGCCGGTTTCCTTGCGGTGCCTGATCGCGCGCCAGGCGACGTGGACACCTCCGGACGGCGTCCGACGGAAGCCGGAAGCGACGGAGGCGCCGCCCGAGAAGATGAAGGACACTTCGGACAACGCGAACAGCTCGGCGTGGCTCCTCACCTTCGGCGGGTTCCGTTTCTATGTGGGAGGCGACCTGACCTGGAATGCCGAAGCCCGACTGATCTGGCCCGAGATTCTTGTTCCCGAAGTGGACCTGTACCAGGTCGTCCATCACGGGTTCGACACGAGCAATCATCCGCGACTGGTCCAGGCTTTGAACCCGATCGTGAGCGTGATGAACAACGGTTCCACCAAGGGAACTTCGGGCGAGGTTCTTGCGACGCTCCGCGGGCTTCCAGCGCTGAAGGCTCAGTTCCAGGTCCACAAGAATGTTCGCCCGGATGGGAGCACCAACAACTGCCCCGATGACTGCATCGCGAACCTCGAACGGGAGTGCGCCGGACACTATGTCCATGGCTCCGTCTCGCCGGGCGGCGGAAAGTTCACCATCGTTCCCAGACCGGGGGCGACCGCCCGAACCTTCGAGACCCGCGGTGGATCCCGGACGCCGGCCACCCAGGGAACCCCGAGCTCGAAAGCGCGTTGAACTGAACTGGATTGAAACAAAGGTGATCCCATCGGCCGCGCGTCCGTCTCCCTGACCCGGCCCGGTTCAGAGCCCGTCCCCTCCATCCCAATCTCGTCGTCACCCCACCCGAACGCCCTATTCCAGCCATGGTTCGCCTTCTCGTTCTCTACGGCCATCCCCAGGACCCCGCGGCGTTCGATCGGTATTACCGGGATGTTCATCTCGGGATCGCTCGCCGCATGAAAGGGCTGAGGAAATGGACGATCGGGAAGGTCCAGGGGACCCCGGACGGCAAGCCGGGACCGTACCACTACGTGGCGGACCTCTACATGGACAGCCGGGAGGAATTCGAGGCGCTGCTGGTTTCGCCCGAGGGACGCGCGGCCGTGGCCGATGTCCCGAACTACGCGACCGGGGGCGTGACGTTCCTCTACACGGAAGTCGAGGAGATCATCCCCTGAGCCTGGGGGGGAGCCTGATCCCCGGGGCGGACGACGCTTCCTCGGAGAAGCGTAGTTGACAATAACAAGAACTGACCCCTCAGGTGCCGCGCGAGCCGAAGAGCTGGCGGATGATGTCCTCGACCGGGACCTCCTCGATGTCGATGTCCTTGACCGGGAGTTCGTCGAGCAGCGCCTTGCAGGCCGCGATCACCCGGTCGCGCTTGATCTTCAACCGGACGGTGTCGGCGTCGAGGGCGACGACTTCGCCGAAGCGTTCGAGGTTTTCCCGCGGGCATTGCGCGACGGATTCGCTGTGAAGGGTGACCAGCTTGTGGTCGGCGAACCGGTCGATCACCGCGGCGAGGCGGCCGTCGAAGAAGAGGGATCCGTGATCGATGATGACGACCCTGTCGCAGAGTTCCTCGATGTCGGCCATGTAATGGCTCGTCAGCAGAATCGTCGTCCGCCGCGTCGCGTTGTGCTGCCGTAGGAATTCCCGGACCTTTTTCTGCGAAACGACGTCGAGGCCGATGGTGGGTTCATCAAGGAAAAGGACCCTGGGGCCGTGGAGGAGGGAGGCGATCAGCTCCATCTTCATCCGCTCGCCCAGGGAAAGCTCGCGGACCATGACATCGAGCTTGGCGCGGACGTCGAGCAGATCGCTGAGTTCGTCGATGGTCTTCCGGGCGTTGGGGGCGGGAATTCCGTAGATCCGGGCGTTGAGCGCGAGGGACTCGCTCGCCGGGAGGTCCCACCAAAGCTGGTTCTTCTGGCCGAGCAGGAGCGCGAACTGCCGGCGGTAGCCGTCGGCCCGTTCCCAGGGGACGTACCCGAGGACGCGCGCGTCGCCGGACGTCGGGTGGAGCAGGCCCGAGAGCATCTTGAGGGTCGTGGTCTTTCCGGCGCCGTTGGGGCCCAGGAATCCCACGAATTCGCCCTCGGCAACCGTGAAATGCACGTCCTTCACGGCGTGGACCTGTTCGTAGGTCCGGCGGATCAGCGATTTGAGGGCCCCACGGATGCCGGGTTCCTTCTTGAACGTGCGAAAGGTCTTGGTGAGACCGCGCACCTCGATGATCGGAGGGGTTGGCACCGGCTCAGCCGCGGAGCTCGCGATCGAGCTGATGAACGGCCTTCCGCACGCCCGAGTCCGTCTCCATGCGGTCGGTGACGGCGCGGCACGCGTGGAGGACCGTGCCATGATCCCGGCCTCCGAAAGCCTCCCCGATCGTGCTCAGCGAGGATTCGGTCAGCGTGCGGGCCAGATACATGGCCACCTGCCGCGGGAAGGCGATGCTGTCCGGTCGGCGGCGCCCGAGGATATCCGCGACCCGAAGATCGAAGTGATCGGCGACGCGCTTGATGATGACGTCGATCGTGAGGGAAGCCCGTCCCTCCTCGCTCAGGACGTCCCGGAGCAGTTCGCGAACGCGGTCGACGGTGATGGGGTGTCCGGTCAGACGCGAATAACTGGCGACCCGGGTGAGGGCGCCTTCGAGGCGCCGGATGTTCGCGCGAATCCGTTCGGCAAGGAATTGCGCCACCTCCGGTTCCAGGGTGTAGCGCATCTGGTCCGATTTCTTCCGCAGGATGGCGAGCCGGGTCTCGATGTCCGGCGGTTGGATGTCGGCGACCAGGCCCCACTCAAACCGGGAGACCAGGCGGTTTTCGAGCCCCTGGATCTCGTTCGCCGGTCGGTCGCAGGTCATGACAATCTGCTTTCGAGCCTCTTTCAGGGCGTTGAACGTATGGAAGAACTCCTCCTGGATACGCTCCTTGCCGGCGAGAAAATGAATGTCGTCGATGAGAAGAACATCCGTTTCCCGGAATTTCTTCCGGAAGCGGATCAGCCGGCTGTTCTGCAGGGCATCGATGAACTCGTTGGTGAAGCGTTCGGTCGAGACGTAGGCGACTTTGGCCGTTCGCAGATTCTGGGAGACGTGCTGCCCGATGGCATGGAGAAGATGGGTTTTCCCGAGACCCACGCCGCCGATCAGAAACAGGGGGTTGTACGATCGTCCGGGGTTCTGGGCGACGGCGACGGCGGCGGCGTGCGCGAGCTGGTTATTCCCAACGACGAACGAATCGAAGGTGTTTTTCGGGTCGAACAGCGGCAGGGCCTCGGAAAGATCCTCGCGCACGGGGGCCGGTGCCTCGGTGGCCTTGATCTGAGTCAAATCGTTTGTGGCCAGAGATTTGGATCGAACGACCGAGGCATCCTGGGCGACGAAACTGAACTCGATTTGGCGGCCGGACGCGGTCTTCAGGGCGTTCTCAATGACGTCCCGATAGTTCTCCCCCAGCCATACCGCGCAAAAATCATTAGCAACTCCCAGCGATAGGCGGTCGCTGGTGATGGAGAGCGGCTGGATCGGGGCAAACCAGAGCTTATAGACCTCGGGATTAAGGACTTCACGCAGCGAACCGAGGGCGGAGCACCAGATCGTTTGGGCCGGAGATTCCATGGCGGGGATGCGGGATATTGCTTAGGAGACGTCCTACTTATTCACGCAAAGGAGAAACGGAGACCCTAACCGTGTCGTCGTCAGCGATTTGCGTGGAGCTAGCGAAATTTCGGATCGAAACTTCTTCACTCCGGGTCGGTCTGGATTGCTGGTTCCACTAGGTATAAACATCCCAAGATCAATTATTTAAGCGATTCGCGGACGCAAGTTCAGTAGACGGTCGACCCTGATGAACTTTGGTTAGGGGACAAACAGAACGCTGGCTTTATAGGGTGGGGTCCGCAGGGGGGCGAGGGAAACGTATTATCTGTTATCCACGGGTTGTTCACAGCCGGGTTTTGGTGGAATTCTGCCGTCTTTCGCAAATCCTGTGCCGGCGGCATCTGTCGACCAAAAAGGGGCGCCCCGGTGGGAGGCGCCCCTTGAGGGAAGCGGCGCGCGCCTAGCAATCGTAATAGAGAAAGAACTCGTACGGGTGGGGTCGGAGGCGAATGGCGTCGTGCTCGCGGGATTTGTGTTCGATCCACATCTCGAGGAAGTCCTTCCCGAAAACGTCGCCCTTGAGCAGGAACTCGTGATCGGCCCGGAGGAATCCCAGGGCCTGTTCGAGGCTTCCGGGCATTTGCGGAATCTTGGCGTGCTCCTCGGGCGGGAGTTCATAGAGGTTTTTGTCCATCGGTTCGCCGGGATGGATCTTGTTGATGACCCCGTCGAGTCCGGCCATGAGGAGCGCGGCGTAGCAAAGGTACGGGTTCGCGGACGGGTCGGGCGGGCGGTACTCGATGCGCTTGGCTTTGGGCGATTCGCTGAACGTCGGGATGCGGATCGCGGCGGAACGGTTGCGGGCCGAGTAGGCGAGGTTGACCGGCGCTTCGTACCCGGGAACGAGGCGTTTGTACGAGTTGACCGTCGGATTGCAGATCGCGGCGAGGGCCTTGGCGTGTTTCAGGATGCCGCCGATGTAGTACAAGGCCATCTCCGAAAGGCCGGCGTATTCCTTGCCGGCGAAGAGCGGCTTGCCCTTCTTCCAGAGCGACTGGTGGGTGTGCATTCCCGAACCGTTGTCGCCGAAGAGGGGCTTCGGCATGAAAGTGACCGTCTTGCCGTGTTTCCGGGCGACGTTCTTGATGATGTACTTGTAGAGCATCATCGTGTCGGCCGTCTTGACGAGGGTGTCGAACCGGAAGTCGATTTCCGCCTGGCCCGCCGTGGCGACTTCATGGTGTTGGCGTTCCACCTGGATTCCGAGTTGTTCCATCGTCAGGACCATTTCCGTCCGAATGTCCTGCTGGGTGTCGGTGGGGCCCACCGGGAAGTAACCCTCCTTGTGCCGGATTTTGTATCCGAGGTTGGGCATCTCGTCGCGGCCGGTGTTCCAAACCGCTTCCTCGCTGTCGACCGAGTAGTAGCAGCCGTTGCTGTTCGTGTCGTACTGGACGTTGTCGAAGATGAAGAACTCGGCTTCCGGCCCGAAAACGGCCGTGTCGGCCAGGCCGGTGCTGGCCAGGTACTTCTCGGCGCGCTGCGCGATGCCGCGCGGATCCCGCGAATACGCTTCCTTGGTTCCGGTCTCCGCGATCGTGCAGGTCAGGCTGAGCGTGGGCACCGCGCAGAAGGGATCGATGAACGCGGTGGCCGGGTCCGGCATCGCGAGCATGTCGCTGGCCTCGATCGATTTCCACCCGCGGATCGACGACCCGTCGAACCCAAAGCCTTCGTCAAAGGTCTCCAAGGTGAGTTCGTGCGTCGGCACGCTGAAATGCTGCCAAGTGCCAAACGTGTCGACGAATTTGACGTCGACCATTCGGGCGCCGGATTTCTTCGCCAGCTCCAAGACCTGTTTGGGGGTGCTCATGGGTGAGGGTGAGGGTGCCTAAAGAATTCTGTCGGTTCCAATCGAGTCCGCGCGACTTCCCCGAAGCTCGGTCCAAGAGCCATCGGCCCTGACGAATGCCACCCGGAGGAATGGCGACGGGACGATCGCGGGACGACCAAGCGATCCGTGGGGAATCACGCGTAAGCGGTGGGCATCCTAGTTTCGAGGGCGGGCCTGTAAAGACGGCCGGGAGAAAAAATCAAGGCGGCCAGTGTGGACTTGACTTCGCTTTCGGTGGCGAAAGCCGGGAACGCGGCCCTCTCAAGGACCGGCGACTCCCTTGAGATACGCGAGAATCAGATCCGGAAGGTCGTCGCTGTAGCCTCCCTCGAGCACGCTGAAGACCGGAACCCCGAGACGCCGGATCTGCCCACCCACCCAATGAAAATCCTCCAGCTCGAGCGTCCCCTGGGCCAGCGGGTCGCGGGCATAGGCGTCGAAGCCCGCCGATACCGCGAGAAGATCGGGCTTCGATGCCATCACCCGCTCGAGGGCCTTCCCCAGGACCTTCCGGTATTCCTGGCGGGGCAGACCCGGAGCCACCGGGTGGTTGAAACAGTTCCCCCCGACGTCCGAGGTTCCGGTGCCGGGGTAACAGGGATGCTGGTGGACGGAGGCGAAGGCGATCCCCGCCTCCCCCGCCACGATCGCTTCCGTTCCGTTCCCGTGGTGGACGTCGAAATCGAAGATCGCCACGCGCCCGACCCCATTCGCCCGGGCATGAAGCGCCGCGATCGCCACCGTGCTCAGATAGCAGAATCCCATCGCGCGGGTTCGGGTGGCGTGATGCCCCGGCGGCCTGAGCAGGCTGAACGCGGACTTCCCCCGCAACGCCAGTTCCTGGGCGCGGAGGGCGCCACCCACGCCCCGGAGGGCGTGTTCCAGGATCGAGGGATGGGCCGGAGTGTCGCCGTCGAAATCGGATCGGGCCGCGCCCAGGTGCTGGATGTGATCCGGTGTGTGCGCCCGAAGCAGCGTTTCGGCGTCGACTTTCACCGGCTTTTCCCAGGTCGCGGCCAGGTCTGACTGCGACTTGAGCCGGTCCACGGCGCCGGCGATCCGCTGCGGTCGCTCCGGGTGGCCCGGTGAATGGTACTCGGTGCAACGGGAATCGGTGATCAGGATCACGCCGACATCGCATCACATTCCCGGGAGACCCACAAATCCCGAGTGACCGGGTTCCGGACTCCGGACCCGCCCACCGCGCGGTCTTCAAACGGTCGTCGACTGGCGCGCCGGCGCCGATCGAAGGCTCCAGAACAGAAGATAGGCAAAGCCGAAGAAGGCCCCGAGACCCCACGGAAGCACCGCCTCCGGGGTCGGCCGGGCCAGCGGAAAATGGCGCAGGAGATCGTGGGCGATGCTCGTGGGCTGATGGAGAATGTCCCACGAATTCCATCGCTGGAACCGGCCCAGCGCGACGCCGAGGCCCGTCAGGAGCGAAACACCGCCCACGAACATCCAGCCCACCATGGGACCGAGCCGTTCCGCGACACACCGATGGACGATATGCAGCGAAAGGACCCCCGAGGCGAGACCGGCAAAGCTGAACCAGACCAGCAGGAGAAGGTGTCCCCAGGTCCAGGGATGGAACGGATGCTGGAGATGGATGAAGTCCGTGAGAATGTACGGGGCGTTCGGAAGGAACAGGAGCCAGGGCACCCCGAGTGCCAGCGCCGGAATCTCCCGGCGGTTCCGGACCAGCGCGTCGACACCCACCGCCAAGGCGAGGGGAACCACGGCAAGAACGAGGTTCCAGACCAGGTAAAAGTGGACCACCCGGCCGGTGGCCAGGGTGCCGAACCCCGCGAGTGCCAGCGAGGCTCCGCAGAAGGCGCAGAATGCAAGGAGGGGACGGCGGTCTTCGGGATGGGGCATGCTGGGGAAGGCGGTGATTCGAGGTGGAGGGGCGGGCATGGCCCGCCGGAATGTTTCGACGAGATTATCCGGTTTTCGTTCGAAGGCCGCTCGGCCGTCGTTTGGGTGGAATTCCGGCTGAAAACCGCAGCGGGTCTGCCCCCCCATCGGGTCAAGTCACGGCGATGGTGGCGCCGTCCGGGCGCCGGATCGTTCCGGCCTTGGGCAGCCCACGGGACGCGAGCGCGTGCAGCCATCGCTCGACTCCCTCGATGGTCACCTCCGGTGTCGAGGTTCCCGCCGTGATCCCCACGATCTCGCCGGATTGGAACCACTCCTCCCTCAGTTGGGCGGCGCTCAAAACCTGGTGAACCCGCGCGCCATGGGACCGGCAAGTCTGGGCCAGTTCCCGCGTGTTGTTGCTGTTCGCGCCACCGACGACGACGACCACGTCCGCGACCTTCGCGAGATGTTCGGCGGCGTCCTGACGCTGTTTCGTCGGCTGACAAACGGTGTCGACGAATCGCACCGTCGCCCGCGGGAACCGGTGCCGGAGTCGGTCCACGAGCGTGCGGACGCGCGGGATCGGCTGGGTGGTCTGGGCGGCGACGCCGAAACGCTCCCGCGGCGTCAATCCGTCGACATCGGCCTCCGTGAGCACGACGTCGAAGGCCTCGAGATCCTCCGTCATTCCGCGGACTTCCACGTGATCCCGTCGACCGACGATGACGGGATGGTAGCCCTCGGCGACGAGTGAACGGACGGCGCGATGGGCGAAATGGACCAGCGGGCACGTGGCCTCGACGAGGCGGTGTCCGCGGGCCGCCACGGCGGCGATCCGCTTCTCGGAGGCGCCGTGGGCGGTGATCAGGACGGTCGGGGTCTCGACGGCTTCGAGATTCTGTTCGAGGCGGACACCCCGGTTCCGGAGGTCCTCGAGGACGGTCTCGTTGTGGACGAGGTCGCCGAGGATGGTGACCGGTTGTCGGGCGGCCTCGCGGTGGGCGAGGGCGAGGGCGTCGCGGACGCCGAAGCACATCCCGAGGTGATCGGCTCGCAGGATACGCAGAGCGGCGGGAGTATTCATGCTTTGTGGTGCAAAGTTAATGGGTGGGACGGTGGTTGGTTCGGCTAGGCGCGGGGGTCTAGGGAGGGGAGTTGGGTCTGGACTGCTGGACGATCTGCTCGAGCAACTGAATGTACTCGGCGAAGGCCCTGCGGCCGGTCGCGGTGAGGGAGTAGCTGGTGGAGGCCCGGCCGCCTTCGAGCGACTTGGTGACGGCGACGTACCCGGCTTCGAGGAGCGTGCGCAGGTGGGTGGTGGCGTTGCCGTCGGTCATGCGAAGCGTGTCCCTGAGTTCGGTGAACAGGAGGCTGGGGGACGCGGCCAGGAGCGACATGATGGCGAGGCGCCCTTTTTCATGGATCACGCGATCCAGTTGGAGAAAGGGCTCCGGATTCACGGGGTGGAGGATCTGGATTCGGAGGCGGCGAGGTAGAGGCCGAACGCGATGTGGGCGCCTCCGAACAAGGCGCCCATGAGGAGGTGGGCGAGACGGAGGGACGGGAGTCCGGCCGCGTGGGACTTCGAACTGACGTACAGAAGCAGGCCGGCCCCGAGGAGTCCGAGAATCCAGCCGAAAAGTTTCATTCCACGACGCATGAAAAATCCGGCGGCGTGGGCCGCGCACCCGTAGAGCACGAGCCAGGTCCCCGGAAGCCACCACGCGTCGAGCGGGTCCCGCCAGGCGGGGCCGACCACCAGGCAGCCGGCGAACAATCCCACGAGCAGCGGCGGCGCCATGGCTTGGGCGACACGGCGGGACGGCGGCGACCAGAAAGGTTCGTCGGCGCGGAGGGCCTGTCGACGGATGATGAACAGGCTGATGGCGAGGATCCCAATGGCGACCAGCATCCAGAGCGTTCCGAATCCGCGGGCGGAATCGAGATCCGCGAGCCAACCGACGACTCCCGCCAGGATGCCGAGGGCGCCGGCGGTGAAGGAAACCGGGGCGAGCGCCCGCCGGTAGAGGGCGGACCGCTCCATCAGCGTTCGGATGACCTGGAGGTTCTCGGCGGCCCAGGGGTCTTGCACGGCCGCTACTTTGTAATGCAAAGTTGAAATGTCAAGGCCTCGGGCCGGGCCTGTCGGGGTTGCCGTCGATGTCCGCTGTCGGGGTAGGAATCGGGGTCGGAATCGGTATCCGTATCGGTATCCGTATCGGTATCGAATGGGACACTCGCGTTCCCAACCGGGATCGGTGCGTCGGACCCTCAACGAGACCGATTCCGACCCCGCAGGAGCGGGGGAAGCGGGCATCCAAGGTTGGGGAGATTTGCCACGGTGGGCCTGTCCGGCGCCCGTGCCGGGGCGCGATGGCGCGATGGCGCGATGGCGCGGGGTCGGGGACCGGCGGCCGCGCCGGCCGCAGCGGGCTTGCCGCCGGCTAATATCCGGTGGCCCTCCGGGCCCAGAATAATGGCCAATCTCCAAGCGCCCCGCTTGGGCGCCTTCGCTGGGATTCGGGAAACCGTTTGACGGGATTTGGGGCTGGCCGGTAGCGTCCTTCCCGTGATGCGCACTCTGGCGCCCTTCATTGTCACTGATCGCGAAGTCGTCCGGATCGTACCGGTCTGACGCGCGATCTGTGGTTTCGGCACCGCCCGCAGATCGCCCGCGCTCCTGGAATCAGGGAGGCGGGCGTTTGATTTTCCGGCGGCCGATGGGATGCGCGGTCGCTCGAGTGGGCTCCGCGCGCGGAGTAGGGGTCGGAATGTGAATGTGAATGTGAATGTGGATCGGAATCCGAACGGCGTGGGTCCGTTCAGGGATCCGTCGGACGGATGGATGCGGTTGGCGGGTTGTTTGGCGGTTTGAATGGTTTGCTGGTTGGTTGGTTGGTTGGTTGGTTGGTTGGTTGGTTGGAACGATCGATCGTTATGCGACACACAATTTCGGTACTGGTGGAGAACAAGTTCGGCGTGCTGACGCGCGTCGCCGGATTGTTCAGCGGGCGCGGGTACAACATCGACTCGCTGAACGTGGCGCCGACGCACGACGGCACGCTTTCGCGCATGACGATCGTCACCCGCGGCGACAACGCCACGGTGGATCAGATCGTCAAGCAGCTGAACAAGCTCGTCGACACCGTGAAGGTGATCGACTACTTCCAAGGCGACTACATCGATCGGGAACTGGTCCTGCTGAAGGTCAAGGCGGAGCCTCAGAACCGGGCGGAGATCTGCCAGATGGCGGAGCTTTTTCGCGCCAAGGTCGTGGACGTCCAACCGGACACGCTGACCATTGAGATCACGGGCGGCGAGTCGAAGATCGAGAAGTTCATCCTGCTGATGAAGGTTTTCGGGGTCGTGGATCTGACCCGGACGGGGCAGGTCGCGCTTCCGAGGTCGTAGGCTTTGGCCCGCTGGGACGGGTGGGCGGGACGAATCGCACGGCACGGCACGGTACGGTATATCAACTCCTATTCATTTTGGGACACGCGGACGCGGACATCCGCGACGCGGCAAGACGACAGAAGAGAAGGATCGACAAACGGACAAACGGACAGGCGGTCACGCAGACATCAGACAACCCACCAACGGAACAACAATCCATGGCAGTCAAGATCTACACTGAGAAGGACGCCGACCTGGGCGTGTTGAAGGGAAAGACACTCGCCGTTCTCGGCTTTGGTTCGCAGGGTCACGCCCATGCGCTCAATCTGAAGGAGAGCGGGCTGAAAGTGATCATCGGGCTTTACGAGGGAAGCAAGTCCGTGGCGGTCGCGAAGGAGATGGGCTTCGAGGTGTACCCGACCGCGGAGGCGGTCCGTCGGGCGGACGTGATCATGGTGGCTCTGCCGGACACGAAACAGGCCGCGGCCTACACGAAGGACATCGCGCCGAACCTGGCGAAGGGGAAGACCCTGGTGTTCAGCCATGGTTTCTCGATCCATTTCAAGACCGTTGTTCCTCCGAAGGACGTCGACGTCATCCTCGTCGCTCCGAAGGGACCCGGCCACATCGTCCGGCGGCAGTACCTGGAGGGCAAGGGGGTGCCGGCGCTGATCGCGGTCTACCAGAACGCGAGCAAGAAGGCCAAGAAGGTGGCGCTCGCCTGGGCGAAGGGGATCGGCGGCGCCCGCGCGGGCGTGCTGGAGACCACGTTCAAGGAGGAAACCGAGACCGATCTGTTCGGGGAACAGACCGTGCTGTGCGGCGGGTGCAGCGCGCTGGTGCAAGCCGGTTTTGAAACCCTCGTCGAAGCCGGATACTCCCCTGAGATGGCCTACTTCGAATGCCTGCACGAGTTGAAGCTGATCGTCGATCTCATGAACGAGTCGGGCATCGGCGGCATGCGGTTCTCCATCTCCGAGACGGCCAAGTGGGGCGACGTCAAGGTCGGGCCGAAGATCATCGACGCTTCCGTCAAGAAGCGCATGAAGGCCGCGCTGAAGGACATCCAGAGCGGCAAGTTCGCGAAGGACTGGGTGAAGGAGTACCAGGGTGGGTACAAGCGGTACAACGCCCTGCTCGCGGCCGGGGAAAAGCACCCGATCGAGAAGGTGGGCGCGAAACTGCGGTCCATGATGCCGTGGATGAAGAAGCGGCAGACCAAGGGAGTGCAGGCGGCCTACTGAGCAGGGGCTGAACCGGTGACGGAATCGGCGGAGCGGAGGTCGGAGCCCTGAATTCCGTGGACGGCCGCCGGCGGACCCGGCGGCCGTCCTGTTTCGGGGCGGACGCGCCGCCTGGATCCTGATCGTGATTCCGATTCCGGTTCCGGTTCCGATTCCGGTTCCGGTTCCGGTTCCGATTCCGGTTCCGATCCCGCCGAGCCCCATGGATGAGATGAGGATGGAAGGCGAGGTCAATGGAGGTTCCCATCCGGGGCCTTTAGGAGCGTGGCCATGGACTACAAGACGACACTGAATCTGCCGCGGACGGACTTCGCGATGAAAGCGGACCTGGTGGTCCGCGAACCGGAGCGCCTGGCTCGCTGGGAGGCGGCGCGGTTGTACGAGGCGATCGAGGCCCGCCGGGCGGGCGCCCCGGCCTTCGTGCTCCACGACGGACCCCCATTCGCGAACGGGGACGTTCATGTCGGAACGGCTCTCAACAAGATCCTGAAGGACATCGTCATCAAGTCGAAGAGCCTGCGGGGATTCCGGGCGCCCTATGTCCCCGGGTGGGACTGCCACGGCCTGCCGATCGAGTTCAAGGTCGGGCAGGAGATGCGGAAGGCGGGCGACACGACCGCGGATCCGGTCGCGATCCGGAAGGCGTGCGAGGCGTATGCCCTGAAGTACGTGGATCTCCAGCGCGAACAGTTTCGTCGTCTTGGGGTGTTGGGTGACTGGGACAACCCGTACCTCACCCTGGACCGCGGCTACGAGGCGGCGGAACTGCGGTTGTTCGCGCGGATCGTCGAACGCGGATTCGTCTACCGGGGCAAGAAGCCGGTCTATTGGAGCATCCCGTGCCGCACCGCTTTGGCCGAGGCGGAAGTGGAGTACCAGGACCACGTCAGCCAGAGCGTCTATGTGAAGTTCCCCCTCGTCGGACGGCCGAAGACATTCGTCCTGATCTGGACCACCACGCCTTGGACGCTGCCCGCGAACCTCGCGGTGGCGTACCACTCCGCGTTCTTCTATTCCCAGGTGCTGGTCGGGGACGAGACGTACATCGTTTCGACGTTGCTGCTGGATCAGGTGGCGAAAAAGGCGGGTTGGGAAGGGTACCAGATTCTCCGAAGCCTCGACGGCTCCATGCTGGCTGGCGAGGAGTACGAGCACCCGTTTTGCGAGCGGAAGGGCCGCCTGCTCGCGGGGGATGGTTTCGTGACCAACGACACGGGAACCGGTTTTGTGCACTGCGCCCCCGGCCACGGCGCCGACGACTACCAGTTGGGCCTCGCGAACGGGCTTCCGATCTATTCGCCGGTGGACGATGACGGGCGTCTCGCGCACACGACGGATCTCCCCGTGGACCAGCAGATGCCGGCCGAGTTGGTCGGAAAATCCATCCTGGAGAAGCACGGAAAAAGCGACGCCAACGAGGCCGTCCTGCACGAACTCCGGGCGCGCGGCCTCCTCTTGCACCAAGAGAACTACCACCACAGCTACCCGCATTGCTGGCGCAGCAAGTCCCCCATCATTTTCCGCGCCATGGACCAGTGGTTCGTGCGGGTCGATCACACGCCGGCGGATTCCACCGGGGTGACCTTTCGGAACCGGGCCTTGGAAGAGATCGACCGGGTGCGGTGGATCCCGGACTGGGGGGTCAACCGGATCAAGGGCGCCGTCCATTCGCGCCCCGATTGGTGCATTTCCCGGCAGCGGTCGTGGGGTGTGCCGATCCCGGCCTTTTACTCCGCGGAGGGCGATCCGATCCTGGATGCCCGGATTGTGCGGGCCGCCGCCGATCTCTTCGAGAAGCACGGTTCGAATCTCTGGTTCGAGCGTCCCGCCGATGAACTCTGGCGCCTCGTCCGGCCGGCCGACTGGTCCGGACCGGAGGCGGCGACGAAATCGGCCGACACGCTGGATGTCTGGATCGATTCGGGGTCGTCGTCGGCGGCCGTGATCGCGCGCCGGCCCGAACTTCGTGGCGCCGAGTCGGCGCCGTTCCAGTGCGACCTTTACCTCGAAGGGAGCGACCAGCATCGCGGGTGGTTCCAGTCGTCGCTCCTTCTGTCCCTGGCGGGCCACGGGGCGGCGCCGTATCGGACGGTGCTGACCCACGGCTTCATGGTGGACGCCGATCGCGAGAAGATCTCGAAGAGCAAACAGGGCCAGGGTGGGTATCAGAAGCCGCAGACGGCCGAGCGGTACATCCGTGACTACGGAGCGGATGTGCTTCGTCTCTGGGTGGCGTCGCAGGATTTCCGGAGTGACATCGTCGTGAGCGAGGAGCGGCTCCGGAAGGTCGGTGAAAGCTACCGGGTGATCCGCAACGCGCTGCGGTACCAGCTTTCGAATCTGTTCGATTTCGATCCTGGGCGCGATGCCGTGCCGGAGGACTCCCTGACGGGGCTTGACCGCTGGATCCTCGGGGCCTTCGGCGAAATAGAGGCGGATTGCGCGAAAGCCTACGACGCCTGGGAGTACCACACGGTCTACCAGCGCGTGGCCCAATTCGCGTCCGTGCAGTTGAGCGCCGTGTATCACGACGTCGTGAAGGATCGGCTCTACACCGATGCGGCCCGATCGTTGCGGCGGCGTTCGACACAGACCGCGCTTCACCGTCTCGTCACCGGACTGTGCCAGGTCCTCGCGCCGGTGCTGGCGTTCACCGCGGATGAGGCGTGGGAACACATCCCGGGACGGACGGCGGATTCGGTGCACCTGAGCGACTGGAACCCGAGCCCGTTCGTCCTCGGAGACACCGAGAAAGCGCGTTGGGCGTGGCTGTTCGCGACGCGTGAGAAAGTGCTTCCCGAACTGGAGAAGGCGCGCCAGGGGCGGGTGATCGGGAAGGCGCTGGAGGCGCGGGTCTGTTTACGGTTCCCGGGCCAGCCGGAGGAGTGGGGCCCGGAATCCGAGGATTCCCTTCGCGAATTGCTGAACGTGTCCCAGTTGTCCGTCCACTTCGACGCTCCGTCCGCCGAACTGACGGTCGAGGTGGTCCGGGCGGATGGCGCCAAGTGCGAACGCTGCTGGCATTGGGAGACGGACGTCGGCCAGAAAAACCCGGCCCACCCGACGTTGTGTGGGCGCTGCGCGGGAGCCGTGGAGGCCCTGGGCTGAAGGTGCCAGCCCGGGGAGGAAGGAGGCGGGTGGTGGCGCGCCGATTTGCTCGCCGAATCGCGGGGCTATTCGCGGGGAGGGGGCGGCCCAGGGTCGGGACCGGGTTCCGGACCCGGGGAGGGAGCTGCGGAATTGGAATTGGAATTGGAATCGGAATTGGAACCGGAATCGGAATGGGTGGCGGCGGAGTGAGGCGGACCGTCCGGCCGGGGTCCTCGTGGGCCGCCGCGGCGGAAGGTGTCGCCGCTCGAATTGGTTCCTGATCCGCGGGGTCCGCGGCGTTCCCTGAATTTCTTCGAATTCTCGTCGAAGAGCACCTGCTGTTCCGGGGTCAGTTCGGCGCGGATGCGTTCACTGACCCGTTTCATCTCCTCACGCATCTGAGGTTGGACCGTGTCCCAGAGTTGGCGGGTCCGTTTGCTCCCCTCTTGGAGAACGTTATCGATTTTGGACGCTTGAGCTTCGGTGAGCTTGAGGTCGGCCTTGAGTCGACCGAGGAAATCGAACCGGCGATCCATCATGGGGGGCGGCCCGCCCGGTTCGTGAGGCGCCCGTGACACCTTCGTCGCCGCCCGGAAGGCGAGGGCGCCGGTGGCCGCACCGGTGACGAAGATCAGAGAGGCGGCGAGGATGACCTTCCAGTGCTTCACGGAATGCCCCCGCCCACGTCGAGATCCGCGAGGAGAACGGCATCCAATTGAGTGGCAAAATCTTC
Source organism: Limisphaerales bacterium (assembly GCA_050250555.1). Classification (GTDB taxonomy): domain Bacteria; phylum Verrucomicrobiota; class Verrucomicrobiia; order Limisphaerales; family CAIMTB01; genus CAIMTB01. The sequence goes on from JBFWOK010000015.1 coordinate 59,286, forward strand.
CGGGGTGGGGTGCACCGCGTAAGAGCCGATGCCTGCGAGAAGCATGAGGGCGAAGCAGGGTGCCACGGCGCGCCAGAGGATGCTGCCCCAAGCGGACCAGGCGTCGGGAGTTTCGCGAAGGCGGAGCCTGGACATGATCCGCTTTTCGAACGCATACGGGACGCGGTCCGAGGGAGGATGAGTTCGGGCACTCGCGAGGAGTTTTTGGCGGAGGAGTTCGGCTTTCATGGCTCCGGCGAATGGGGTAGACGGTGGGCTGGAACGCGAGGGTTACAAGTACTTTTCCGGCTTCATCCGGACGATGGCCCGGCGCATCGCGGCGCGGGCGCGGAAGGCCCGGACTTTGATCAGTGGAATGGACCATCCGGTGAGGTCGTGGATCTCCTTGACCGAACGTTCCTCGATCTCGAGCAGTTGGATCACCAACCGAAATTCGGGAGCGAGCGTTGCCATGAGCCGTTGAACGAGGCTGCGCGCGGCATCCGCGCGTTCGTCCGCCGCGTCGGGTTCCATCCGATAACGATCAAGCCAATCTTCCTCTTCCCGGCTCAAGTCCGTGAAACTGGATTCCCGGGTGCGCTGGTGGGCACGAAGGAAGTCGTAGCAGGTGCGAATGGCGACCCGCATGAGCCAGTGTTCAAAGGGAGCTTCAAACCGGAATCCCGGGAGGCGCTCGAACGCCTTCAGGAACACCTCCTGGACGATGTCCTGAACTTCGTCCTCCCTGCGCGCGTAGCGTCGCGCCGTCGCGAACACCCGCGGTTGATGCCTTCGAACCAATTCCTCGAAGCCATCGTTCTCACCCGCGATCGCCCGACGCACGAGGGCATCGTCGGCGATGCCGTCAAACGGCGACGGGACGCCGCTCGGAGGAGCGGGATCCGGATTGGGTGGGGCCGGAGGCACTGAAAGACGGCGAAGGGGGAATGGGTTGGCTCTGAGTTGAAGCGAGTTGGGTTGGGTTGGGTTGAGTTGGGTTGGGTTCGGTGTGGGAGGGGGAGTGGGAGTGGGAGTGGGGTCGGTCGGGCCTAGATCTCCAACTGTTTCTCGAACCGGGTCAGGTTTCTGGGCGCCGCGCGGGTGACGAGGACGACGTCCTCGAGTCGGACGCCCCCGACCTCCGGATAATACAGGCCGGGCTCGACGGTGACGACATGTCCGGGGCGCAGGATTTCCTGGGAGCGCTGATTCAGGCGGGGGGCTTCATGCACTTCAAGCCCGATGCCGTGGCCGGTTCCGTGAAAGAACCCCTCCATGTGGCCGTTGCGCCGACTGGTCTTGTAGCCCGCCTCCCGGAAGGATTCCTCGACCGTGTGGTGGACTTCGGCTCCCCGGACGCCGACGCGGAGCTTCCGCATCCCCGCGGCCTGGGCCTGTTCGACCGCCGCGTACATGGCGCGGGTGAAGTCGTCGGCCCGACCACGGACGACGGTCCGCGCGACATCCCCGAAATAGCCGGTCCGCTGCGACCGGGGAAAGATGTCGATGACGATGGGTTCGTCGGCGCGAAGTTCGCCGTGGCCGCGCTGGTGGGGATCGCTGCTCTGTCGGCCGCCGGCGACGATGGTGTGGGTGCTGTTGCCGCCGGCCTGGAGGATGGCGGTGTCGATGATGGCCCGGAGCCGTTCGGCGGTGAGTGGCGCCTGGTTCAGCATCAGTCGACGTGCCTTGCCGATGCGGGTGCGGCGAAGGGCGTGGATTCCCTCCGCCATTCCGACCTCGGCCATGAGGAGGGCGGCGCTGATCTTCTTGACCTCCTCGGCGGACTTGATGGCGCGGGCGGCGAAGAAAGGACCGTCCTGGAGGCGAACCTTGATTTTGTGGCGGCGCAAAGCCTTGGCGAGGCCGAGGGGGAAGCTCTCCGCGACGGTGACCCGCTTGATCTGGCGCTCGCGGAGGATGGCGCACAGGATATCGCCGAGGCCGGGGCAGTCCCCCTTGTTTTCACGCTCATGCCGACGCTCGTACCTCGTGTAGGAGAGGGTTCGGCAATGTTTCGCCTCGCGTTGGACACGATCCAATTCGAGATCGCTCACCACGACGAAATCCCGGTTCCGGCTCCTGAACCAGATGAAGGGATCGGGGACGAAGGTGCCCACAGCGTAAAGCATGTCGGCATTACGCTCGCTGTCGGCGACGATCAGGAGGTTGTCCTTGGGCACGGCCAAAACCTAGGAACCCGTCCGACCGCAGGCAAGCGTGGGTAATTCACCCATGCGAACTTGCTCAGTGGATTGGAAGGTGTCGGCCGTTGCGGTGCGGAACGGCGGTGGCTAGCCTCCCGCCCATCCAGCCCACCCAACCTCCACGACTCCCACCCCCACCC
>JBFWOK010000016.1:0-61343 GCA_050250555.1 Limisphaerales bacterium
CCGAGCACGAGAATCACGACGAGCAACTCGATGAGGGTGAAACCGGGTGGGTTTCGCGGTAGGGGCTGTTGGCGGGGTGTCGGGGACGGACGCATGGGAATTCCTTGGTTGAATTCCTGCGGCCCTCCCAGGCGTGCCGGGGGTCTCTCATTTCCCAGGGCGGCGCGTCATTCAAAAAGATTTCACCGGCATATTGCAGTTGCCGGGATCGCGGGTCTGGAAATACTGAGGGCCTGCAAGAGACCCGACAGCGAGAGCGCCTCGAAGGATGAACGACTGGAATATCCAGGCCCGGGCGCGCGTCTGCCAATCCTGTGGACACGCGTTTGCCGACAAGGATCCGTACCACACCCTGTTGTTCGAACAGCGGTCGGGGTTTGAGCGGATGGACATCTGCGTCGGGTGTTGGGATTCGCAGCACCGGCACGGCTCGGCGGACCGGAAGGGTTTTGTCTCCCATTGGCAGGGGTTGTTCGTTGTCGCGCCGCCCCCGCCTCCGGAAGCGATTCAGAAGGACAGCGCGGAGTCGCTGCTTCGGCAGGTGATGGAGCGGGCGGATCCCGCGTGGCAGCCGGCGGCCTACATCCTGGCGGTGATGCTGGAGCGGAAGCGGGTGTTGAAGATCCGGCAGCAACTGCGGCAGGAAGGGAGGCGGGTGTTTGTCTATGAATTGCCGCGTTCGGGTGAGGTTTTCACCATTCCGGATCCGGAATTGAAACTCGACCAACTGGAGGCGGTTCAGCGCGACGTCGCTTTGCTGCTGGAATCCGGCCTGCCTGGGGAAGGGTCGCCGATGGAGGAACCGTTTGTTCCGGAGGCGATTCCCGAGGCCCCGCGGGAGGGGGAGGAGGAAGGGATGGAGGAGCCGGCGGGTTCCCACCCCTCCGCCGCGGTTTGAGTGATGGGGATTGCGATGAATTCCGGCACTCCAGAGGGTGGGAGCGGACCGGAGAGCCCCGCGGGCAAGCCGGCTCCGGCCGGGGCGACGGGGGGGCGGGCGGTTCCGAGCGCGGTGGAATTCGCGCGGAATCTGGGCCTGGTGTTCGAGAACATCGAACTGTTGGAACTGGCGTTGACCCATCCATCGATCACCCACGATCTCGGGGCGGGAACACCGCACAACCAGCGTTTGGAATTCCTGGGGGACGCGGTTCTTCAGCTGGTTCTGACGCATGAGCTCTACGAGAAGTTCCCCGACCTCGGGGAGGGCCCGCTGACGCAGGCGAGGGCGGAGATGGTGAACCGGCGGACGCTGGCGGTTCAGAGCCAGGCGATGCGGGTGGGTTCGTTTCTGCGAATGAGCTGGTCGGAGGAAGCGACGGGTGGGCGGGAGCGTTCTTCGGCTTTGGCGGATGCGTTCGAGGCGGTGGTGGGGGCGATCTTCCTGGATGGCGGGCTCGCGGCGGCGCGTCGGTTCGTCCTTCAGCGATTCAGGGATGCCTTCGGACAGCTCGATGCGCTTCCCAGCTTCGACAATCCCAAGGGGGAACTTCAGGAATTCCTTCAGGCGGAATCAGCCGAGCCGCCGGTGTATCAACTGATCGCGGTGACCGGACCGGACCATGACCGGAGTTTCGAGAGCGCGGTGAGCTACCGAGGCGAACTGCTGGGCCGCGGCACCGGCAAGACCAAGAAAGCGGCCGAGTCCGAGGCCGCCCGGGAGGCCCTCGCCCTTCTGAAAATGCGCTCGTGAGCGGGAGGAGGAGGGGGGAAATCAGGAAGGGGGAGGCATTTTCGGCGTATTTCATATGTCCCATGTGTCCCATGTGTCCCATAGGTCCATCAGGCTCATGGGACCTATGGGACACATGGGACACATGATCCCCTTGCCTGGACCTTCCGGGCGTTGCAACGGGCGGGATCGGGTGGGCAGTATCCGGCTTCCGTTTCGAAGATGCCTGAGTCCGGTGAAAGGTTGTTTGTGCGCCTGCTGCAGCGTCTGGCGCTGAGCGTGTTGCGTCATCCGCGGTGGTATTTCTGGCCGCAGGTGGCGCTGGCGCTGGTGTGTGTCGCTTACACCGTCCTGCGGCTCGAGTTCTCGACCTCGCGAAACGACCTCGTCAGCGACAAGCTCCACTACCACCACATCTTCCTGGAGTTCCGGAAGGAGTTCGCGGCCGAGGACGACATCGTGGTGCTGGTCGAGAGCGAGAATCCGGAGAAGAACCGGCAGTTCATCGAACGTCTCGGGGCGCGATTGGAGTCCGAGAAGGCTCCCAGGCTCTTCACCGACGTCTTCTACCGCGGCGATCTCCCGATGCTGGGGCCGAAGGCGCTGCTGTTCCTGGACGACGCCACGCTCGCGGAGTTGCAGACGCGCTTGCGGGAGTACCGGCCGTTTCTGAACCGGGTTGTCGGAACGACGAATCTCGGATCGCTGTTCCAACTGATCAACCGGCAGTTCCGGTCGGCGCAGCGCGCCACGAACGGTGAGAACGACTCGCTGGTCGGCACGTTGCCCGCGTTGGAGCGCATCGTGTCCCAGGCGCGCGATTCCCTGGTCCGGCCCGGCACTCCGCCGTCGCCGGGCGTCAACGCGCTGTTCGGGTCCGGCGCCGAGGCGGAGCGACAGGTCTACCTCACCTTCGGCGAAGGGCGCCTGTTCCTGCTCTCGACCCGCCCGGCGAGCCGGGACGTCGCCGGGGATGCGATTCAGCGGATGCGGGACCTGGTGGCCGAGACGCGGCTGGAGGTTCCAGGGGTGAATGTCGGTGTGACCGGCGGCGGCGTCCTGGAATTGGACGAGATGAAGCAGTCACAGACGGACAGCCTGCTCGCGACCCTGCTCGCGCTGGTTCTGGTGGGGATCATCTTCGTGTATGGCTACCACGAGACCGGGCGTCCGTTGAAGGCGATCTTCTGCCTCCTGATCGGCCTTTGCTACAGCATGGGCTACACGACGCTGACCGTGGGGCGGCTGAACATCCTGACGATCACGTTCGCGCCGATGCTGGTGGGGATGGCGATTGATTTCGGGGTCCACCTGATCACGCGGTTCGAGGAGGAACTGCGGAACGGGGTGCATCAGAAACTCGCGCTCAGGAAGGCGATGGTGAACACCGGCGAGGGAATCTTCTCCGGGGCGTTCACGACCGCCGGCGCGTTCTTCGCGATGAGCTTCACGGATTTCTCGGGCGTGCGCGAGATGGGGATCATCACCGGAGGCGGGTTGCTCGTGTGTCTGATTCCGATGATGACCATGCTGCCCACCCTGCTGCTGAAGGGGCGCCAGAACGATCTCGACCGCGGTCACTCCGATCCGACGACCCGGATCCGGGAACGGGCGGAGTTCTTCGTTCTGAACCACCCGCGGATCGTCACGGTGGCCGGTCTCGGGCTGACCGCGCTCAGCCTCACCCAGTTCGGAAGGGTGGGGTTCGACTACGACCTGCGCAACATGCAGAGCAAGGGCCTGCCCGCCGTCGTGTACGAGAAGAAGCTGATGGATTCCACGCCGCGCTCGGTCCTTTTCGGCGCGGTGGTGGCATCCAACGCCCTCGACGCCGTCCGGCTCCAGACGAGGCTCACCAATCTCCCGACCGTCGCGAACGTCGACTCAATCGCTCCCCTGCTGGTTCAGGACTCGGGTCCGAAGCTGGCCAGGATCGAGGAGATCCGGCGGGACCTGGCCACGCTTCGATTTCCGGAGCCGACGGAAGCGCTCCCGGACCTCGTGGACCTCGACCAGACGCTGACTTACCTGCAGTCCTACCTGGGCCAGGCGGCCGACGTGGTCCGAAAGGAGAGCCAGGACACGAACCTCCTGGCGCAGCTCACCGGGTTTCGCGCGTCCATCGGATCGCTTCGAAGCCAGTTGCACCATGGCGACCGGCAGCGGAATCGCGTCAAGCTCGCGGCTTTCGAAAGGGCGTTCTTCGAGGATCTGCGGTCAACCTTCGCAGCTCTGCAAAGCCAGGATGCCTCGACGGCGCTGCGCACGGAAGACCTGCCGGAACCGATCCGCAACCGGTTCGTGGGCCGCACCGGCAAGTTTCTCCTTCAGGTCTATCCGAAGATCGATGTTTGGATCCGCTCGAACCAGGTCGCGTTCGTCCGTGATCTGCGGAGCGTCGTCCCCGACGCCACCGGCGACCCGGTCCAGTTGCTCGAGTACACCTCGTTGCTGAAGCAGAGCTACGAGCGCGCCGCGTGGTACGCCTTGGTGGCGATGCTGGCGCTCGTTTACGTGCAGTTCCGGTCCCTGCGCGCCGTGGTGCTGGCGCATGTCCCGGTCGTTCTCGCGGGGGTCTGGCTGGTGGGATTGATGGGGCTGTTCAACGTGCCGTTCAACCCCGCCAACATCATGACGCTGCCGCTCGTCGTCGGAATCGGCGTCACCTACGGCGTCCACATCCTCACACGGTTCGCCGAGGAGCGGAACCCGGCCATTCTGGCCAAAAGCACCGGAAAAGCCGTCCTGGTTTCGGGCCTCACCACCGCCGCCGGTTTTGGAAGCCTCATCCTCGCCAAACATCAGGGCATCGTCAGCCTCGGGTTCGTGATGACCGTCGGGGTCGGTGCCGCGATGTTCGCCGGCCTCCTCTCCCTGCCGGCTCTGCTCATGCTTCTCCCGCGGGGGGACGCCCGGGCCAAGAAAGAACCCAGCGACACCAATGCACAAGTGTCGCTGGGCCGGGAGGAACCGAGGCTTTGAACCTCAGCCACCGGGGTCTAAGCGATGAGTCCCACATCGTCAATCCCTTTAATGCAAGACCCACAGGAAAGACTCGTTCGTGGGATGAATCCGGGTTTCGATAACGATATCGGCTCGTGACGGACTTTGAAACATTCCTGCGTCGGGGTTTGGTTCGTCTGGAAGAAGCGCACCTGCGGCGTCGCTTGAGGACGTTCCAGGCGGCTGACGGACCGCGGTTCAAAACCCGGGCGGGGGCCGTCTTTCTGATGTGGTCGAACGACTACCTCGGCCTGGCCAGGCACCCCCGGGTTTGCGCGGGGGCCGCGGATGCCGACGCGACCTGGGGCGCGGGCGCCGGCGCCGCTCGGTTGGTCTGCGGAACGTCCCCCATCCATGAGGTGCTGGAACAGGCCCTCGCCGATTTCAAACGGACCGACCGGGCCCTGGCGTTTTCCAGCGGCTACGCGACAGCGCTGGGCGCGATCCCCGCCGTCGTCGGCCCCGGCGATTGTGTCGTGATCGACCGACTCTCCCACGCGTGCCTGGTCGATGCGGCCCGGTTGAGCGGGGCGCGACTGCGGGTTTTCCGCCACAACGACCTGGACGACCTGGACCGGATTCTCCGCTGGGCCGGGGAGGAGCGGGAACGGGGGTTTCGAAGGGACGAGAGGCGGGATTCGGCTTCGGCGTCGGGACCGAGGGTCGGAGAGGGAGCGGGTGGCGCGAGGAATCCCGATGAGGGCGCGCGGGCGCGGGGGCGGGTGCTTGTGGTGACCGAGAGCGTCTTCTCGATGGACGGCGATCGGGCGCCGTTGCGGGAGATCGTGCAACTGAAGGAACGGCATGGCGCCTGGCTGATGGTGGACGAGGCGCATGCGACGGGGATCGCTGGCCCGGGGCGCCGCGGGGTGATCGAGGAACTCGGTCTCGAGGGCCGGGTGGAGATTCCGATGGGCACGCTTGGGAAAGCGCTGGGTGCGGCGGGGGGATTCGTGACCGGCTCGACGGCCCTGGTGGAATACCTGTTGAACCGGTCCCGGACATTCGTTTTCTCGACGGCGCCGCCGGCGGCCACCGCGGCGGCGGCGGCGGCGGCCGTGGCTGTCGTTCGAAGTGAAGAAGGCGCGGAGCGGGTGGCTCGTCTTCAATCGAACCTGTCGATGCTGCATCGGAGTCTGGCGGAGGACGGGTGGACGCTGCCGGCGCCTGTTTCGCCGATCCTCCCGTTGGCGGTCGGGGACGAGAACGACGCGGTGCGTCTGGCCGCGGCGTTGAATGACGAGGGCTTCCTGGTGCCGGCGATTCGATATCCGACGGTTCCCCGGGGGAAGGCGCGGCTTCGGGTGACGGTGAGCGCGGATCACGGCCCGGACGACCTTGTCGCGTTCAGGGCCGCGTTGGGGACGGCGTTGACCCGAACCGGGCTGCGGCCCGTTTGACCATGCATCCGCTGGCCCAACTCGATCGGCGCTTCGTCTGGCATCCGTTCACCCAGATGAAGGATTGGTGCCGCACGGAGCCCATCGTCATCGTGGAAGGTCGCGGCGCCGTTCTTGTGGATGCGCGGGGGCGGACGTACCTCGACGCCAACGCGTCGATCTGGACGAATCTGCACGGCCATCGGCACCCGAGGATCAACGCGGCGATCCGTCGACAGTTGGGCCGCGTTTCGCACAGTTCCTCGCTGGGTCTCGCGAACGAACCCGCTTCCCGGTTGGCCGCCGAACTCGTGAACGTCGCGAATCCGCCGCGGAAGATTTCGGGGAAGTCCGTCAACGCGCGGACCATGGCGTCATTGGGGCCGGGGGGGCGCCTGGAGAAGGTGTTCTATTCCGACGACGGTTCGACGGCGGTGGAAGTGGCCTTGAAGCTCGCCTGGGAATACACCCGTCGAACTCGCGGCGACTCGGCGCCGCGATTCCTCTCGATGGCCGGAGCCTACCACGGGGACACGGTGGGCGCGGTGTCGCTGGGGCATATCGACCTGTTCCATCGGGCCTTCGGGAAGCTGTTGTTCAAGACCGACGCGATGATGGCCCCGTACTGCTACCGGTGTCCGTTCAACCGGGCCCGTCCCGAGCGGGCGGATGCGCGCGCCTACCGGGAATGCCACTGGGAGTGTGTGACGGAGGTGGAGAAGATGTGGGACCGCCGCGGGCGTCGGGGTCCCGGATACGCGGCGGTCGTCTTTGAACCGAAGATGCAGGGGGCGGCGGGGATGATTCCGCAACCGTTGGGCTGGCTCGAGCGGATCGCCGGGCTGTCCCGGTCGCGCGGGGCGCTGCTGATCGCGGACGAAGTCATGACGGGTTTCGGACGCACCGGAACCGGAACCGGAACTGGAACTGGAAGCGAAGCTGGAGTCGAGCCAGGGGTCGGGGCGCCGCTGTTCGCGTCCTTCCATGAGGGGGTCGTTCCGGATTTCCTTTGCGTGGCGAAGGGACTGACGGGCGGTTATCTCCCGATGGCGGCGACCCTGACCACGCGCGCCGTGTTCGAGGCCTTTCTGGGGGAGTACGGCGAGTTCCGGACGTTTTTCCATGGGCACAGTTACAACGGGAATCAGTTGGGAGCGGCGGCGGCGCTGGCGAGCCTGGAACTGCTCCGGGACCCCGCGGGTGTTCGGCGTCGACAACGGCTGGAGCGCGCGCTGGCCGAGGAACTGAAGGGACTTTGGGATCTTCCGGCCGTGGGGGACATCCGGCAGGAAGGGTTGGTGGCCGGAGTGGAACTGGTGCGTGACTGGCGGACGCGGGCCCCTTTTCCCGTGGTGGAGCGCGTGGGAATCCGGGTGTGCGAGGCGATGGCGCGGCGGGGTATCCTGACGCGGCCGATTGGGAATGTGATCGTGCTGATGCCGCCTTATTGCATGACGGCGGCCCAGATCCGGCGGGTGGTTTCGGGGCTGGCGGAGAGCCTTGGCGAAGTCGTCGGCGGGGGGGCTTGAGATTTGCCGTGGCTGTCGGGAATGGGGCGCGAGGCGACGCATGGGCAAATGATCCGTTGCTTGTTGCCGGGGCGTTTGGCATCCAGAGCGATCTCGTTATGCGTTGGAACACACTGACCGGTCTTGCCGTGGCCCTTCTGGCATTCGCCGTGGGTGAATCGCGGGTGGTTTCGCACGACGCCGTTCTGGTCCGCCACCATTTCGCCGGACTGTCCGGCGTTGCCGAGCACCCGGATCTGGCTCCCTTGAAGGCGATTCTTTCGTTGCCGGAATCGAAGCGGCTGTTGGGCGAAGTCGATAGCAAGCTGGCGGCGAGCCTGCCGATCGGGTTCGGGGTGGACGGCGCGAAAGCGGCGCCGCACATCGACGCTTTCCTGCCCTGGGTGCGATTGGCCCTGGAGCGGGAGAGTCGGGTGGAGGTTCACGGTTCGAAGTCGTGGGTCGGGAGTTGGGCGGTGGCGGTCCGCATGGAGGAGGCCGAGGCGGTGAAGGTCGGCGGGGATTTGAGGGGAGTTCTGGCTCCGCTGCTGGGGGAGGGTGATTCGGGAGGGGGCGAGGAAGGTCGTCCGGACTGGGAACTCGACGGACCGGAGGACGGGCGCCGGCCGGCGGCGCGGTTCGCGCTGGTTTCGGGATGGGCGATCCTTGGCTGCGGGGTGGGAGCTTTCAACGAGGTTCGGGGCCGGTTGTCGGGGCCTCGGGCTTCGGAGGGCGGGCTGTCGGGAGCGGTTTCACGGTTGGAAGTGGATCTGGCGAATCTGGCGCCGCTGCTCGGGTGGGGCGCGGATCCGGTCGCTCCGGTGGACCGGTGGCCGGCGGTTCGGATGACGGTGGAACCGCGGAAGGGTCGGATCCGGACCTCCGCCGAACTGACGTTCCCTGAGCCGCTGGGATTGACGCTCGCGCCCTGGGTCCTGCCGAAGGAGGTCCTGCGGGATCCCATGGTGGGATTCACGGCGATCCAGGGTGCGGATCGGTGGCTGGGAAAAATGGAATGGTTCAAGCCCTACAACGTGAACGAGTGGCCGAACCCGATTTACCTGTGGTCGGTGGCCGGGGATCCCTGGAACCAATACCTGGCGGGGCCCATGAATTCGCCCACGAACCTGATGGCCCAGGTGTCGGGACCGATCCCGATGCGGATGGTGACCAACATGAGTTGGCGGGGCCAGGTGTTCGGTTTGAGGATCACGAACAAGGCGACGCGTGTCGAATTCCGCGGCCTTCCGTACCTGCTTCCGTTCCTTCAATCGATCCGTGAGGGGGATTCCAGCCTGCTCTACGGCGGATTGTTTCCCCAGCCGCCAAAGACGGATCCGGCGCCCGTCGGGCTGCTTCAGCAGGTGGCGGGGCGCACCAACCTCGTGTTCTACGATTGGGAAACCACGGGAGGAACCCTCCTGGTCACCAACCCTCCCGGCACGCCCGGTCCTCGCATCTCGACCAATCCGGTGGGGCGCCTCGCGCAGTTCAAGCAATTGAGCCAGTTCTGGCGGCTGATGATGAACACGAACTCCTCGATGGTGCCCCTCGCGCGCAACGGCGAGATCTGGGTCCCGGGTTGGGAATGGATCAACGCGGCGCAGGGGCGCCTGGGCGACACGATCACGGAAGTGACCCAGACCGGCCCTTCGCGGCTGTCCCTGGTGCGGTCCTCGCAGATCGGGTTCAACGCCCTGGAACTGGCGTACCTCCTTCGGTGGGCGGAAAACCCCGGGTTCCCGGGTTGGACCGGGGATGAGCCGCCCAGTCGCGAAGTGAAAGCCGTTCCCACGCCGGGGCTGCCGTCGAAGGTCGGCAAGCCATGAGCTCCGGCGCCTTGACGAAACCGAATCCCGCCGAGGGAAGCCCCTCCCGGCTGAAGCTCGGCGTCAACATCGATCACGTGGCGACGCTCCGCGAAGCGCGCTACCGGTCGCGTTCCCGCGGGGAGCCCGATCCAGTCGCGGCGGCTTTGGCGTGCGAGGCCGCCGGCGCCTTGGGGATCACCGCGCATCTGCGGGAGGATCGGCGCCACATCCAGGATCGCGACGTTCGCGAACTCCGGGCGCGGATCGGCACCCGCCTCAATCTCGAAATCGCCCTGGTGCGCGAGATCGTCGACATCGCGGTGGAGGTGGTTCCGGACATCGTCTGTCTCGTGCCGGAACGTCGCGAGGAGGTGACGACCGAAGGCGGGCTGGACGTCGTCGGTCAGCGGGACGGCGTCATCGGCGTCGCCCGGCGCATGCGGGGCGCCGGCGTCGAAGTGAGTCTTTTCATCGACCCCGTCGTGGCGCAGGTCGAAGCCGCCGCAACCACGGGGGCCCAGTTCGTCGAGTTGCACACCGGCGCCTACGCCGAGCGATTCCTGGCTGGCGAATCCGCGGATGCGGAACTGGAACGGCTCGTGGATTCCTCCGAAAAGGCGCGCGCCCTCGGACTCCGGGTCAACGCGGGCCACGGTTTGACCGTGGCCAATCTGCCCGCCCTGCTGGCGCGGGTGCCGCACCTCGAGGAATTGAACATCGGACACAGCCTCGTCAGCCGCGCGCTGACCGTGGGGTTCGCGGCCGCCGTCGGGGAGTTCCTGGGGGTGATGTCCGGATACCGCCTGGAACCGGCATGATCCTCGGGACCGGCATCGACATCATCGAGGTGGAACGCGTGGCCGGATCGGTCGAGCGATTCGGCGACCGGTTCCTCCAGCGGATCCTGGGGCCCGAAGAAATCGCGTACTGCAGGAGCCACAAGAATCCGGGACCCCACATCGCGGCGCGGTTCGCGGCGAAGGAGGCCATTTCGAAGGCGTTCGGCACGGGCATCGGAGCCGCGTTGGGCTGGCAGGACATCGAGATCCGCCGACGGTCCTCCGGCGAGCCGTATGTTCAGTTCCACGGCAAGGCGCTGGATCTTCTCGCGGCCCGGGGCGGGCGGCGCGTCCATGTGAGCCTTTCCCACACCCTGACGTACGCGGCGGCCGTCGCGGTGCTGGAAGGCGGTCCGGAATCCGAGCCGGGCGGATGGGTGGATCCGTCCCAGGCGACAGCCCCGGTTCAGGTTCCGTGATTCTTCCGCGGGGCGCGCGACGGGGACACCCCGCCCCGAGAGTCGGCTTCAAGCCGCAGTTCGAGGCCTTCCCACGCGGCGTCCACCTTCAGTCGCGGATTCAGGGTCGCCGCGAGGGATCGAGCCCGGGCGAGAATGAGGTCCAACTGGTCGTCGGCGCGGTCCGGATCGTGGTGAAAGAGAAGGAGGTGTTTGACGTCGGCTTCCGCGGCCTGGCGGACGACCGCATCGACGCAGCTGTGCCCCCATCCGACGCGCGAGGCGTATTCGTCGGGGGTGTACTGCGCGTCGTGGATCAGGACGTCGGCGCCCTGGATCAGGGCGCGAATCTCTTCCTGGCACCGCCGGGCCCGTCGTTGCGCCGCGAGGGGGTTTCGCGGCGGGTCGGAATTCGAGTCGCTTCCAGTTCCGTAGCCCGGGGTCGGGTTGACTCCCGCCATGGCCGACGGGGCTGTGGAAGTCGTCCCCGAGCAGAGCACCTCGTGATCGGGCACGTAGGCGAGGGAGCCAGCGGGCGTGTCGAGGCGATAGGCGACGCCACCGCCGGGATGGTGGATTCGGCCGGCGGTGCCGCGAACCCGGCCGATGCGGAACCGCGCGGTCCGCAGTTCCCGGATGGTGATGGTGCCGGGCATCTGCGGGAGGGAGACCGGGAAGAACGGGGATTCGACGGACGTGGCGACGGTCCGTTGGAGGCCGGAACGGGAGCCGCGCCAGCCGACGATCCGGATCTGCTGGTTCGCCAAGTAGGCGGGCGCGAAGAAAGGGAAGCCCTGGATATGATCCCAATGGGTGTGCGTGATGAGGATCCAGACGCGTCCCGGGTGATGGGTGAGCTCTCCGAGCAGGGACTTGCCGAGTTCGCGAATTCCCGTGCCCGCGTCGAGGATCACGATATCGCGGCCCCAGCGGGCTTCGACACACGACGTGTTGCCTCCGTAACGGACGGTTCCCGGTCCCGGGACGGCGACCGAGCCTCGAACGCCCCAGAAGCGGATCGTCAAGGTCTCATCCGACGGGGACGGAGACGGGGACGTGGACAAAGCGATCGAGCGCCTCCTCCTTGGCATGTCCTTCCATAGGCGGGGTGTGGGGTGGGAGGGAAGTTTGAACTTGAAGGGCGTCGCGGTGGCGGAAAAGCCGCTTGCACCCCGGGGGGTGGGTCTGGTAGTCAAGACGCCCATTTTGTAAGGAACAGGAAAGCGACCGAATATGGCCAGGATCTGCGAACTCACCGGGGCACGACCGTCGAAGGGCAACATCATTTGGCGGAGTGGCAAAGCCAAGCGCGAGGGCGGTATCGGCACCCACGTGACCGCGATCACGAAACGCCGATTCTTCCCGAATCTCCAACGCGTGAAGGCCCTGATGCCGAACGGCGAAGTCCGCTACGTCCGGGTCTCGGTCAAGGCGATCAAGAAGGGGCTGATCACCAAACCCCCGAAGCGGACCTGGACGAAGACGAACAAGGCCGCCGCGGGCGCGAAGGCCTCCTAAGGCGGTTCAGCGGGGCCGGTCTTTGGGCCACATCCGACTTCGGACCGGTCGGACCGCGACCGATTTCGACTCGACGAAGCGCCCGGGTGATTCCCGGGCGCTTAGCCTATTTCGTCTGAAGACGGTGGTTTCAACCACGGAAAGCTCGGAACACACGGAAGGGCAGGGGAGGGAAGGGAACGGGAAGGGGCAAGGGAGGGAGTTGGTCGGCGACCGGTATTCTTCCATCCGCGACTGGTCCTTTTTCCGTGTGTTCCGCGTCTTCCGTGGTTGTCGTCCCGTGGCTCCCAAAGCAGCCGCAGCCGCAGGCGCAGGAACCGCTGGTCAGGTGACACCGGAAGGATGGGTCCACGGAATGACCGGCCGAGAATGACGAAACCGCTGTGTCAAGGAGCGGGGGACGGCGAGATAGGCAAACCGGCTTTTGCGTTCTTCGGGAACCGCTGGCAGAAATCCGGCAGGAGCCTACATGCCCATGAAAACCCGAAAAACTGCCCAACGAACCACCGCGGACCGCCTCAGCGGGAGTCTGAATCAAGTGCTGGCCGACTCGTACGCGCTGATGGCCCTGACCCATCTGGCCCATTGGAACGTCGAAGGTCCCGGCTTCTTCGCCCTGCACACCGCCTTCCAGACCCAATACGAGGAACTGTTCACCGCCGTCGACGAGATCGCCGAACGCATTCGCGCGCGCGGCGCCTATGCGCTTGGCGGCCTGGACACCCTGGCGAAGACGGCGCGGATGAAGGAGTTTGGCGCTCCGCTTTCCCAGGAGGAGTACGTCCGTCAGCTCGTGACCGCGAATGAGCAACTGGTCGCCGACGCGGCCACTGCGCGCGATCTGGCCGGCGAGGAGAACGACCCGGAGAGCCAGGATCTCATGATCTCCCGCATCACGCTGCATCAGAAAACCGTTTGGATGCTGCGGAGCTTCCTGAAGGATTGATGGATTGATTTCGGGGGGGGCTTCGGGATTACTGCGGGCGTTCCACCCCCATCCTGAAGCGCTCCATGTTCCTGAGGGCCGGCGTTCTTGTGCCGGCTCCGGTTTGGAATCGGCATTCGAGTCCGGAGTCGGCTGTGGTGCGGGTGGGTCCGGCCCATGAGTTCACTCGATTACGCGATCCTGGCGGTTTACTTCGTTCTCACGATCGGATTCGGACTGCACTACGCCCGGCGTTGGAAGGGCACCGAGGATTTCTTCCTCGCGGGGCGAAGCCTGACCTGGCCGTTGATCGGGTTGTCGCTGTTTGCGACGAACATCTCGACCGAACATTTCGTGGGATTGGCGGCGGGTGGGAGCAAGGAAGGGCTGGTTCAGGGCGGGTACGAATGGATCGCCAGTTATTGTCTCCTGATGCTGGCCGCCGTCTTCGCGCCGCAGTATCTGAAGCATCGGGTCTTCACGATCCCGGAGTTCTTCGAGAAACGGTTCGGGATCGAGACGCGCCTGATGCTGACGGTCTACTTCCTGGCGATGATCGTGCTGACGAAGACGTCGGTCGCGTTGTACTCCGGTTCGCGGGTTCTGTCGGACCTGACGGGTTGGGATTTTCAGACCGTGATGTGGGGGATCGCGCTCGTGACCGCGGCGTACACGATGGCGGGCGGGCTCGCGGCGGTCGTCTTCACCGACGCCCTGCAGGCGGTGATCCTGATCGGCGGCTCCGTTCTACTGACGGGTTTCGCGATGAACGAGGTGGGGGGCTGGTCGGGTTTGAACGAGCGGCTCGCCGTTCTCGGAAAGACGGATCTTCTGTCGATGGTTCACGGACCGGAATCGGATCTTCCGTTCACCGGGTTCCTGCTCGGGAATTTCCTCATCGGCGGAATGTTCTACTGGTGCATGGACCAGGTGAACGTGCAGCGGGTCCTGGGGGCGAAGAACGTGAAGGAGGCCCGTCGCGGCGCGATCTTCGCCGGTTTCCTCAAGATCCTGCCGGTGTTCATCCTGGTGCTTCCCGGCGTGATCGCGGCGGCGCTGCAACTGGACATCCGGGGCGCGGACGGGCAACCCGACTACAATCGCACCTACGGAGTGCTGGTTCGGACGCTCTTGCCGACGGGACTCAAGGGGGTGGTCCTCGCGGCGCTGCTGGCGGCGCTGATGTCGTCGATCAGTTCGATGCTCAATTCGGCTTCGACCTTGGTTGCGCGCGATGTGGTGGCTCGGTTCTGGCCCTCAACCACCTCCCGCGCCCAGATCCTGATCGGGCAGGTGGCGCTCGTCCTCGTCGTGGTGGGCGGCGTGTTTTCGACGCCCCTGATCGATCACTACCCGCATCTCTGGGGGTACCTCCAGGAGATCACCGGGTACCTGTCGGTGCCCTTCGCGGTCGTGGGCTTGTGCGGCGTGTTTCTTCCGCGGGTGAACCGGCAGGGCGCGATGGTCGCCGTGGGGGTCGGGATCGTCGTGAGCCTGTTCCTTCTCGCGGACAGCCACACGGAGGGCGGGCTCGCGGGATTTCTGCGGCATCCCTACCTGAACTCCTTCCTCCATCGCTCGTTCGTCTGCGCGGTGATCACGTTCGCGGCGCTGCTCGCGACCAGTTATTTCACCAAGCCGCCGTCGGGGGACGTGCTTTCGGGCACGTTCTCGTTCGCCTGGGTCCAGGGCGAAGGCGAAACCGCCCGTGACTTGCGCAACGCCGGGTTCTGGATGGCCGGACTCTTCGTCGCGGTCACCGCCCTGTGGTGGATGTTCCGGTAGGAGCGCCGGCTTACGGCAGGGGCTTCCACTTCTGATGCTGGTAGCGTTCGTAGACCCACCGGTAATCCCGGTTGACCTTCAGATTGCCGCCGCTCCAGTTGAACACGCTCCGGCCTTCCGCCGAATCCTTCGCCGCCTTCTGGGTCGTTCCCTCCACCCAACGGTGGTGCTCGGCGTGCCCATCCGCGAATCCCAGGGAGCTGACCTTTCCGTGGAAGATCGCGAATGGATCCACCCAGCTCGGCGAACCCACGTTGATCACCCACGTCCCCCGGTTGTAATCCCGCGGATCCGCCTCCTCGAGGAACAGGATCGCCTGCGAGGGACTCGGGACGGTCACCAGTTTCTCCCAGGGGGTCTGCGCCCCGCCTTCCCAGTCGCGAAGCCCGTTCATCCCGTTCGCCTTCGAATAGCTGTCGAACGCCCACCCGCGACCCGGCCGCAACCGTTTCGTCCGCAGATCGCCCGGACAATGATACGTCCCGGAACTGCCCACGTACTTCCACAACGGCCCGTTCGTCAGTCCCGCTTCGACCCGGCGCATCGCCTCGGTCGTCGTGATGTTCGCCGCGATGTCGGGCCTTGGCCCCGGCCAGTACCCGCCCCCATACATGTTCCCCACCACGACATTCCGGGAATCGCGCGGCTCGGTCGGGAGCATGGTGTCCTCATGGTCGTCCGCGTAGAGCGTGAACCCGAGCGCCAGCTGTTTCTGGTTGTTCAGGCAACTCGCTCCGGTGGCCTTCAGCTTCGCGTTGGCGAGCGCCGGGAGCAGCATGCTCGCCAGGATCGCGATGATCGCGATCACCACCAGGAGTTCGATCAGGGTGAAACCGCGCTTTTCCACCTCGGGGAGATTCGATGGGCAGGGATAAGTCTTCATGGGCCTTGGACGTTCCTCGACAGGCAAGCGCACTCGTCCCCATGGCTCAAGCTGTTTTCCTCCCGTTTTCCTCCCGTGACACCCCTCGCGGCTTGGACGCGACCGCGGTCGGCCTCAGACTCACCGCCGTCCGTCACCCCGTGCCCGTGCCGCCGACGCCAATGACCGCCACCGCCCTCCCCTTCGAGGCGCTCCATGCCTTCACGCGTGAAGTCCTCCAAAAAGCCGGGATGTCGCCCTCCGATGCCGCCGTGGGCGCCGATGTCCTCGTCACGACCGACGCCTGGGGCATCCACACCCACGGCGTCAAAAACCTCCACGGATACACGCGGCGTCTGCTCGCCTCGGGCCTCCGCCCGGAAGGCCGGCCCCGCATCACCCGGGAGGGCGGCGCCTGGGCCGCCATCGACGGCGACTCGTCACTCGCGATGGTCACCTCCGTGTTCGCGATGCGGACCGCCATCGCCAAAGCCCGCGCCCAGGGCCTCGCCTATGTCGGGGTCCGCAACAGCTGCCACTTCGGCGCCGCGGGTTACTACGCCTGGCTCGCCGCCCATGAGGGACTCATCGGCATCGCGCTCGCCAATGACATCCCCTGCGTCGCCGCGCCCGGTTCCCGCGGACCCATCCTCGGCAGCAATCCGCTCGCCTACGCCCTGCCGGTCGAGGGCCTCCGCCCGATCCTGCTCGATATCGCCACCGCCACCGTCGCCGGCGGCAAGGTGTATGCCGCGCGGGCGCGTGGCGAACCCATCCCGCCCGGATGGATCATCGACGGCCAGGGCCGCCCGACCACCGATCCGACCGGCTTTCCGCAGGTCGGCGCCCTCCTTCCGATGGCCGGCCACAAGGGATACGGCCTTTCCCTCCTCATCGAGGCGCTCAGCGGAATCCTCAGCGGAGCCGCGATGACCTGGGGTGTCCGAAGCTGGGCCCACGACGACGCGTCGCTTCCGTCCCTTCACGGCGCCGCTTTCCTCGCGCTCGATCCCGCCGTCCTCTCGCCCGATGGAAGGTTCGCCGCGCGCGTCCGCGAACTCGTCGATGAAATCCACGCGTCGCCCCGCGCCGACGGCGTGGAACGCCTGCTCGTCCCGGGAGAGCTCGAGTGGGAACGCCACGATCGCGCCTTGCGCGATGGAATCCGGTTGCCGCCCGATGTCGCGGCCAGTCTGCAAGCCGCTGGCGAACGGGTTGGATTGCCTCCCCCTTGAGTCCGCTTCCGTCTCGCCCCCGACCCGTCCATCCCCCACACTCCCCGGCGTCGCCGATATCCCATCCCCGCCATGCGCCCGCTCTCCTTTCATCTCGTCACGATCCTCGCCTGGGGTTGGTTCGTTGCGGCGTCCACGGCCGCCACAACCCAGCCCTATCTCCCGCCCGCCTTTCCCCAATCCCATGAGGAACGCGCCGCCCTCGTGCGCGGGCTGGCGCCCGAAATCCGGGCCGCCTTCGAGCGACACGCCGCTTCCAATCACATTCCCGGGGTCGCGTATGGGGTCGTCGTCGATGGCGAACTCGTCGTCGCGGGAGGACACGGCGTCGCGAACATCGAAGGACGGATCCCGGCGACTCCCCGCACCGTGTTCCGCGTCGCCTCCATGACGAAGAGCTTCACGGCGATGTCGATCCTCCGGCTCCGTGACGCCGGAAAGCTCGACCTGGACCGCCCCGCGTCGCGCTACCTTCCCGAGTTGCGCCGACTCCGGATGCTCACCGACGACGCGCCGCCGATCACCCTCCGCCGGTTGCTCACCCACGGCGCGGGGTTTCCCGAGGACAACCCGTGGGGCGACCGCCAGCTCGCCGACAGCGACCAGGACCTCGTGGACCTGGTGCGCTCCCCGGTGTGGTTCTCGAACGCGCCCGGGGTGGCCTTCGAATACAGCAATCTCGGTTTCGCGCTCCTGGGCCGCGCCGTGGCGCGGGTTTCGGGGACAAGCTGCCAGCGTTACATCGTCCGGAACATCCTCGCGCCGCTGGGCATGAATTCCACCTATTGGGAACCGACGGAGGTGCCGAAGGATCTGCTCGCCCACGGGTACCGTTGGGAGGACGACACCTGGAAGGAGGAGGCGCTCCTCGGCGACGGCAGTTTCGCCCCGATGGGAGGCATGCTTTCGACGGTCGAGGATTTCGCCCGTTACATCGCCCTGCATCTGGACGCCTGGCCGCCCCGGGACGGTCCCGAATCACCGGTGCTCAAACGCGCCTCGATCCGCGAAATGCACCATCCGTGGAGGCTCAGCGGGCTTCTCTCCCGGACTCTCGACAGTTCGAACGCGCCCTGCCCAACCGTCACCGCCTACGGGTACGGCCTCGGCTGGGCGCAGGACTGCCATGACCTCATCCGCATCGGGCACTCCGGCGGTCTGCCGGGCTTCGGCAGCCAGTGGCGCATCCTGCCCTACTACGGGATCGGCATCGTGGGCCTCGGCAACGTCACCTATGCGGGCTTCGGTGGGATCAATACCGAGGTGCTTGAATTGCTGCTCCAGCGCACCGGCTTGAAACCCCGGACACTGCCCGCGTCCAGGATTCTTCGCGAGCGGGCCGCCACCCTGATCAGCCTGCTCCCCGATTGGACGGGAGCCGAGGCGACGGGGATCTTCGCCGAGAATTTTTTCCCCGATCAACCGCTGAAGATCCTCCGGCGGGATTGCCGTCAGCTCTTTGAAAAGGCCGGTGCCATCGGGCGGATCGACGAACCGATCGCCGAGAACCAGCTTCGCGGAACCGTCGTTCTTCACGGCGCGACGGCCGACCTCGAGGTCTACTTCACGCTGTCGCCTGAGAATCCCCCGCTGATTCAGGAATTCGAGATCCGGGAGCGGGCCCAACCGAAGCCGACGCCCTAGCTCCAACTTTCGGCCAGCCCATGCCTCCTGTTCCCACTTGTTTCCGATGCCTGCCGATGCAGAGTGCCGAGCGATATGGATATCGAAGGACTCCGCGAGGCCTTGCACAAGGAGCCCTTTCAGTCGTTCTCGATTCGGATGGCCGACGGTCGGATGCTGCCGGTGCCGCATTCTGATTTTCTCGCCGTGGCTCCCCGTCGTGTCGTGCTTGTGGCGGAGGACGGCTCATGGAGTGTTCTTGAGCCTCGGTTGATCGCTTCGCTCGACTACGGCGGCGCGAGGTCGACCCCAAACTAGATAGAACGCGAATGGCCGAAGGGGGGCTGCGGAAGATTTTCTCCGGGCAAGGACTCTGATGGCTCCGGATTCTCCGGGGGCCCTTCTGACTCTGGGAGGGAAGATCCGATGGTGCGCGCGGCAGGACTTGAACCTGCACGATGTTACTCACTAGAACCTGAATCTAGCGCGTCTGCCAATTCCGCCACGCGCGCACAGCACATCGAAAAGACCGCCGGCGCCCTGGGAGGGCGCCGGGACCGCCTCTTGGTTACACGTCGTACCCCCTGGTGGGCAAGCGGGAATTCCTCGGTCTTTGCGCGAATCCCACAACTGTGATTCAGTCCGGCCGCGCCCGCCCCGCGGTCCCACCCCATGAAGTTCCCGAACGCCGCTTTCGCCGCCGCCGCCGTGGCGGTCCTGTTCGTCGCCTCCGTCACGGTCCGCGTCGTGACCGGGCTCCGGAGCCCCACCCTCCCCTCGTTGCATCGGTCGAGCGTTTCAACCCCGGCCACCTTCCAGCCCGCCAAGATTCCGAACCCGAACAAAGCCGGCGGCACCGCCTTCGCGGATTCACAAACCGCGGAGGCATCGGCAACCCCTCCGGTGGCCGAAACCGTCGACACGAATCACGCCCCCGTCGCCGCCGACCTTCCCTCGGACTTATCTCCCGCCGACCTCGCCTTCCGGGCCTTCGACGACTGGCTGCGCCGCCACGCGGAGGCTGTGTCGCGCAGCGTGGACGGTGCGCGGGTAGCGGCGCTTCTCGCCGAGGGCATCCGCCTCGCTCGACGGCGCGGGGATCAGTTCGAGGACCTGATCCAGTCGGATCCACGGAGCGCGATCGAACGGGCCATTCCGGACGCGGTGCGGGCGACGCTCCCCGCGGAGGTCCGGCCGTTCCTCGAGGAACGCGTGGCGGGGCGCGGTGACCTCGAAGTGCTCGCAGCGCTTGCGGAACCCGGTCGCGAGGCCGATGTCCAACCCCTGCGTCGCGAAGTCGTCCTCGGTGACCGCCGATTCAGCGCGTTTGTCTATGGACGGCGCGTGGATCAGACGACGCTTCGCGATGTGTCCCTGCACGGGATCGCGCTCGGCCCGTTCATGGCGGTCGACGAAAGCCCGGTCCGCGCGCTCACGCCCGCGGAGGCCGAAGCCGTTCTGGCGCGCCAACCGAACGCGCTCTGCGCGGAAGGCGCCGACCACCCGGCGAGCGGCCCTCTGACCCGGGCACTCGAGGCGTGCGGACAACCCGCTCTCCTTTGCTGTCCGGACCACGCCGGCCGCTTCGAAGCGCGACTTGCGGCGGCGGGCACGGGGATCGAATCGGAGGCGACTGGTGAATTTCCCCTGGCCGCATCGCCCGCCACGGAGGGCCTCAAACGGCTGTTGTTCATCCGCGTCGATTTCTCGGATCTTGAGGGTGAATCGTTCACCGCCAGCCGGGCCGCGGATCTGACGCGCGAGCTTCATCAGTTTTACCAGGGAAACTCCTACGGTCGGGCCGGCTTCCTCGAGATCGGCTCCGGATCCGACGTGACGCCGGTGCTGCGAATGCCCCGCACCGCCAGCGACTACGGTTCGAACAACGACGCGGGCGACCTTCGCAACGACGCCCGAGCCGCCGCCCGGAACGCCGGGTACGTCCTTTCGAATTACGACTACGACCTCACCTGCATGCGAAGCGTCCCCGGGTTCAGCTGGGCCGGACTCGGCTTCGTCGGCGCTCCCGGCGCGTGGATTCGCGGGACGTCGTCGACGGGCGTCACCGCCCACGAACTCGGCCACAACTATGGATTGAACCACGCCAACTTCTGGGACACCGACGGTCCCACGGTCACCGGCCCGGGCAAGGACGTCGAATACGGGGACAAGTTCGACACCATGGGCGCGGCCAGCGCCGGCAGCAATCACTTCAACGCGCGCTACAAGCGCCTGCTCGACTGGCTACAGGAAGGCGAATACTCCATCGCGACCACCAACGGCACCTACCGCATCCACGCGCATGACCAGACCAACGCCGTCGTCGGGAGTCGTGGCCTCCAGATCTTCGCGAACGCGCGAACCAACTACTGGGTCGAATTTCGCCAACGTTTCCCGAGCAACCGCTGGCTGACCGACGGCGTCGGCCTTCGTTGGACCGGTCGCGGCAGCCAGTCCAGCCTTCTCCTCGACACGACGCCCGGTTCCGCCCGCGAAAAGGATGACGCCGCCGTCACCCTGGGTCGCACGTATTCCGATCCCACCGCCGGGATCCACATCACCCCTGTCGCCAAGGGCGGTTCCGCGCCCGCCTGGATCGATGTCGTCGTCCATCGCGGCGCCTTCGAGGACAATCGCCCACCCACCCTCCAACTCGCCGCGCCTCTCCTCCAGGGCACCACCGCCTCAGTCCTCGAGTTCCGGGCCACCGCGTCCGACCCCGATGGCGATCCCCTCGCGTTCTTCTGGGATTTTGGCGACGAAAGCCTTGGCACAAACGCGCCCAGCCTGACGCATCGATGGTCCGCCACCGGCGAATACCTCGTCCAATGCACCGCCAGCGACATGAAGGGGGGCGTCGCCCGCGCCCACGCCGTGATTCGTATCGGTTCCCCTACGACGGTTCGAATCTCCGGACGCATCACCGCTGACGGCGAACCGGTCGTGGGCGCTCGGATCAGCTCCAACAACGGCCGTTTCGCGTTCACCGACAGCCAGGGTAACTACACCCTTCCCGGACTGACCCCCGCCACGTACGTCTTTTCCGCCACCTTGGATACCACGACGTTCGAACCGGTTTCGTTCTCGAACCCGGTCAGCCTCACCTCGTCCCGGACCGGCCTGGACTTCGCGGCCGTCGCCGTCGCCCAGGCCCGACCCATCACCCTCCTCGCCGCGGGGTCGTCATGGCGGTACCTCGATCAGGGCACGGCCCCGCCGTCGACCTGGACCCGGAGCACGTTCGACGATTCCGAATGGAACGCCGGGCCCGCCATCCTCGGATACGGCGGCGACCGCGAAACAACCGTCGTGAGCTACGGTCCCAACGCCTCCCAGAAACACATCACGACGTGGTTCCGCCGCACCTTCGTCGTGGATGATCCCGCGCGCTTGACCCATGTCACCATCGGACTCCTCCGCGACGATGGCGCCGCCGTCCACCTGAATGGAACCGAGCTGTTTCGGGACAACCTTCCTTCCGGCACGCTGACAGCCCAAACCCTCGCGTCGTCAACCGTTGGCGGCACCGACGAAACGACCTATTTCGAACACAGCGTTGATCCCGCGCTCCTCGTCGCGGGCACCAACCTCTTCGCCGTCGAGATCCACCAGATCTCCCGGACGAGCTCCGACATCGCCTTCGACCTCCGGCTCACCGCCGACCTCCTCCAAACCGTCGAACCCGGTATCCGCCTCGTCCGTCCCGAGGCCGACGAATCCTTCCGCACGCCCGGACGCCTCGTGCTCAGCGCCTCGGTGGGCGAATTGCCAGAATCCCCGCTTCAGCGCGTCGATTTCCTCGCCGACGGACAGGTCGTCGGTTCGGCGGACCAATCGCCCTACGCGATCACTTGGATCAACCCGCCCGCGGGATCGCACGTGCTGACCGCCGTCGCGATCCTCGCCGGTGGGGCTTCCGTGCTTTCACCCGGGGTCCCCGTTTCCGTCGTCGACGCGAACCTCACGCCGACGCTGGTCCGGCGTGGGTCCGTCTGGCGTTTCCTGGACACGGGGATCGCGCCCGAGGCGGGCTGGACGGACCGGGGCTTCGACGACTCCGCGTGGGGATTCGGTCCGGCCCGCCTGGGATATGGCGAGGACGGCGAAGCCACCGTCGTCAGTTTTGGCCCGAACCCCAGCCTTCGCCCCATAACGACCTGGTTCCGACACACCTTCGACCTCGCGGACGCGGCGACGGTCACGAACCTCATCTGCCGCCTGGCGCGCGACGACGGGGCGGTGGTGTATCTCAACGGCCAGGAACTGTACCGCTCCGGCATTCGGTCCGGTTCGATCACGCCGACGCTCGTGGCCCAGTCCGATGTGCGCGACGACGCGGAGGTGGTGTTCACGGAAACGACCGTTCCGGCTTCCGGACTCGTCGATGGGACCAACGTTCTCGCGATCGAGGTCCACCAGTTCTCCCGCACGAGCACCGACATGGGCTTCGATTTCGAACTCGTGGGCCAGCGGAGTTCTCTTCCGGTGCTACCGCGACTCACCTTGCGACGCGACGCAGGCCAAATCGTCCTGGCGTGGCCCGCGAATCTCTCCGGTTGGCGCCTGGAACAGACCCGGCAATTTGGCTCCGAGGCGGCTTGGGAGGCCATCCCCGTTTCCAGCCTCAGTTCGACCGTCGATTCCGAGGTCACGCTGTCCGTCGAGCCAACGGGGGATCCGACCTTCTACCGTCTCGCCAGAATCCCGCAGTGAAAGGGGGTCGATTCAGTCGTTGCTGCGGACGATGTTCTTTCGCATCCGCTCGTACTCCCGGTCGGAGATCAACCCCTTCTCCTTCGCTTCGTTCAATTCAAGAAGCTGTTCACCCGCTGATTTGCTGGAGACCGGCGTCGGCTTCGAAGAACCACACCCGGCGACCGCAAGGCCATAGGCAACCACGGACGCCGCGACGACGATTCGGAATGGATAACGCATGGCGCGAGCGTGGTGATTTGCCCGCTCCCGTCCAACGAAAAATCCGTGGCGGGACCCGCCTCGGGTCGTGTCGGCCGATTCCAGGATGACTGGGTACCCCAAGGTTCATTGCGCTTGCGGTCCCCGTGACGGCACCCTTCCCAGGCCATGAAGCTCCGTCACGGTCGCCACCTCGCCTACTGCACCAACATCCACCGTGGGGAATCGTGGGAAGAGATCTTCGCGGCTCTGAGCCAACACACGCTGGCGGTTCGTGATCGCGTCGCGCGCGGCCAACCCTTCGCCATCGGTCTTCGGCTCTCGGCGCGAGCCGCCCGGGAACTTCGGGATGCCGGGCGACTCGCCGAGTTCCGGCGATGGCTGGACCGGGAGAACTGTTACGTCTTTACGATCAACGGATTCCCCTTTGGGCAGTTTCATGGAACCCGCGTCAAGGAGCAGGTCTATGTCCCCGATTGGACGCAACCCGACCGCCTCGAATACACGCGCGCGTTGTTCGACATTCTCGCCGAGATCCTCCCCCCGGGAGTGGAGGGCAGCGTCAGCACCGTCCCGGTCTCGTTCAAGGGTTTCGCACCCGACGAACGCGCCCTCCAGGCCTGCCGCCAGCACCTCTGGCAGGCGGTCGAACACATCGAACGCGTCTCCCGCGCCTCGGGACGATCCCTCCACCTCGACCTCGAACCCGAGCCGCTCTGCACCCTCGAAACCACCCCTGAAGCGGTCGCCTTCTTCGAGCGCCTCCGCGCCGACCGGCCCGGCGATCTGCGCCTCGATGAACACCTCGGCATCAACTACGACTGCTGCCATCTCGCCATCGAGTTCGAATCGCCGGCCGAGGCCCTGGAACGTCTTCACCAACACCGGATCCGTATCGGCAAGGTCCATCTGTCCAGCGCGCTCAGCGTCCACCCCACCGTCGAGGTCCGCCAGGCCCTCCAGGCGTTCACGGACGACACCTACCTGCACCAGGTCATTCAGCGGTCCCCGGACGGAACACTCCGTCGGTGGCTCGATCTTCCCCACGCCCTCGCGGAATCCCACGGGACGGAACCCATGGCCCAACTCGAGTGGCGGATCCATTTCCACATCCCCCTCCACCACCGTCCGGCCCGCCTCTTCCAAACCACCTCCGACCACGTCCTCGGCACCCTCGATTGGCTTCACGCCCACCCCGACGTCGCGCCCCATCTGGAAATGGAGACGTACACGTGGGAAGTCCTGCCCCAGGATCTCAAGACCCGGTCGGTCGTCGATCAACTCGCCCAGGAATACGCCTGGACTCTCGAGGCGCTCCAGTCCTGCGACCTCGGTCGCCCCTGATTGATTCGCCGCACACCCCCCGGAATCAGGATAAACGAGTTGCCCTTCAGCGGTTCCCGGGAGCTAGATTCTGCAAGAAACCACCCGCTGGTACTGGCCGCCCTGACGGTCTGCCATTCCCTTGATGTGCCAGCCGAATGATCGCGCCCATGAACACGCAGCCTCAGCCCCAGTCTCAGACCCAAATCCGGGCCGTCGGCATCGCCGCCCTCCGGCGGTCCCCCGGCTTCACCCTGATCGAGTTGCTCGTCGTCATCGCCATCATCGCGATTCTCGCCAGCATGCTCCTACCCGCTCTCGCCAAGGCGAAGACGAAGGCCGTTCAGATCAAGTGCACCAGCAACACCCGCCAACTCGGGCTCGCCATCCGCATGTACGCCGATGACAACCGGGAACGATTCCCCGACTGCACCGGCGCCGTCTGGCCGTGGGACTTGCCCGCCAAGGCCGCGGACGCCTTCGTCCTCAATGGCGGCGGACGTCATATTCTGTACTGCCCCGGGTTCGCCAAACAGGACAACGACGAGTTGTGGGCCTTCACCACGCGGATCACCAACGAGGTCGCCGGTGACAACGCCACCGGATACCGCGTGATCGGGTATGCCGTTGCGTTCAAGGGCTCCGGCCGTATCCGAGCCACCAACATCACCGAAGGACTCCTCCCCGAGCCTTGGAAGATGACCGACGGCACGACCTTCAGCCCAGGTCCGTCCGAACGCGTCGTCGCCGCCGACGGAACCATCTCCCAAGGCAGCAATGAGACCGATCCCTCGCGGAACCGGTACGTGAAGGTCGATGGCGGCTGGCGCGGCCATCAGACACCCCATCTCGCCGGGCGCCTCCCGGCCGGCGGAAATCACGTCTATCTCGATGGCCACTCGTCCTGGGTGAAGTTCAACAAGATGAAGGTCCGCACCAACGGCGACCCCAGTTTCTGGTGGTGACCTCCTACCGCGTCCCGCCGCCGCCGCTGGAATCAGCCGCAACTCCGTGTCGCGCTTCCAAAGTAGCGCAGCGTCTCGGCCAGGTGAGTCTCCCAGTACGGCCATTCGTGGCCCCCAGCGTACTCACGGTATTCGTGCGGAATGCCCGCCGATTCGAGCGCCCGGCTCAAAGCCCGATTCGCACCGATCAACGGATCCTCCGTCCCGCAGTCGAACCGGATCCGTGGCAACCGGTCCCGATTCGCCAGCACCACGTCGAGCACGTCCGGCGAGCCTTCTCCCGGACCGTACGATTCCAACGGTTCCTCAACGAATCCCGCCAGCTGCTCGAACTGGGTGATCGACGAATGTCCCGACACCGCGGCGAACGCCCCGGGATGCCCGCACCCCAGACGCAACGCGCCATAGCCCCCCATGCTCAGACCGGCGATGAATCGGGGCGCGGACCTTTCCAGCGACGGCACCGCCTGAAGCACCGCGGCCGGCACTTCCTCGACGATCCATCGCGCGAAGTCCCGCTCCGCGTGTTTCCAGTAGCCGGACCCGTCCCCCCACAACCCGTCGCTCGGCATCGCCAGAACCATCGGCGGGACGTCGCCTGACTTCATCAGGCGTTCCGCGGTCCGGTGCGCCCCTCCCTTCAGGGCCCACGCCCAGTGACTCCCGTACACTCCGTGGAGGAGAAGCACCATTCCCGCGGGCTTTCCTCCGGGCGGCACCCAGAGCGTGATGTCGGCCCGACCCTTCAGCGCCGCGCTCTTCACGGTCACCCACCGGAGCCCATCCGATTCGAATCGCGGGTCCGAGATCTCAAAGGTCCTGAATGTTCCGGACATGGTCGCTCCTCACTTGAACAGGATGACACCCTTCGCATTCCTTCCCGCGAGCATGTCCTCCATCGCGCTTCCCAGTTCCGCCAGCTCATAGGTCCGCGTCACCAGTTCGTCGAGCTTCAGTTCGCCCCGACGGTAGTGCTCAAAGATCCGTGGGAAATCACGGCCTGGCACGCACCCGCCATACAACGGCGCCAGGTAGGTCTTGTTCCACATGAACCATGGCATCGGAACGGTCACCGCGTCGTTGATGCCGCTCACCTGCAACGCCATCCCACCGTCCCGAATCAACCGCAACGGCGCGAACGCCAGCGCGGGCACCGCGGTCGCCTCAAAGGCGTAATCCGCGCCCCGCCCGCCGTTCAACCGGAACACCTCTTCCGCCATGCGGGAAAAGTCCCGGTCCGCCGGGTCCGCGAGGATCGTGTCCGTGGCTCCAAACCGCCGCGCCTGTTCCAACCCGGACTCCCGGACATCGATCGCCACGATACGGCCGGCGCCCCGGATCCGCGCGCCCTGGATCACGTTCAGGCCGACACCACCGCACCCCAGGACCGCCACGACGCTTCCCGGCGCCACCCGCGCCACGTTGACCGCGGACCCGAAGCCCGTCATCACCCCGCACCCCACGATGCACGCCGACGCGAACCCCACACCCGGTGGCAAGGGGGTCACCGCCGCCGCGCGGACGAGGGCCAGCGACGAAAGCGTTCCCAGGTTGAACGAGCGATCCACAGCGATGCCCTTCCAGAGGGTCCCTTCCGCCCGCGCATGCCCCGCCGAGGGTTCCATCACGTGCGCCGGCCGGCTCGACTCGCACAACACGGCGTCCCCACGTCCGCACGCCGCGCAAGCGCCACAAGGGATCGCCCAGTTCAGAACGACCGCGTCTCCGGGTCCCACATGACGCACTGCCGGGCCCACCGATCGCACAACGCCCGATCCCTCGTGCCCCATCACCAGCGGCCGGTTCCACGACAGCGACGCGTGGTCGGTGTGGCAGATGCCGGCCGCCCGCATCTCGACCAGCACCTCGTCCCCCGTCGGATCGGCGACGTCCACGTTCTCCAGGGTGAAACCTCCCCGTCCATCCGCGATGGCCGCCGTGGCACGGGTTCTATTCGCGCTCGCGTGCATGCGCCGTGTTGTCTGTCGCGTCCCTGACTTCGGCCCCTCCTGGCTAGCCCGATGCCGCGATCCGCTGAAGGTCCGCCCGGGTTTCCGCGTAGCTCGTCGAGAACGACAGGGCCGCCGGGTCCGGACGGATCCCCTGCCGCCGGCAGAACTCGGAGTACAACCCCGGCCACCAGTTCCGGTGCTCGGTCAGCCCCGCCTCCCGCCACGCGGCCCAATCCGACACGACCCGGCTCCAGCACTCGCTCCCGTATTCCGCCGCCTTCTCGACGTTCCCGTCGAACTGGCTCACATACCACTCACGACCGATCCGCGCGTGCAGCACTTCATCGGCCCAGTCGTAGTCCTGGAAGAGGGCGGACAACGAATCGCCCGACTCGCATCCCACCTCCCACTCGTAGCGTTTGCCCGTCTTCGACATCAGCCCTTGTTCGATGAACCAGAGAACCGCGTGCCGTTCCGCGGGCTTCAACTGCTCGTTCAATCCCTTCGACCAGGTGAAGTTCACCATCACCTGCCGCGGCCAATCCAGGCCCAGCTTCACGAAGCCCGCCTCACCCATCATCGCGTGGCGCGCCTCATCCCAAAGCTGGCGGGTCATGTCCCGGTGGAATTCCCAGGGCTTGTCCGCCGACTCCACCAGGATCCCCGCCATCATCTCCGGCACATCGATCTCCCGAAGCCGCTTGAAATACATCATCAGCGTCTTCGCCGACGCCGGGAATTCCGGTGTGTAGAGGAACTCCTCGGCATGCACTCCCATGTTGTACGGGTCCGGAAACCGCTCGTCCCGACGCGGCACCCGATCATACCGGAATGGTGTCGCTGAGAACCGCGGCAAGCCTTCGGGGACCGGTCCGCCCGTGCCGTTGTCCGTGCCCGCTTTCGCGTCCGCGTTCGCGCCCGCGCCGTCGAGGCCGCCCGCGTCCGCGAGGCAGGCATCCAACGACCCCAGCCAGCGGTCCAGGCCTTCGCTTCGCGGTTCGTCCGCCAGGCACTTCAACGCGGTGCTTCCCCAAGCCAGCATGTCGTCCACTTCCAACAGCGCGAAGCGGATCAACCGCACCGTCGGCCAGTCGGCCAACGCGTTCGTGTCGCGGACATGCCGTTCCAGGGCCGCCTTCAAGGCCGGAAGGGCGCGGGTGTAGACCGCTGAAAGCAGGTCGAAGGTATGGGGCGCCGCCAGGATCTCGTCGAAGAAAAGCCTCAACCGGTCGTGGGGGATCTTGTCCAGTCCCAGCGGCGGATGGCGCATCTCCGCGACGCGGTCGCGGACCGCCGTCACGTGTTGCGCGCAGAGGTGCGCGTGCAGGCTGAAGGCCATCTTGATCTCGTACACCGGTTCGGCCGTCAGGCGCGCGTTGAACAGGTGCCAGAGCCGGTGCAGCGCGTAATGGTAGCGCTTCAGCCGTTCCACACAGTCGTTCACCGAAAGACCGGGTCCGGCCGCCTCGGTCACGGAACAGATGCCAGCCACTTCCGGCAAACCCTTGTGGCCACGATACGATGGTTCTTTCATGCGATGCGACGCTCCACGCCGCTCCGTTTTCCTCCAATCCCGTTCCGGAGATCAAGCGGACGGTTTCGGCCTCGCCATGCTTTTCAGTCGTTCCGGGAAGGGCAGGGGCCCGAAGCCCCCAGGTTTGACATTGCCCGGCGGACTGTTTGAGTCGGGGCACCGTGAAAATCAACGCCCTCTTCGCGGCCCTTGCCGCCGCAGGCACCTGGACCTTCCTGCCCCTCCAGGCCGCCGACCTCGGCATGACCGCCCCGGAACTGAAGATCAAGGACTGGGTCAAGGGCGAAGCCGTCGACCTCGCCGCCGGGAAGGGGAAGAACGTCACGGTCGTTGAATTCTGGGCCACCTGGTGTCCCCCCTGCCGAACCAGCATCCCCCACCTCTCCGAACTCCAGGCCCGGTTCAAGGACAAGGGCGTCACCATCGTCGGCATCAGCGACGAACCCGCTTCCAAGGTGAAACCCTTCGTCGCGAAGATGGCCGACCAGATGAACTACGTCGTCGCTGTCGACGACGCCCGGAAGACCAGCGCCGCGTACATGGAGGCGTTCGGAGTGAACGGAATCCCCCACGCCTTCATCGTCGATCAGCAGGGGCGGATCGCCTGGCACGGGCATCCCATGGCCGGGCTCGACACCGCCATCGACGACATCGTTCGCGGCGAGTACGACCTCGAGACCGCCAAACGCTCGCTGCGCGCCGAGAAAAGCATGCGCGACTATTTCGAGATCGTCGCCGACGGCACCTCGACCCCGAAGTCCAAGGAACTCGGCGAAGCGATCCTCGCCGACGCCTCGGCCAACGCGGGCCTGATGAATCAATTCGCGTGGATCCTCCTCACGCATCCCCGGATCAAAAACCCCGACCTCGGCCTCGCCGCGCGGGCCGCCAAAGCCGCCTACGACACTTCCGAAGGCAAGGACCCCTCCATCCTCGACACTTACGCCCGCGCCCAATTCGTCAGCGGCAAATTCCAGGAAGCCGTCGACCTCCAGAAAAAGGCGATCGAACTCTGCACCGAGCCCGAACTCAAACCGCAGCTCGAAAAGACGCTCAAGGAGTACGAAGCGAAGACTCGGTGAATTCCCGGCTCGTCTCCCTTCCACCGTCCGCGAACATCCATTCCACTCAACACGCTTCCCCTCCGCAGCATGGCACGCGCCTCCTCGACGAACTCCGCATCGGCATCGGCATCCGCATCGGCATCGGCATCGACCTCCTCCGGGTCAACCCTCCGCACCGCGTCGCTCGTCCTCCTCGGCATCGCGACCCTTGCTTCCGCCTGGCTCGCCTACCAGTCGCTTCAGTCCGGGCCGGTTCCCGGATGCAATGACGGCGACTGCGGAGTCGTGCTCTCCAGCAAGTGGGCCAAGGTTCTCGGAATCCCCGTCGGAGTGTTCGGAGCGATCACCTACCTCGCCCTCGCCTTGCTCGCGGCGCTTCCCTTCACCCAGGGCAGGCACGCCGCCCGTGTTGTGGCCGCGGCCCTTCTCCTCCTCATTCCCGCCGCCGGACTCTGGTTCGCGGGCCTTCAGGTGTTTGCCATCAAGGCCTTCTGCAAATGGTGCTCCGCCACCCATGCGATTGCCACCACCGGCGCCATCCTCATGGCCCTCGCGTGGCGCAAGGAAGACGCCGCAACCGCTGGACCCCAAGCCGCCCTCGAGCCGCCCGCCCAGGATCGGAAACGAAAGGCGTCCAACTCCAAATCCAAATCGAAATCCCAAGCCGTCGCCACCTCGGCTTCCGCCGGCCCGGGTCCCGCGTTCTGGGGAACCGCCGCCGCCGCCGCCGCGGTCGCCTTCACCGGGTTCGCGCTGACCCAGTTTCTGAGCCCCGAACCGCCGAAACCACGGATCGTCACGGCGTCCATGTCGTCGTCGACTCCGCCCGCTCCCGCCGCTCCGGCGACCCCCACGCCTCCGACTCCGAGCTCCGGCGCCGAAAGCGGTCCCGGATCCGAGGCCGTCGCCTCGCCCGTGCCGCCCAGCCTTGAGCCGGGGACCGGTCCAGGGACCGCCTCTCCTCAACCGGTTCCCAAGGCGCTCAGCCTCCACGACGGAAGTTTTGTCCTCCAACCGGCGGACCTGCCGCACTACGGCGCCCTCGAGGCACCCCATTGGTTCGTCATGGTCTCGGACTACACCTGCATCCATTGCCGCCACGCCAACCAGATTCTCGCGCGCGTGCGGGAGACCTTCGACGCGACCCAGTTGGGCGTGGTCTCGCTGCCCACCCATCACGGCGGTGATTCGCTGGAGATCCAGGAACTCATGCTCGCCTCCTGGCGGATCGATCCGAAGGCCTGGTCCGATACCGCCACCGAGCTGTATTTCGATCGTCTTCCCCCGAAAGCCGACAATGTCCGCGCCGCGCTCGAGGCTCGCCTGGGCGCCCAACCCCTCGCCGAGGCCCGGAAGACCCACGAATCGTGGATCACCAACCTCATCGCAACCAGCAAGGGGATCCTCGCCGCCAATCGTGAGAAGACGAAAAGCGGTAGCATCCCCCAGTTCATCATGGGCTCGGAGATTGTCGTCGGTTCGCCCGACGACGACGCCGAATTCTATGCCTTGCTGGAAAAACACCTCGGCCTCTTGAGGAGCAGCTTCCCCGAGCTCAGCCCCGCCGCGACGAACATTCTCGTCGGACGGGTCTTCGCCGGGACCAGCCGGATTCTCACGCTCGCCGTGACCAACACGGGTTCCGCTCCCTTGCAGATCAGCCGCGCCACGCCACCCCCCGGCGGACGCGTCCTGAGCGGACTCCAGACCTCCATCGCGCCGGGGGCGACCGCCGCCCTTCAGGTCGCCCTCGCCGCCCCGCGCGAACCCGGGCCGTTCAACCAGCAGCTGGTCCTCCACAGCAATGCCCGTAGCAATGTGACCCGCGTCCACATCGCCGGGCTCGTCTGGAAACCCATCCGGATCGCGCCATCCAGTTTGGATTTCGGCCGTCTCGACCCCGACAACAGCATCACCCAGGGGGTGTACCGGATCGAATTCGAGGAACCCGCCCGGATCGCCTCGGTCCGCTCCCAGAACCCCGGCTTCGACGCCAAACTTCGAACCGTGGCGCAGGGCAAGGCGTACGAGATCGACGTCACCACAACGACGTCCCTCGCCGCCGGCAACCAGCAGGGCACGCTGGTGGTCGCGCTCGAAAAGCCCGCCCCCGAGGGCTGGCCCGAGACCATCACCATCGCCGCCCGCGCGATCGTCGACCGCGCCGTCACCGTCGTTCCGCAGCGCATTGTCCTGCCTTCGGGACCGCTTCCGACGGATCGCCACCTTCAGACTCTCGTTCGTTGCGCCGACAACTCGCCCGATTTCAGGATCGTCAGCGCGGTCCTCGAAGGCGGTCCGGCCTTCACCCAACCCGAGATCCAACCCGCGGGCGGTCCCAACTCGGCCATCGTCCGCCTCACCCTGCCGGGCGGATGGTCCCTTCCGCCGGCCCCAAGCCAGGCGCGCCTCGTCATCCAGACCACCCACCCGAAAGTCCCGACGCTCGAAGTTCCCCTCGTCACCCAGTGACCGCCATGCCGTTCCCGCCGACGCAGACACCGCCCACCGCGGCTCACTCCCGGATCGAGGCGCTGCTTCGCGAACGCCTTCCGGCGACCCTCGAATTCCTCCGAGACCTCGTCGGAATCAACAGCTACACCGGCCATCGCGACGGCGTGAACCGGCTCGCCCGCTTCACGGCGCGCCACTTCGCGCCCCTCGGATTTCAGGCTGAGTTCGTTCCCCACAAGAACCCCGCCTGCGGCGACCACCTCGTCCTCACCCGCCCGGGAGCGGCCGCGCGGTCGATCGCCCTCATCTCCCACCTCGACACGGTTTTCCCCCCCGAGGAGGAGGAGCGGAACAACTTCCGTTGGCAGCCCGACGGACCCCGCATCTACGGACCCGGCACGATCGACATCAAGGGCGGCACCGCCATGATGCACCTCGTCCTGTCCGTCCTCGCGGAAACCGATCCGAAGGCCTTTCAACAGATCACCTGGCGACTGCTCTGGAATTCGTCCGAGGAAACGCTTTCCCGCGATTTCACCTCGGTCTGCCGCGAGCGTCTCGACCCCGCCACCACGATCGCCGCGCTCGTCTTCGAAGCCGAGGGACGACCCCACGGAACCCCCTGTCTCGTCGTCGCCCGCAAAGGCCGCGCCACCTTCCGGGTCACCGTCGAGGGCCGCGCCTCCCACGCCGGCGCGAAACACCCCCGTGGCGCCAACGCCATCTCCCAGATCGGCCGGACCGTCAATCGAATCGCCGAACTCACTGACTACTCCCGCGACCTCACGTTCAACGTCGGCGTCATCGCGGGCGGAGTCGCCGTGAACCGCGTCCCCCACGTCGCCACCGCCGAAGTCGAGATGCGCGCGTTCTCTCGGGACATTTACCAGGCCGGCGTCCAATCCATCCTCGGCCTCCAGGGTCCCGGCGACGTCGCCAGCTCCGTCGATGGCTTCCGCTGCCAGGTCCGGATCGAACTCATCGAGGAAAGTCCGCCGTGGCCCCGAAATCCCGGCACGGACCGGCTCTTTTCGGCGTGGAAGGCCGCCGCCGGGGATCTCGGGCAGCCCCTCGACAGCGAGGAACGCGGCGGGCTCAGCGACGGCAATTGGATCTGCGACCACGTCCCGACCCTCGACGGACTCGGCCCGCACGGGGACAACGACCACTGTTCCGAGCGCAGCGCCGACGGCACCAAGGTCCCCGAATACATCCTCGTCGACTCCATCGTCCCCAAGGCCCTCCTCAACACCGTGGCCCTTCGCCGACTCCTTTAGGGGTCAGTTCTTGTTATTGTCGCGTCCCTTGCCGCAGGTGTGGGTCGATGCGACGGGGTGGATGCGCGGGAGTTCCGGGCCCCGATGAAACGCGACCGAAAAATCCGAACACGTGGGACTGACCCGATTTGCTGACCCGCTTGCTAGGAAACGTGGTGACCGGTTGTTGGGAAATGACTAGATTCGGGCGCTTGAAGCAACCTGTCCGCCCCCTAAACGACGCCGATGCCGAATGCTGGGCGCGCCGGTTGTCCGACCGGGTCCGGAGAATTCTGGCGGAGCATCCGGAGGCGGATCCCGACAATGTCCGGCACACGTTGATTCTCCTGGAACAACCACCGTTCGAACGTCTGCATCGGAGCCTGATCCGTGGACGCGCCGCTACCATTCTCCGAAAATGAGTTTCGGCTCCTGGAAGTCCTGCTGAAGCGCAAGGTGCTTTCCCTGGAGCGGATCCTCGCCAGCAAGATCGCGGCCAATCGTTCCAAGGACCGACTCACTATCCCCGTCTTGCGGGACGCCTTGGCCGCGACCGAATCCTTGAAGCGCCATCCCGGGGAGAAGTGAGTCTGGAATCGTCACGTTAGGGGTCGGAGCCCCGAAGGCTGCCCTGATCTCCGGATAGGGGCGCCTGGGAGAAAGCGATCCCACCACAAAGGCACGAAGGACACGAAGGAAGCATGATTCGTTCCGGCCTCGGCAATCCGCTACAGGTCAATCCCGATCAGGGACTCGCTTCCGCCTCTCCCTTCGTGCTCTTCGCGCTCTTCGTGGTTTCTTACGCGGAGTTTTGGGGGCGGCCGGCGGGGTTGACACCCCGCTCGAACAAGGTCCATCTGGGGGGCCGAATAAGGATCCGCGAGTCAGGTCCTGCATTCCGCATGATGACAACCTTTCGTCACCTTCGCCCGCGAGGTTTCCTCGCCGCGTTGGCATTCATCCTCGCGCCAGCGTGGATCTCCCCCGCCACCGCCGCGGATCCGGCAGCCGGGGAACCGAAGCGCCCGCGACTCCAGGTCCTCAACGGCAGCGCGCAACCCCTCGACATCTTCTGGCTCAAGTCGGACACCGAACGCGTGCCCAACGGTACCGTGGAACCCGCTGGGAAAACGGTGCTCACCACCACGCTGGGCCACCGCTTCGTGCTGGTCGGACGGGAGGATCGGTCCGAGCGGATCGTCACCAGTCTCGTGCCGGTGCAGGGCGTCCGGTTCGATCCACCCGACAAGGACGGCGTGCCCGCCTTTTACACGCAGCGGATCGATGCCCACGGCTATCCCATCGTCGCCTCGGCCCGCGTGAACCCTTACGCTCTCAGGGAAGCCGCGTATCTCGTGGACCTGATGCTGGCGCAGCGACCTGACGTTCGGGAGGCGATGATCCGGAGCGGTTCGCGCCTGTGCATCCTCGCGTGGGACGAGTTCACCACCGACCAGCCGGAGTTCGCCTGGCTTGGGAGGGGCCGGATGCCGGAGCACCCGACGCTTTCGGGCCGCGAGTACTGGGACTCGCGGGCGCGCGGCCTGGGCGGCAGCGAGACCGACCCGTTCTGTTCCTGCGGGGAAGAAAACCTGCTGTGCTACCCGGGCGACCCCTATTCGACGGAGAACATCCTCATCCATGAGTTCGCCCACAACATCCACCTGCGCGGGTTGCTGAACGTGGATCCCACGTTCGATCCGCGGCTGAAGGCGACCTACGACGCCGCGATGAAGGCCGGCCTATGGAAGGGCAAGTACGCGTCGGTCAACCATCACGAGTACTTCGCCGAGGGCGTCCAGTCGTGGTTCGACAACAATCGCGAGAACGACCACGACCACAACCACGTCAACACCCGCGCCGAGCTCCTCGAGTACGACCCGGGCCTGGCCGCAATGTGCCGGGAGGTCTTCGGCGACACCGTCCTGAAGTACACCCGGCCGCAGACCCGCGTGACTGGCCACCTGGCCGGATGGGATCCGGCGACGTCGCCGAAGTTCGAGTGGCCGGAACGGTTGAAGCAGGCGAAGACCCGGATCCGTGCGGCCGCCGAGCAACGTTCCGCGGCGGCGGAAGGCGACAGCCGAAGCGAGACGCGTGTCGTGGCCGGTTGGAAGGTCCATGTCCGACGCGACCTGCTGGATCGACAGCCGGATGCCACGCAGCGCGCGCTGGAACTGCTCGAGGCGCAGCTCCGAGAGATCATCCGCGGGGTTCCCGCGGGTGCCGTCGAACAGCTGAGGGAAGTTCCGCTCCATTTCTCCCCCGAGTACCCCGGGAAGAGGTCGGGCGCCGAGTATCATCCGGACGCCGGCTGGCTGCGCGCCAACGGCAGGGATCCCGGCATGGCCCGCGGGGTGGAGTTCTCGGGCGTGGCGGACTTCGAGGCCGAGACGCGGCGGATGCCGAACTTCGTGCTGCACGAGCTGGCCCATGCCTATCACCACCGCACCCTGGAGGGAGGCTTTGACAACGCGGAGATCAAGGCCGCGTTCGACCGCGCCAAGGCGGGCGGCGGCTACGACCGTGTCGAACGTTCGTTCGGCGAGGGCAACGGCCGGCCCAACACGTTCGAGCGCGCTTATGCCCTCACCAACCCCATGGAGTACTTCGCCGAGACCACCGAGGCCTATTTCAGCCGCAACGATTTCTTCCCATTCACCCGGGAGGAGTTGAGGCGACACGACCCGGGGATGTTCGAGTTGCTCGGAAAACTCTGGGGCGTGGCGGACACGAAATGAAAATCCCGTTGGTCATCGCCGTCTGGATCGCACTCCTCCCGTGCGGCATACGTCCCATCCACGGCGCCGATCCCGTGGCGGCTCTGCCTGAAGGGGTGAAGGCCGTCTGGGATGTCTCCAATGCCTATCATGAGGTAACGCCGACGCGGGAACGGGTCAGCCTCAACGGCCTGTGGCGCTGGCAGCCGGCCATCGCCCCCGCGGCCACGACGGCTCAGCCTCCCGAGGGAGGCTGGGGATTCTTCAAGGTTCCAGGCTGCTGGCCGGGCATCACGGACTACATGCAGAAGGATTCCCAGACGGTCTTCACCCATCCGGATTGGTCAGGGACACGCCTCGGCGAGGTGCGCTCGGCCTGGTACCAGCGGACGATGACGGTCCCCGAAGGATGGGCTGGGCGGCGTATCATTCTCCGACTCGACCAACTGAACTCCCTCGCCACGGTGTGGATCGATGACCAGCCGGCCGGCGAGGTTCGGTTCCCCGGCGGACGGTTGGACCTGTCACCCCACGTCCGACCTGGTGGCACGCATCGGCTGAGCGTGCTGGTGGCGGCACTTCCCATGAAGGGGGTCCTCCTGTCGTACACCGACTCGGCCGCCGCCCGGGAGGTGGCGGGCAACGTGGCCCGACGTGGTCTGTGCGGGGATGCCTGGCTTTTGAGCGAACCGGACGGCCCGCGTCTCACGGACGTCCGGACGGAAACCTCCTTTCGCAAGCGTCGGATCGTCCTCAACGCCGGTCTGGAGGGCATCCCGATGGAAGGACGATTCCGTCTCCGTGCCAGGATCACGTCCATGGGCGAACCGGCCCGCGAGTTCGAGAGTCCGGAGTTCGGGTCGGCGGGCTTGGCCCGGGGCCGGCTGGCGTTCGGTGACGACTGGATGCCGGCCCGGTTGTGGGACCTGGACACGCCGGAGAACGTGTGTGTTCTGGAACTGTCGTTGATGAATGGCCGCGGGCTGGAGGTGGATCGTTTCCACCCGGTCCGATTCGGCTTCCGCGAGTTCTGGATCGACGGGCGCGACTTCGTGTTGAACGGCATTCCGATCCACCTGTCGGCGCTGCCGTTCGACAATGCGCAGGTGGGCGCGGCGGCTGCGGCTTACGCCGGGGCGCGGGAGAGCCTCGAGCGCCTGAAGGCATTTGGGATCAACTATGTCTACACCCACAACTACGACTGCGAACCCGGCTCGCACCTGGCGTTCGCGGAGATCCTCCGGGCCGCGGACGACGTCGGCATGCTGGTCGGACTGACCCTGCCTCACTTCAGCCACTTCGATTGGAGGAGCCCGGAATCGGACGTGACCAACGGGTACGCCCGCGTCGCCGGGTGGTACGTCGGGCAGGCCGGGGATCATCCCTCCGTCGTCATGTACCCGATGAGCCACAACGCGACAGGGTACATGGAGGACATGAACCCCGACCTCATCGACGGGGAGCACGATGTCCGGGACAACTGGGCGCAGCGCAACGTGACGATGGCGCGCCGGGCCGAGGGCATCGCCACGGGGCTGGACCCGACGCGCATCGTGTACCACCACGCCTCGGGCAACCTGGGACCGATGCACAACATGAATTTCTACGTGAACTTCACGCCGGTGCAGGAGATGTCGGACTGGTTCGGGCATTGGGCGACGAACGGGATCAAGCCGGCGTTCACGTGCGAGTACGGCGTGCCGTTCACCTGGGACTGGACGATGTACCGCGGATGGTACCGGGGTGAACGCGAGTTCGGGAGCGCCCGCGTTCCCTGGGAATTCTGCCTGGCGGAATGGAACGCGCAGTTCCTGGGCGATCGCGCCTACCGCATCGGCGAGGCGGAACGCGCCAACCTGCGGTGGGAGGCCCGCCAGTTCGCCGCCGGAAACGTGTGGCATCGGTGGGATTACCCGTCGCCTGTCGGATCCCAACGCTTCGACGATCGGTTCGAGGTCTTCGCCGAGTATTTGACGGACAACTGGCGGGCGTTCCGCACGTGGGGTGT
The DNA here is from genome assembly GCA_050250555.1 of Limisphaerales bacterium. GTDB lineage: Bacteria > Verrucomicrobiota > Verrucomicrobiia > Limisphaerales > CAIMTB01 > CAIMTB01. The sequence continues at coordinate 38,749 of JBFWOK010000016.1, forward strand.
GTCGGGGACTTCGCCGTGGGAGCATGAGCACTTTTGGCGCCTCAAACCGGGAGTCGACCGTTCCCGACGGCAACTGGCGGTGGACTGGGAGAACCTCCAGCGGCCGGGATTCAGTCCGGACTATCTCGACCGCCGGTACGAACGGATGGACCTGGCCTTCGAACGGACGGATTGGGAGGCGACGCCCGCCGCCGAGGCCCTGGTCCGTAACAACCGCCCGCTGCTGGCGTACATCGGTGGGAAGCCGGATCGCTTCACCAGCAAGGACCACAACGTCCTTCCCGGCGAATCCTTCGAGAAGCAGTTCATCCTTATCAACGACTCGCGCCGACGGCAGTCGGCCGAGTTGAAGTGGTCGTTCAGCGCAATGCAGTCGGTCGCCGGCAACCGAGTGGTGACGGTCCCCGCGGGCGGGCAGGTCCGAATTCCGGCGGGGTTCACTGTTCCCAGGGAGCAACCGGCTGGCCGCCTCGAGTTGCGGATGCGGGCGCGATTCGGTTCCGGCGAGGTCCAGGAAGACGTCTTCCAAATCGATGTGCTCACCTCCCCGCGGCCCGCCGTTCCTTCCGTCGCGCGGATCGCCGTGTTCGATCCGCCCGGCAACACGTCCCGATTGCTTCGGGAACTGGGTGTCGCATTCCGGCCGGTCGATGCCGTCGCCGACCTTGGCGCATTCGACCTGTTGATCGTCGGGAGCAAGGCCCTGACGGTGTCCGGTGTCGCACCCGACCTCTCGAGGGTCCGGTACGGACTGAAGGTGATCGTCTTCGAGCAGACCTCCGAGGTTCTCGAGAAACGCCTGGGCTTCCGGGCGACCGAGTATGGGCTGCGACGGGTGTTCGCGCGGGTTCCGGACCACCCCGCGCTTGCGGGACTGACCGCCGCTCATTGGCAGGACTGGCGCGGGGAATCGGTCCTGACCCCGGGGCGCCTCGCCTACGAATCGCGCCCGCGCCATGGCCCGACGGTCCGATGGTGTGACATCCCCGTGACACGTGCCTGGCGCTGTGGGAACCAGGGCAACGTGGCCTCGGTGCTGATCGAGAAACCCGCCCGTGGCGATTTCCTGCCGATCCTCGACGGTGGATTCGGCCAGCAGTTCAGCCCGCTCCTGGAATACCGCGAGGGAGACGGGATGCTCGTGTTCTGCCAACTCGATGTCACCGGGCGGACCGAACGGGAACCCGTCGCGGACGTCGTCGTGCACAACCTGATCCGGCATGTGGCCGCCTGGAAGCCGACGGCGACGCAATCGGCTGTGTACGTCGGGGACCCGGCGGGGCTCGCCCACCTTCAGTCGGCGGGCTTCGATATTGACGGGCTGGAAGGCGGATCCGTGCCCGACGTCGGCCTGCTCGTGATCGGTCCAGGGGGAGCCGGCAAGGTTTCGGGCTTGCCGGACCGGATCCAGGCCATGACGGAGCAGGGAGGACGGGTGCTCTTTCTGGGGACGACGGCCGAAGACGTCCGAAAAGCCCTTCCCTTCCCGGTGACGCTTTCCGAAGGGGAGCATATCTCGGCCTGGTTCGAACCGTCCTTCCGGGACTCCGCGCTCGCGGGTGCGGCGGCGGCGGACGTGTTCCTCAGGGAACCGCGTGTGCTACCGCTGGTGGCGTCCGGGCTGACACCGGTGGGCGACGGCGTGCTGGCGGTCCATCCCTCGGGGAGCGTGGTGTTCTGCGCGATCTCGCCGTGGTCGTTCGCCGGGAAGAGCCAGTCGAACCTGCGCCGGACATTTCGGAGGAGCGCGTGCCTGGCATCGCGGTTGATGGCCAACCTGGGTGCGACCAGCGCCACGCCGTTGCTGGAGCGCTTCGGGAGCCCGGTTGAGGCGGGCACAGCCCCGAAGCGATGGCTCAGCGGTCTCTACCTCGACGTGCCGGAGGAGTGGGACGACCCGTATCGGTTCTTCCGCTGGTAGCGTTTAGGGGTCATTTAGGGGTCAGTTCTTGTTATTGTCGCATGCCCTGCCGTGGGTGTGGGCCGACGCGGCGGGATGCGGCGGATGCGCCCGGACCCGGGAGTTCCGATGAAACGCGCGTCTACCGGACGCTGCCCCACGGCGATTGAAATAACACAATAATTAGGACTGACCCCTAGGGGGATGCAGCACCCGCGGCGCCGCGGGTCACGCGCATCCGGGTCACGCGCGCGCCACGGGTCTCCTCCACCCGGATGATGAAGGCTCCCGCGCCCACGGGGATGGAATCCCCGACCTTCGGAAATCCCCCGAGACGCTGGGTGATCCAGCCGCTCGCCGACGACACTCCCGGGTGCTGCAGGGGTTCGTCGACGAGGTGTTCCAGGTCGTGCAACGGCAGGTTTCCGGCCACGTCCCAGGTCTTGTCGTCGACGCGCACCAGCAGGGGTCTTTCCTGGTCGAACTCGTCCTGAATCTGCCCGACGAGTTCCTCAAGAATGTTCTCCAGCGTCACCAAGCCGACCGTCCCGCCGTATTCGTCGACGACCATCGCCAGGTGCAGGCGCCGTTCGAGGAGGAACTGGAGGACCCGTTCCAAGCGCGCCAATTCGGGAACGCAGATCACAGGGCGCGCGTGTTCGCGGAGGTCCGCGGCGGTGCCCGACCGGTCCCGGTGCAGGTACAGGTCCTTGATGTGAAGGACGCCGAGCGTCCGGTCCAGATCGCCCTCTTCGCACAGGGGAAACCGCGAATACCGGGTTTCCTCGGCCAGCTTGAGGCAGTCCTCGATCGAGGCGTTGGTCGCGAACACGACGATTTCGGGCCGAGGTTGCATCACCTCGCGAACCCTGCGCCGTCGCAGATCCAGGGCGTTGAGGATGACATCGCGGCCCAACGTGGACCGATGGCCCTGCTTTGGCGCCCCCTGGATCATTAGACGCAATTCCTCGTCCGAGTGGGCGAGATCCGCCTCGGAGGGTGCTCCGATCCCGATCTTGGTCAGCGCCCATTGGGCGGTCCAGTTCAGCGTCCAGATGAAGGGGAACAACCCCCAGTAGATGAGCCAGAGCGGGTGCGCGACCACCAGCGAGATGGGCACCGAACGCCGCAGGGCGAGGGATTTGGGAGCGATCTCGCCGATGGCGATCAGGACGAAGGAATTGACGAGGAACCCGACGACGAACGCGGCGGTCCTGCGGGTTTCCAACGATTCGACTCCGGCGGCGGCGAAGACCGGTTCCAGAAGCTCGCTGAACAGGGGTTCCACGAGTGCCCCCATTCCGAGGCCGCACAGTGTGATGCCCAACTGGGACGTGCTCAGGTAGGCGTCGATGTGGCGGATGATGTTGCGCGCGAGTTTCGCCCGGCGGCTTCCCGCCTCCGCGAGGGGTTGCAACTGCGTGTCGCGCACCCGCACCAGGGCGAACTCGGCGGCGACGAAAAACGCGTTCAACCCGACGATGACCGTGGCCGCCACCGCCTTGCCGGCCACTGCGCCCAGTTCGTGGAAGTCGAAGGTCATACGCGGACCTCCCCGAACATCGACCCCAGGATGTCGTTCAGGGTGATGACACCGACCTCGCGGCGGCGCGCGTCGAGCACCACCGCGAACCGCTGGCGCCCGCGTTGCATCGTCCTCAGCGCCGCGTCCAACGGGTCGTCGGTCTGGACGAACAAGGCGGGAATCACGAGCGACTGAAGGGGATGCGACGGCTCGGGGTTTCCCTCGTAGATCAGGAGGGGCACCGACACGACTCCGTGGATCCTGCGTTCGCGCCCGACGCCCTTCCACAGGGGCACCGACGACACCCGCCGCGCGCGCACGACATCCAGGAGGTCGGCGACCGACCCTTCCGCCGGCAGCGTGGTCGCTTCGGCCATGGGCGTCATCCGGTCGCCCACCCGCAGGTTCCTGAGATCCAGGATGCGGTTGATCATGGCGATCTCCTCACGGGACAGCGATTGGGCCGACTCCTCGATTGCCTGGCGCAATTCGGCGCGGCTTCCGAAAAGGCGTCCGGTGAAGGCCCGCCCACCCGTCCAGCGCAGCAATCCGTTCGAGATCCATTCGGTCGCTCCGACGGCCGGCGCGAGAACGACGTGGAGGAGTCGGAAGAACGGAACGCCCATCAGACAAAGCCGGTTCGGGAACCGCCGGAACAGGATCTTTGGGAGGAGGTCCGCGAAGACGTACAGGACCAGGAGCAGGCCCATCATCACGACCATGAATCCGCCCGGACTGGACGCCAGGCGCGCGCGGAACTCCAACGCCGCCAGAGTCACCACCGTGAACGTCGCCAGCGTGTTTCCGATCAGGATCGTCCAGAGGAAGTTCTCGGGATGATCGAGGAACGCCTGGAGTCGCGCCGCGCGATGCCCGCCCTGGCGGGCGATCCGCCGGATCCGGAGGCGGCTCAGGGCGAACACACCCGCTTCCATTCCGGACAGGAGGAACGCGACACCCAGCGCGATGATTCCGGTTCCCGCGGACAGCCACGGATTCACCGGCCACCCCCCAATTCCACCAGCAACTCGTGGATCCGTCGTTCATCCACGACGGTCGCCGTGAGTTTCAATCCATGCGTCACCGCGCTCTGGCCGGACTCCGGGACGATGTCGAGCTCGGCCAGGAGCAATCCCCCCAGCGTTTCCACGTCGGGAACCGGCGGCAACGCGGGGTATTCCCGGCGAAAATCGTCGAGGCGCATGCCGCCGCTCGCGCGCCACCGGCCCGGACCGAGCTTCTCGAACACCAGACCCCGCACCGCGCCCGGCGCCTGCATCTCGCCGAGGACCTCCGCCAGGATCTCCTCCATCCGGACCACGCCCGCCACTCCGCCGAACTCGTCGAGCACGATCGCCAGGCTCCGCTTTTGCCGCTGCAACGCCTGGAACAGGTGCATCAGATTCATCGACTCGGGCACGAACGACGGGAACTCGATCGCGTCCTCGAGACGATGGTCCGGGTCCAACAGGAATTCCTGGGTGTCGAGCACTCCGACGATCGTGTCCGGGGTTTCGTCGTAGATCGGAAGGCGCCGATGCCGGTGTCGTCGGGCCGCCGCCACCAGTTCGTCGGTCGTCAAGTCATCCGACACCGCCCCCATCGTCGCCCGCGGCCGCATCACGTCGCGCGCGCGCTTTCGGTCCAGGGTGATCAGTTGGGCGATGATCTCCCGCTCGGAATGGCCCAGCGTTCCCTGCTGCACCGCCATGTCCAGAAGCTCGCGGTATTCCTCGTCCGAAACCGGCGCCGGCGCCGGCGCCGCCGGAAGAACCCGCGCCATGAGCGCGTCGATCGCGCGTTTCGCGAGGCCGCGAATCGCCCGGGTCAGTCGTTGCAGCAACGCCGCCGCCGGGGTCACTCGCACGGCCCAGACCCTGGGCGACCGCACGGCCAGCGTTTTGGGCAGGATCTCGCCGAACACGAGAAGCCCGAGAAATGCGAGCGGCAGCGTCGTCGCGAGGGGCCAACCGGCCGTCAACGCCATCAGCAGGCCCAGCAGCAGGAGCATTCCGTTCGCCACCGTGTTGCCCAGCGAAAGCGCCGATAGCAGGTCGTCCGGTTCGTCCAGCAGCGCCGCCGCCCGCCGGTCGCCGGGTTCGCCTTCCCGCATCTGCCGCAGTTGCCAGCGGCTCAAGGAAAAGAGCGCGGCCTCCGCCAGGGAACAGAGAATGCTCAGCCCCGCCAGGGCGAGCATCAATGGCACTCCGATGGCGAGGGATACCTCCATGCGCTGGCCCGATCCTAGGACGAATCCCCATCCGCCAAAAGAAAAGCTTCCTTGCCTGCCGCCGCCTCGAGGGGCAGGGGCCGGTCGTGGTCCAGGTATTCCCCGCACAGGCGGAACAGTTCCTCCTCGGTTCCCACGCGCCGCATCGCGTGCAGAAAACTCCCGGTCGGTTCAACACCCTCCCCGATGAAGTTGAGGTACTTCTTCAACTTCTGAACCTGCTTCGCGGGAATCAGCCGATCCGGCGAGGTCGTTTCCCACAACACCCGCACGTACGCCAGCACATCCCGACCGGTGGGAAGCTCCGGTTCGCCGCCCGCCAACACGGCCCGAATCTGGCCGAACAACCACGGATTCCGAATCGCCCCCCGGCCAATCATGAGTCCCCGCGCGCCCGTCCGCTGCAACACCTCCATCGCCGACGCCGGCGAATCCACACCCCCGTTCGCGAGGACCGGACAGCGCATCGCCCGGACGGCTTCCGCGATGCGATCGTGATGAACCCGCGGACGGTACATCTCCAGCACCGTCCGCCCGTGCACCGTCAGCAGATCCAGACCGTGCCTCGCGAAGATTTCCAGGAACGTCCCGAACACCGCCGGATCATCGAATCCGATCCGGGTTTTCACCGTGAACCGGACCCGCACCGCCTCGCGCAACGTCCCAAGAATCCTGTCCACGAGCGCGGGTTCCCGGAGCAACCCGCCTCCGGCGCACTTGCGGTACACCACCGGCGCCGGGCATCCCAGGTTCAGGTCGATGCCCGCCACGGGGTACGCCTGAAGTTCCTTCGCCGCGCGCGCCAGCGATGGCGGATCGTTCCCGATCAATTGCGCGAGAATGGGCCGTCCCGTCGGATTCTCCGTGATCGAGCGGAGCGTGTGGCGCTCCAGCTGCGCCGACGCGTGGATGCGGAAGTACTCGGTGAAATACAGATCCGCGCCGCCACGGTCCGCCATCAGCTTCAGGAACGGCAGATCCGTGACGTCCTGCATCGGCGCCAGCGCCAAAACAGGGGCCGCCTGACCGAACAGGGTGTCGAAGGTTTCGGCCGGATGCGGCATGGGTCCGGTGCCTTACCACGCAAGGGCCTCCTAGCAAGCCCCAACCCGCACAGTCTTCCGTGGCTTTCCCATTGCCACGGGAGCCGCTCGTGCCGAAAAGTTCCCCGTCCCCTGAATCGTTGAATCGCTGAATCGCCGAAACGAAATCCAACCGCCAACCGCATTCCGATGAAACCTACCTGGAGCAAGAATTTCTCGAGACGCGACTTCCTCGCCACCTCCACCGCCGCCGCCACCGCTTTCTCCTTCACGTTCCTTCCCAGCCGAGTCTGGGGCGCGAATGAACGGCTTCGCTTCGCCGGCATCGGCGTCGGGGGCAAGGGTTCCAGCGACATCGACGGCGCCAGCACGCTCGGCGACGTCGTGGCGCTGTGCGATTGCGACGACAACTCGATCGACACGAAGCTCAAGAAGTGGCCGAACGCGAAACGGTTCCACGATTTCCGGAACATGTTCGACAAGATGGGCGACGAGATCGACGCCGTCACCATCTCCACTCCCGACCACACGCACGCGATCGCCGCCGCCCACGCCATTGTCCGGAAGAAGGCCGTCTACGTTCAGAAGCCCCTGACCCACGATGTCTGGGAGGCGCGCTACCTCCGCACGCTCGCCCGGAAATACAAGGTCGCCACGCAGATGGGCAACCAGGGTTCCGCCGCGAACGGATTGCGCCGCGGTGTCGAAGCGATCCAAGCCGGCGTCATCGGCAAGGTCACGGAAGTCCACGTCTGGACCAACCGGCCCGTCTGGCCGCAGTCCCCCACGATCCGCGCCCGGCCCGCCGAATCGTCGCCCGTCCCTGAGAACCTCGACTGGGCCGCGTTCATCGGGACCGCCCCGATGCGTCCGTACAACAAGGCGTATCATCCGTTCAACTGGCGTGGCTGGTGGGATTACGGCACCGGCGCGCTCGGCGACATGGCGTGCCACACCGCCAACCTCGCGTTCCGCGCCCTCAAGCTCACCACCCCCACGCTCGTGGTCGCCCAGAACGAACCGCTCAATCCGGAAACCTTCCCTGGTTGGGCCACCATCATCTCCGAGTTCCCGGCCCGTGGCGACATGCCTCCCGTCCGCTACCACTGGTACGAAGGCAAACTCCCCAACGGCGAGAAGAACCTCCCGCCCAAGGACCTCTTCCACGGCCAGAACCCGCCCGGTTCCGGATCCCTGCTCGTCGGCGAAAAAGGGATCCTGTACTCGCCGAACGACTACGGCGCCCAGTGGATTCTCCTGCCCGAGAAACAGTTCGAAGGCTGGGAGGATCCCGCCCCGACGCTTCCCCGAAACGGCCGCGACGATGTCGGGATGAAGGAGGAATGGGTCGCCGCCATCAAGGGTGGACCCGCCGCCTACTCGAACTTCGATTTCGCCTGCGACATGACCGAGGCGATCCTGCTCGGCAATGTCGCCATGCTCGCCGGCGGACGCGTCGAATGGGACAGCGAGAACCTTCTCGTCACCAACAACCCCGCCGCCCAGCGCTTCATCAAGCGCCAGTACGAAAACGGCTGGGTCATGCCCAGCTGAATCGGATCCTCAACGATTCCAGTGGAAGCGGGTGTGTGAGCCCGACTGCGTTAGCGGCCAATCCGTGTGAGGAATGCCTCGCCGGGATTCGGGAACGGATGTGATCCATCCCCATCCCGAAGGGATGGCGGACGATAGTCGGTGGCAAGGCGCCTTCAGCGCCGCGGCCACCGGTCAACCACCCCTCGCGGAGCCGCCCTGGAAGGGCGGTGGATTTGGCGCGTCCACAATTCGGGCCACTCCCGCGCCCCTGCCGGGCGCGATGGCGCGGGGTCCGGGACCGGCGGCCGCGCCCGCCGGAGCGGGCTCGCCGCCGGCTAATCTCCCTCAGCCCTCCGGGCTGATCATGAGAATCCATCCAGTCGATGCCCATTGAGCGACTTACCGATCATGGGGAAGAACAGTTGAGATCGGAGGATCCCGACCCATCCACCGAAATCATCGAGGAACCGCTGAACGTGATCGGATAGGATCGGATCGGCTCGGATCGGACCGGAGTGGGATGCCCCCTTTCGGTTCAGTCGCTTCGCAAAGCGCCCAGTGGGTTCCCTGAACCCCTGGGCGCTTTTGCCAACGCCGCCGCCGCCGTCGGAAGGTTCAAGTCCTCCGCGTAGTGCAGGGCGGTGACCTGCTTCGCCAGCGCGTCGAAATTCGAGAACAGCGTCGACGCGTCGCTCCCATGGTCGAATAGCCCCGGAAGATCCAGTTCCCGCGCCCGCTCGATGCGGGCCGCATCCGGCGGATGCGCTTCCCAGAATTCCACTTCACGCGCCAACCGTCGCTCGCACCATCGCTCGGCCTGTTCCTCCGACACGCGGTCGGCGGCGCGCGCCATCTCCCGCGGGAGATCTTCCGGAAGATCCCGCCCGGCCCGCGCGTCCTCCCAAACCCGCCGGTACACCTCGCGCCGGACCTCCGCGAGCACGCACAACCGACGGAAGGTCGCTTCGAACATCGCGCTCCCCACCAGTTGGATCTGCGCGCGGTCCGCGTTCCACTCCATCTGGCGCAGAAGCTGGCGGTTCACCAGGCGCCCGACCGACATCAGTCCACGGAGGATTCCCTGCGAAAGTCCCACGCCGATCCGCACCACTCCGAGGATTCCCCGGTGCACCGGCGTCGATCCGCCCCCATCCCAGGGTTCCGGCGCGCCGTCCGAAGACGTCCAACCCGCGGCCCGCTCCAGCCACGCGTTCATCGCACGAATCCCGACACTCGCCCGCATCGCCCAGCCCTGTCCGAAATGACCCAGTTCGTGCGCCAACACCCCGGCGAAGCCGGAAAGCCCCAGTCCCGCCACCATCGGCAACCCCAGTCTCAATATCCAGCCGTCCGATCCCGGCCACAGCGTGCGTCCGCGGAATCCCACCGACGCGTTCATCCGGCAGTCGACGTCGATGCGTGCCGGTCGTGGCACCCCGACCGCGTCGCAGACCATGTGAACGAACGCGAACAGCAGCGGTTCCGAAACCGGATTCAACGCCAGCGCCTGGACCGGCCGCGGTGCTTTCACGAAGAACGGACGCAGCAGCAGACCCAGGATGAACAACCCCAACCCGGTTCCCGCCAGGAACAGGCCCGTGCGCAAGCCCGCGGTCCAGGCGCCGCCACTCGCCGAGCGCGCCCATTCCAGCCAACCGCCTGCGAATCGGAACAACCAAACCCCCAACTGCACCAGGAGGGCCGCGTACAGAACCGGGATCGCCACCATCACCACCGCGCCCATTCCCAACGCCCCCAGGTAGGCCGCCGTCGGGCGGCCTCGATCGACCCGGCCACGAAACGCCGCGGCCAATTCAGCCGCCGTCGGTCTCCCCGGCATCCGGGGAAGCCCCTCGCGTTCCTCGTCCCCCAAGCCGCTTCCCAGCCCAGCGGCGGCGGATTCGTCCACGAGATTCATCGACACGCCGCAGTGCGGGCATTCAACGCCCATCCCCGCCGCTTCCGCGGGGAATTCAATGCCGCCGCCGCAATGCGGGCAGTGACACCGCGGGGACTCGGATTCCGAGCCGCTCACGCCGGCGGAGGCTCCCCGAAGTGCGCTTTCCACGAGGCGTAGCCTTCGCAGTCGCGGAGCATCGCGTTCATCACGGCCGCCAGCGGCTCCACGGTCGCCAATCCCGAGATCACGGCGCGATCCCCGATCTCGTCCTCGAACACAAAGGTGGGCCGTTGGGTCACCTTCAAGGCGTGGAACTCATCGGTCGAGGCGCGGATCCGCGCCAGCATTTCCGGGGTCCGCGCGCGTTGCACGAGGGCGAGTTCATTCGTGTCCGCCGCATGCGCCGCGATCGGCCCGGCCACCTCCCACCGCCCCACTTGCAGTCCGCGGAGGACCGCCGCCTCCGAAAGCGCCCTGCGGACCCTGTCGTCCGCGACTCCGAAATCCTTGGCGGCCTCCGCGAGAAGGTTCGGCGGAAGGTACTCCGGACGCCCCGGTTCGAACCAACCGCTGTTCAGCATGGTCGGGGACCGCATCAGGACGCCGCTCCTTCGATAGAACCAGTCCTCCTGCGCCTGCGACGCCGGCATCCCATCCGGTCCGAGAAGGGCAACCCTCCATTCGAAAGACGCGACATGCCCGAACCGCGACTTGAGTTCATCCCAGGCCGGCTCCGCCCAGTGACACCAGGACGAGATGACCTCGAGGTAGTAGATCACCCGGATTTGCATGGCGTCCCTGTGATAGCCCCCCACTCCAGACAGGTCACGCGACAAAGTGGATGCCCGGAGGAAGGACTCCGAACGGAATGGGGCTTTTACCCGCCCGCATTTTCCGGTGAGGCTTCGTCCCACACCCTCCCATGCATCCCCGAATCCTCGTCCCCGTGCTCGCGCTCGGCCTGCTGGCCGTTCTGTTCCAGCCATCGCCTACCCACGCGGCGGCGGGGGCTTCTTCCGCGCCCACACCCGCCACCATCCGCCACGCCTACCTCGTGATGGGCTCGAAAACCGCGATCATCAGCGAGGACGGACACGCGGAATGGGAGCATCGCGGAGGGTCCCGCGACGGTTTCGTCCTCCCCAACGGCAACGTTCTCCTCGCGTACCAGGACCGGGTCGAGGAGGTCACCCGGGATCATCGCGTCGTTTTCTCGTACACACGCGCGCCCGAGAACAAGGAGATCGGGACGACCCAGCGGCTCTACGACGGCAACACGCTGGTGAGTGAACTCGGGGACCGGCCACGGCTTGTCGTCGTCGACCCCAAGGGCTCGATCGTGCGCGAGGTTCCGCTTCAGCCGGAAACCGGCAACGCCCACATGCAGACCCGCATGGCCCGCGAACTGCGCAACGGAAACTTCCTCGTCCCGCATCTGCTCGCGTTCGCCATCAAGGAGTATTCGCCCGACGGCCGAGTGGTTCGGGTCTTCAGGACGGACCTCGACTCGATTGGGGGCCGTCCCGCCGAGAACTGGCCGTTCACCGCCATCCGCCTCGACAACGGCAACACCGTCGCGTCCCTCACCCACGGCAACAAAGTCATCGAATTGGGACCCACCGGGGACATCGTCTGGAAGGTGACCAATGAGGACGTCGGCGGGCTTTTCAAGGACCCCTGTGGCGCCCAGCGGCTCGCCAACGGCAACACGGTCGTCGGCAGCCACGCCGCGCTCACCGGCATCTCCATGGTGGAAGTCACTCCGGAACGGAAGATTGTCTGGACCAGCGACCATCCGCTCGCGGCCGGCGTCCATCATTTTCAGGTTCTGACCACGAACGGACGGCCGGAAGCCGGCATGCCGATGAAATGAACAGGATGCTAGGCGAGGAGCGGTTTGACCACCCGGGCGGTCTCCACGCCGGTGAGTCGTAGGTCGAGTCCCTGGAACTTGTACGTGAACCGTTCGTGATCGATTCCCAGGCAATGGAGGATGGTCGCGTTCAGGTCGTTCACGTGGACGGGGTTTTCCACGATGTTGTAGCTGAAATCGTCGGTTTCCCCGTGGCTGACGCCTCCCCGGATTCCGCCGCCCGCGAGCCACATGCAGAAGTTCCGGGGGTGATGATCGCGTCCGTAGGTGTCTTCGGTCAGTCGGCCCTGGGAATACACGGTGCGCCCGAATTCGCCGCCCCAGACGACAAGGGTGGAATCGAGAAGTCCGCGCTCCCGGAGGTCCTGGAGAAGGGCGCCGACGGCCTGATCGGTGTCGCCGCACTGGTTCTTGAGGGCGACGGGAAGGTTGTCGTGCTGGTCCCATCCTCGGTGAAGGATCTGAACGACGCGAACGCCGCGCTCGACCAGCCGCCGCGCGAGCAGGGCGGAGTGGGTGAAGCTGCCGGCGCGTTGGACGTCGGGTCCGTACAGGGCGCGGGTCGCTTCCGATTCCCCGGACAGATCGGTGAGGTCGGGGACGCTGGCCTGCATGCGGAAGGCCATTTCGTACTGGGCGATGCGGCTTTGGATTTCGGGATCGCCGTACGATGAGAAGCTCCGGGCATTCAGTTCGTTGAGCGCATCGAGCATCCGGCGCCGGTCGCTTCGGGAGACCCCGGGAGGATTTTGGAGGTAGAGGACGGAGTCTCCCGCGCCGCGGAGCGCGACCCCGCTGAAGCTGGTGGGGAGGAATCCGCTGCCCCAGAGGCGATGGTACAGGGCCTGGCCGTTGCCGGTGGAAGGGAAGGACGGCGTGAAGACGACGAACGCGGGCAGGTCGTTGTTCTCGCTTCCGAGTCCGTACGCGAGCCAGGAACCGATGCTGGGCCGGCCCGGGATTTCGCTCCCGGTCATGACGAACGTGCAGGCGGGGTCGTGATTGATCGCGTTCGTGTGGACCGATTTCACGACGGCGAGGTGGTCGACGTGCCGGGCGGTGTGCGGGAGCAGTTCACTGACCCAGCGTCCGCACTGGCCGTGCTGTTGGAACGCGAACTTGGAGGGAGCGACGGGGAACCGGCTCTGTCCGCTGGTCATGGTGGACAGGCGCTGGCTCATCCGGACCGAGTCCGGGAGGTCTTTGTCGAAGTGGGCCTTGAGCTGCGGCTTGTAGTCCCAGAGGTCGATCTGGGAGGGGGCCCCGTTCATGTGGAGGTAGATGATGGATTTGGCCTTGGGCGCGAAATGGGGAAGTGACGGCAGGCCGGGATGAACGCGGGCCTGCGCTCCGGTGGCGGCGGCGGCGGTGTTCGTGGCGGCGTGGGCGAGTCCGCCGGAACGGGCCATGAGCCAGCCCAGCGCGACACCGCCCAGGCGGAGGCCCGAATCGCCGAAAAACTGGCGGCGCGTTTGCAGATTCTGGTAGGTGCGAAGTGGGTCCATGGTGGCGGGAATTGGCGGGATGGACGGGGTGAACTTGACGGAGAGCGAAGGGCTGGGTTGCCGAAAGCGATCAATTGCGCGTGACGGTCTCGTCGAGGTTCAGGAGCAGGTTGGCCGTGAGGGTGTACGCGGCGAGTTCACTGGCGGGCAGCGTGACCGACGGGCGCGATTCCCCGTAGGAAACGGCGGTTCGCGCGGCTTCGGGGTCGGCGGCGTACCGGTCGAGGTGGGCGGCGAGTGTTCCACGAAGGATCGCGAGTTCCTCGGCGGCCGGAGGGCGGGCGAGAACGGTTCGAAACGCGAAGTCGAAGCGGTCCTCGGGAGTGGGGCCGCCTTCCTGGAGCATGCGCTCGGCCAGGGCCCTGGCCGCCTCGAAATGCTGGACGTCGTTCATCAGTTGAAGCGCCTGGAGCGGGGTGTTGGAACGTTCCCGACGGGTGCAGATCTGTTCGCGGTTGGGCGCGTCGAAGGCGGACAGGAACGGTGGTGGCGCGGTGCGTTTGAAGAAGGTGTAGAGGCTCCGTCGGTAGAGGGCGGATCCCGTGTCCTGTCGGTAGTCGCGCGTGTTCGAGCCCACGAATCCGACGGGCTCCCAGATGTTCGGGGGTTGGTAGGGCTTGACGCCTTTGCCGCCCATGTCCGGGACGAGCAGACCGCTGACGAACAGCGCGTTGTCCCGGATCTGTTCCGCGTCGAGACGGAATCGCGGCGCGCGCGCGAGAAGTCGGTTTTCGGGATCGCGATGGAGGAGTTCGGGGGTCACGCGCGAGGATTGCCGGTAGGTGTCGGACGTGACGAGGAGCCGGACGAGAGCCTTGACGTTCCAGCCGGTCGACCGGAAATGGATCGCGAGCCAGTCGAGGAGTTCGGGATGGCTGGGGGGCTCGCCCTGGGATCCGAAGTCGCCCGAGGATTTCACGAGGCCCACACCGAAGAACTGCTGCCAGAACCGGTTGACGGCGACGCGGGCCGTCAGTGGGTGTTCGTCCGAGACCAGCCACCGGGCGAAATCGAGGCGGGTGGGCGTGTTGGTGGTCGTGGTTGGCAGCGGAGGGAGCACGGCGGGAATCGCCGGATAAACGCGCTCACCGGGGCGGTCGTAGGCGCCTCGTTCCATGACGAAGCTTTCGCGCGGGGTTTCGAGGTCGCGCCAGATGAAGGTGCTCGGGATCGCCGCCTCGTAGTCCGATCGCCGTTTGCCCGCCGCGGCGATCTCCGCCAGCAGCGGATCGAAGACGTCCCGGGTCTCGGCGCAGATCCGGGAAAGGTAATGGTCGAGAATCGCGCGCTCCTGGGCCGCGTCCCGCGCCGCCAGAGGCGTTTCACCGAGGATTTCGCGGACTTCGGACGGAAGGTCCTTCGCCGGTTTGTTGTCAAACTGTCGCAGCCAGACCGCGAACGAATGCCGGGGATCGGTGGACGGATCGATGCGGCCGGACACGCCGATGCGATCCCAGTGGACCGTGCCGCCGAATTGGGTCAGGGCGAAGCCGTTGATCTTGTCGCCCGGCTTGAGACCGAGGGCGGCGGCGTCGAACTCGAGTCGAACCCATCCGCCAGGGCTGGGGAGCGGTCCTTGATGCACGCGCTCGGTCGTGTTCGCCGTACCCCAGGAGATGGCCTCGTAGTCGCCCCACACCGCGCGGTGTTTCCAGTCGGTGGTGCGGTATTGGAGCATGATCGTCTTCGGCGGATCCGACGGGTCGAGGAAGACGGAGGCGAACAGGCGCCCGCCCGCCGGGACTTCAAAGGGTTTTCCGCCTTCGAACACATCCTGCGCCAGCCCCGCATCCTTCCGTTTCCAGGCGCGCTTCCCGCTGGCGACGGGCCCCTGGCCGGCGGTCACCGTCCGGGTCGCGGCACCCGGCGAGGCGTTGACTTTCCAGCCGGCAGGCGGTTCGTCATCGGCCCAAAGGTCCTCCACCTCGCGAGCTGGCGGGGGCGGGACCCGCGTGGCCGGATCGGTGTAGGCCACCGTGGCGAGCGCCTTGGGAAGACGCGCCTTGGCGTCGACGATCGCCCGGTCCAGTTCGGCGAGGCGAAGTTCGTCCTCCGCGGACTTCAGCTTCAGGGTGGGTGGCGTCGTGGCGATGTTGCCATCCATGGCCGGATCCGCGGCGCTGTGGAAGAAGGCGTAGAGCGAGTAGAACTCCTTCTTGGAGATGGGATCGAACTTGTGATCGTGGCAGACGGCGCATCCCGCCGTCAGACCCATCCACGCCTGGACGGTGGTCGCGGTGCGGTCGACCGCGTACCGGAAGATGAACTCCGCATCGATGGAACCGCCTTCGCTGGTGGAGACGTTGTTCCGGTTGAAGCCGGTCGCGACGAGTTGGTCCTGGGTCGGATTCGGAAGGAGATCGCCGGCAATCTGCTCGATGGTGAACGCGTCGAAGGGCTGATTCCCGTTGAACGACCGGACCGCCCAGTCGCGCCACGCCCACATCTGCCGTTCGTTGTCGAGGTGCAGGCCGTGGGTGTCGGCGTACCGGGCCACATCGAGCCAGTGCCGAGCCATCTGTTCTCCGTACCGCGGCGAATTCAGAAGCCGGTCGACAAGCCGTTCGTAGGCGCCCGGCGCGGTGTCGGTGAGAAAAGCCGTGGTGGTTTCGCGGTCGGGCGGAAATCCGGTGAGATCAAACGCAACCCGCCGGACAAGGGTCTCCCGGGGAGCCTCCGGTGAAAGCGCCAGCCCCTCGCGCTCGAGCCGATCCGTGATGAATCGATCAATCGGGTTCCGGACCCCGCGACCGTGGCTGGCCGCGGACGTGGCCGCGGGCGCTGGAGGCGAAAGAACGGCGGGCGGCTCGAACGACCAGTGCTTCTGGTACGCGGCCCCCTGCTCGATCCATCGCCGCAAAAGGTCCTTCTGGTCCGGGGTGAGTTTCTTGTGCGAGTCCGCGGGCGGCATCAGGTCGTCCGCGTCGGTCGTGAGGATCCGGACCAGGAGTTCGCTGGCGTCGGGTTCGCCGGGCCGGATCGCCGCCCGACCGCTCTTGGCGGGTGCGAAAGCGCCCTCCGCGACGTCGAGGCGAAGCCCAGCCTTCCGCGTCTTGGAGTCGAATCCGTGGCAGGGGAAACAGTTGTCGGAGAGGATCGGACGGATGTCGCGGTTGAACTGAACGACGGCCTCGGATGCGGGGCCTGCGGGAGCCGGGTTGTTCGGATTGGCCGCGCGGGCGGGTATCGCCGAAACGCAAGCCGCCAGGACCAAGCCCGATGCCGCGAGGGCGAGACGGTCGGCCTTGAGGCGGGCGGGGGGCGTGAAGCGGGTGGACGCGGGACGGCCAAACATCGGCGACATCATTTCACGAGCGCGGCCGGATGCAACCGTCGTGGAGGGGACCGCGGACGACCGGACGTCCCGGGTCCAGGGCGGAAACGGCAACCACGGACCACACGGAGCACACGGAAAAGGGGGAAGGGAGGAAGTCGACAAAAGACCTGGGCTTTAGTCGGAAGCGCCCAAGCGCCTTGATCACTCCGTTGGGGGCGGTGGGCGGTGAGTCGGATGGCGGCTGCGGGCTTGCGGCGGAGGCGGCGACCGGGCATTGAAGAGCGCGGAACGATCACGACCATGATGCTCTCCCCGATGCTCGCCATGCTGATGCCGACCTTTGAACAGTTGGTGATCGCCTTTTTTGGAGCCTGCCTGCCGACGGGCTTCTTTTTCTGGATGAGTTGGTGGCTGGGCTCGGTGAAGGACGAGAACCCGGATAAAATCATTGCGGAACAGGCCAAGGCCGACGAGGAACACGCCAAGCACCACGGGCACGGACACGGCCACGGGGGCGGTCACCACGCCGCGCACGCGTGATGCGATCGGGTTCGATCCGACTCGACTGACCGCGGAGGCGCCTGAAAGCCGGCGGTTGAGAAGCATACACGAACGGATCGCTCACCACGGGAGGCTTGCGGAGCCCGGGGGACGGACGGAGCCTCCCGGGAACCATGAAACGGTTCGCATCGACCGCGCTGGGGATTCTGGCTTGGGGATCTACTCTGGGTCGCGTCATTGGATTCCTTCCCTTCGCGAACGCGGCCGATGCAGTCCCCGGGTTCCGGGATGATTTCAAGGGAACAACCCTCGCTCCCGGTTGGACCGTGCTGCGCGAGCAGAAGGACGCCTGGCGGTTGAGGGATGGCGCGCTGGAGGTTCGGGTGCTTCCGGGGAACATGTGGGGCGGGGCGAACGACGCGCGCAACACCTTCGTCCGATCCATGCCGGATCCCGCCGATGGTCCGGTCGAGGTTTCCGTCAACGTGGAGAACCGACCGACCGAGCAGTACGAGCAGGTTGACCTGGTCTGGTATTACGACGATGGGCACCAGGTGAAGATCGGCCAGGAGCTGGTGGACGGTCAGTTGAGCATCGTCATGGGGCGTGAGGAGGCCGATCGCACCCGGACGATCGCCATCATTCCGCTGGATTCCTTCGTGGTGGACGTCCGCTTCCGCGTGGAAGGGAACCGGATTCGGGGATCGTTCAAAACGCCCGCGATGACCGAATGGAAAGTGGCCGGGGAATGCGATCTGCCCGTGAAAGGCCCGCCCAAAATCAGCCTCCAGGTTTACCAGGGGACCACGAAGGTCGAACGATGGGCGAAGATCCGAGCCTTCTCCGTGTCGAGGTGAGGCGATTCGATTCGATCAAGCCCGGGGAACGGGAAATCGGTGAACGGCGAACGAGCCCGCGCCCGCCGCCTGGCGAAAGTGAAAGGTTCCTCGATGATTTCAGTGGATGATCGAGAGCACCTTCCCCCGATTTCGGTGCGAAACGGCCTCGGATCAAGCCGCTCCTGCGGGGGGCGACCCTCCGCATCCGGGATGGACGGGCCCCTCGACAGGGCCGCCCCGCTGGGGCTTGGGCCACATAGGGGGGCGTTGGCTATAAACAGGCCGGTCCTACGGACCTTGATTCAGGGACGCGGATCGCTCTGTGATTCCGCAGGGTTCACCCCAGGGTGACGTTGAGCGTCGTCGTTCTAGATCTCCTGGTCGGAAATTGACCGATCCAAGGCCCGTAGGGCCGGCCGGTCTATAGCCGCGCGGCCTTTTGAACATTTCGAGCTCCGCTAGGAGCGACCCACACCCCCGGCGCGATTTGGTTTGGCGGATGACCCACCGGAAACGTCGAGGAGCCAAGGAAACCGCTTCAACCGAGCAACTCGCGAACCTTCGCGGGAATGTCCTGATGTCGCATCAGGGATTCGCCGACCAGGATGGCGCGGGCGCCGCAGGTGGCGAGGCGCTCCACGTCTTGCCGTGAGTGGATGCCGCTTTCGGCGACCAGAAGCGTGTCGGTCGGCGAACGGACACCCCAGAGGCGGTCGGCCAGGCGCTCGGTGGTGGCCAGATCGACCTTGAAGGTTTTCAAGTCCCGGTTGTTGACCCCGATCAGTCGGGCTTCCGAAGCGATCGCGCGATCGAGTTCGGCTTCGTCGTGGACCTCCACCAGCACCGTGAGTCCGACAGCGGTGGCGAGTCGGTAGAATCGGCGGAGACGCTCGTCATCGAGGATCGCGACGATCAGGAGGATGGCGTCGGCGCCCCATTCGACCGCCTGCACGATCTGGCGCTCGTCGATGATGAAGTCCTTGCGGAGCAGCGGA
Source organism: Limisphaerales bacterium (assembly GCA_050250555.1). Lineage (GTDB taxonomy): Bacteria > Verrucomicrobiota > Verrucomicrobiia > Limisphaerales > CAIMTB01 > CAIMTB01. The sequence continues at coordinate 57,873 of JBFWOK010000016.1, forward strand.
AGCTGGACGGATTCACGGACCGCCTGAAGGAACGCGAGGGATCCCTGGAAGAATTTCTCGTCCGTCAGGATGGAGAGGCAGTCGGCGCCGGACGCCTGGTAATCCAGGGCGATTCGGACGGGATCGAAGTCCGGTCGGATGAGCCCGGCGGAAGGGGAGGCCTTTTTGACTTCGGCGATGAGCGCGGTGCGGGAGTCGACGTGGCGGGGACTGCGGAGCGCTCCGAAAAAATCCCGGCGTGGCCCAAGCCGTTGAACGGCCGATTGGAGGGCTGCCAGCGGATCGGGGAACGATGGGAGCGCCGCGATCTCGCGTTCCTTCTCGGCGACGATGGTGTCGAGGATGGATCGGGACATTGAAACGGGTTCGACGGGCAACGGATCAGTCTTCCTCGTCCTTGATGCCCTGCTGGCGCTTGGTAGGGCAGCCGCCCCGCAGCCAGGCGTGGACGAACCCGTCGAGGTCGCCGTCGAGGACGGCGTCGGTGGCGCTGGTCTGGAAGCCGGTGCGCAGGTCCTTGACCATGCGGTACGGCTGGAGGACGTAACTGCGGATCTGATGGCCCCATCCGATGGCGCCCTTCTCGCCGTAGAACCGTTCCATCTCGGCGCGCTTCTGGTCCTCGCGCAGGGCGAAGAGCTTGGCGAGGAGCATGCGCATCGCGATCGCGCGGTTCTGGTGTTGGGAGCGTTCGTTCTGGGAGGCGGCGACGAGGCCGGTGGGGATGTGGGTGATGCGGACGGCCGTTTCGACCTTGTTCACGTTCTGACCGCCCTTGCCGCCCGATCGGTAGGTGTCGGTGTGGAGTTCGACGGGTGGGATGACCAAGTCGCTTTCCTCGGCGGCTTCGATTTCGGCGATGACGTCGACGCTCGCGAAGCTGGTGTGGCGGCGCTTGTTGGAGTCGAAGGGCGAAATACGGACGAGCCGATGGACGCCGCGTTCGGCCTTGGTGAAGCCGTAGGCGTTGTCGCCATCGATGCGCAGCGTGACGCTTTTGATGCGTTTTTCGTCGTCGTCGACGACATCGGTGACGTCGACTTTCCAGCCCCGGCGTTCGGCCCAGCGCTGGTACATGCGCCAGAGCATCGTGGCCCAGTCGCACGCCTCGGTGCCGCCGGCGCCGGCGTTGATGCTGAGGATGGCGGGGCGGGTGTCGTGGGGACCCTGGAGCAGGAGGGAGAGCTCGGTGCCGTCGAGTTGCTGGGTGAACCGGGCCAGGTCCTTCTCGAACGACGCGATCAGCGGCGGGTGCGCCTCATCGGGTTCGAGGGTGATCAGTTCGAGCGTCTCCGCGAGGTCGCGGGACTGGCGTTCGGCGGCAAGGACCGGGTCGGTCTTGCGCCGGATTTCATTGGATTCAGCGATGATCTTCTGGGCCGCCTCCTGGTTGTTCCAGAAGGTGTCCTTGGTCATCGAGGCCTCGATTTCGGCGAGGCGAGCCTGCTTCCTCGGCAAGTCAAAGAAACCTCCGCAGACTGGCGACTTTGGCGTCGGCGGCGGCGAGGGATTCCTTCAGGACTTCGTACATGGCGGGGAGAGGTTACCCGGGGACCCCTGGGCACCGCAACGCGGGGATTCGGGTCGGGTCCTCAGGGGCGCCTGGCCCGAAGCGGGATGATCTGGTCGACAACGCCGTAGTCGAGGGCTTCCCGGGCCGTCAGGAAGAAGAGTTCTCCGAGGGGAATCGGAAGCCAGCTTTCGGGGAGGCGGGCGTGCTGCCGCCAGAACGCCGTGTAGGCCTCCTGAGTCAACTCCACGTAGCGGGCGGGTGGTTTGCGGTCCATTTCCATGCCGTGAATGACGATTGTCGAATCGGGAAAGGCGTACCGCTTGCCTGTACCCGCGGCCAGGAGGACAGCGCCTCCGGAATTGCATTCTCCCAGCGCGTACGTGTCGACCTTGGAGTGGAGCATGCGAAGGGTGTTCACCACGGCCAGGACAGCCTTCAAATCGCCTCCCGGCGTCATCAGGTAGAGGCTGATGGGTTCCTGATTCTGGGCATCGAGATGGAGCAACTGCCGGATGGTGTCGGCGGCGGACGCTTCCGTGATGTTGCCGGTGACGAAGATCCGGCGCTGATTGAGGACCGGATCGGCGAGGTCGATGGGAGCGGGCTCCAGCGGTTCGTACCCGGGTTCGAGTCGGAAGGCGCAGCCCGGAAGGAGCGGTGTCAGACTCAGAACGGCGATCAGAGCATGGATGGGTTTCATCGCGGATTCGACGAATGGGACGAAGGGTCGGCGAATCCGGGCATGACATCCAAGCCCGGAGTCGACACCCACGGCGGATGTGCCTTGATGCCTTGAAAAAGGCGCGCGTGGGAAGTAGGTCAACCAACGAGCGGCTTGATTCAAAAGTATCACCGCATCACTGTATCAGCCCATGAGAACGACGGTCACCCTGGACGACGACGTGTTCGAAGCGGCAAGGGTTCAAGCGCAGGCCTCCGGAAAAACGTTGGGCGAAGTGCTTTCCCATCTGGCCCGGCGAGGGTTGAGTGCGTCGACACCAGCGGCCGAGAGGGGCGGCCTGCCTGTCTTCAAGGTCCGGCCGAATGCGGAGATCATTCCGAGCAGCCGCGCGAAGGAATTGCTCGCCGAGGATGCGACGTGAAGGTCGCGCTGCTCGACACGAACGTTCTGCTCGCGCTGGCCTGGCCCAGCCACCAGCACCACGCCGGGGCGCACGGATGGTTTTCCGTCCACGGCAGGAAGGGCTGGGCCACCTGCGCGTCCACGCAACTTGGTTTTATCCGGCTTTCCTCCAATCCGGCCTATACGCGCGATGCCGTGGCTCCGCGGGATGCGGCCACGCTGCTTCAGCAATGGACACGGCTCAAAGGGCACCATTTCTGGGCTTCTCCGTCCGCGGATGACCCTGTGATTTACGCCCGAGCCATCGGCCACCAGCAGGTCAATGACGCTTGGTTGATCAGGGTGGCCCGGCACAATTCCGGGCGCTTGGTGACCCTGGACACGCGACTTCCAGTTCTCGCTTCGGAGGCTGGGCAGATCGAAGTCATCAAAACCTGAGGGACTCGTGGGGCGGACGAATGCCCTTCGGGACGGATCTCGGGGCGCGGGCTCGAGCCCCTTCAGTGTCCGACAAAGTGCGAGGTCTTTGGTTCTTTTGTTCCGGCGAGGCGCTTGTCACCGCATTTCCGGGCATTCCTCTGTGTCCACGGTGTTCTCTGTGGTGAAAATTCCCCAAGGACATATCGATGGATCCCATCGAAGAGAACTGCACCACCGAGGACAAGGTGCCATGTCTTTTGTCACACACCGGGGCGGGGGAAGTGGGCATCCAAGGTTGGGGGAGATTTGCCACGGTGGGCTTGTCCGGCGCCCCTGCCGGTTCAACGTGTCCCATAAAACTCGGTGCTGGACACCGGCGGCGACTCGGCCCAGGATGAGCTGAGTGGTCCGAGTTTGCGGGAGAGAATTGACGAGCGAGTTGATCGACGAGCTT
>JBFWOK010000017.1:0-61336 GCA_050250555.1 Limisphaerales bacterium
GTCCGGCCGACCTCGCAATCGTCAGTCTCGGCGGCTCGGTGTCGGCGCGGACGGACAGAAGGCCTTCCGACGAAGCCGACCCCGAAGGATTGGTCGCCACCCCCTTGAAGCGAGCGCCGAGGGCGGCGAGCGGCACCTCGCCGATCACGAACGTCGTTCCCGTGGCCCCGTCGATGGGCAAGTCATCGCGAAACCACTGGAACGTCGGCCTCGGATTTCCGGTCGCCGCCGCCGAGAACGTCACCGGGCTCAACTCGTCCACCGTAGCGTCCGCCACCGGGGTCGTGATCTCGACGGGAATGGGCGCGGGATTGATCTCCTCGAGACGCAGCCCCGTGAGCGCGTATCCCCGGGGCCCTCCCGAGGATCCCCCGGGAACAGGTCCCTGGTACTGGCGGCAGGTGATCCGGAACGTGCCGTCGGCTCCCGGCGCGATGTCGTCCCATCCCACGAGGTCGCCCGTGGTCGGCGTGTGATTCACGCCGGTGTTCAATGCCGCCTGAAGCGCGGAGAGGGTGGGGACGGTCGCCGAAGTCAGCACATTCGCGGAGTGCGCCGGCGTGGCCTCGTCGGCGCTCAGCAATTCGCAGAGCGTCCATCGGTTCACGTAGTTCGGATTTCCGCGGACCGCGCTTCCGCGAAAGTGATAGCGCCGCGCCGGATCCAGCCCGGAGAACGTGTACGTCACGACGCCGCTGCCCACCAATTCGATCGATGGGCTCGGCGTTCCCTGAAAGTTCACGTAGCCGTTGAACGTGCGGTAAGCCGGAGTACCGACCGCGGGATTACCCTGCGTGTTGGCCCCGGTGACTGCTCCGCTTCGGGTGATCGACAACCGGACCGGAAGGTCCTCCCCGGTTGCAATGTCCCTCAGACTCCCGGAGGCCCCTGTCGCGTTGAGCACGTTCCACCGGGTCGCGTTCGCCGCGGTGCCGGATCCGGGAGCGTGATCATTGAACGCAGTCCACTGGGCACCCGCTCGCGGGGAACCGACCGCCAGCGAACTGAGAATTGCGAGAGCCAGAACCCATGCACGGCAATCGCTTCGGAAGGACGAAATCACCCCCTCCGAGAGGATGCGGAGCGCGGACAGGTTACAACAAAGTGACGGACGCATGACGATCAGGGCGGGTGGCGAATCGACGGGCGTCCGTCACCTTGGCCAACGACTCCTTAATGAATGGGTGTCGGCGAGTCGGTCGACCCGCCGGGAAACAAGGAAAACAGGAAAACAGAATCCTCAGCCAAACCTCAGACACCTATGAATACTTCCCTGAAACGACTCGCCCAGGCCGCCGGGGTCTTCACCGCTGCCATCGCCGCCCGCGGCAACGTCACGATCGCGGAATTCGACGACATCGGCGAATTCTCGTACGCGGTCGAGCACATGACCGACCTCGATCAGAAGCGGGCCGGACTCCCGAAAAGCGGCAAGGCGTATTGCGTTCCCGCTTCCGGAATGAACCTGATCACCTACGCCGCGAACTTCGGGTTTCCGGAGCTCTTCCCGGGACCGGGCCTCTGGGAGGGCGTGGAAGGACACGACGACATGACCGACTCGATCGCTCTCATGGGACTCCTCATGGGCACGGATCCAGACTCGGGAACGGGCCTCTTCGGTCAGGACAACGCTCTGGAAGCCTGGCTCGGCGCCTCCGACCTCGGTGCCATGTCGGTCGTCACGATTGCCCGCGGTCAGAACTCCTGGCCCACAATCGACACCGGCGCGTTCATGGGCACCGCCGGCGCGATCGTGAACTTCGCCTACGGCCGGTACGATTTTTCGCCGGGGTTCCAAGGGGTTCCGTTTCTTGAGAATCGCGCCCAGGGACACAGCGTCACCCTGCAGCGGGCCGTCGCGGACAACGGGTCCTACTTCGGCGCGCGCGAGGTCGGTTTCCGGAATCCGAGCCGCCCCGACGACGAAGACCTGAATTCGAACGCAATCCATGCCACCAGCCACATGGAAACCGCTTCGAACATCGACGTATCCGCCGATCTCAACGGCGACGGGACGATCGAGTACTACAACGTCACGTCGCTGATCAATCCGACGCCAGCCACCGATCGACTGCGCATCATCGATTCGGTCACCGGCCTGTATCCGCCCGGAGGGATGAGCTACTCCCAGGTCCAGGTCTCGGCGCAGTTCGCCGGTGGCGGCCTGGGATTCGTCGGGAACCAGGCGCCCAGCACCTACGGCATCGAGCCGGGAGCCCAGTTCGTCTCGGTGATCCCCCATCCCGAACTCCATAGCGGGTTGGCCATCGTCCGGACCCGGACCGGAAGTTCACTGGTTCAACTTCCACATGGCGGCAAGCGTTCGATCGCCCTGCTCAACCTTCCCGCCGATTCGAAATTCCTCGTGCCCGGCCCTCGTCACGAATCGTTCGTCATCACGTCCACCGGCATCGCGGTCGTCGAGACGGCCTTCCGGGAAGGTGTCAGGATCGGAACCTCCCCATTCTCCACGCTCCTGCGGACGGTTCCCATCGAGGCCGGCGCCTACGACTCAGCCCGCAATGAACTGCTCCTCATCTCCGGCACGGCTTCGCGCCTCTTCGTGCTGGATGCCTCGAGCTTCGTGCTGAAGGCCACCCACACCCTCCCGACACCACCCCTCCCGTCCGCGGTCCGCTCCATGTCCGTCTCAGGCCGCGAACCCGGCCGCGCCTTCGTCGCCTTCAGCAACGGTCAGGTCGGCGACATCCGACTCGGCACCACCCGCGCCCGGAGCGGGAACGTCCCTTCGATCAATCTGGGCCTCCTCCGCTTGAAGGGCGTCCGCGATCCCATCTCGGTCGACGTCGACGGCGGCGGCCGCCTCTACGTGGCCGATTCCGAGAACGGACTGCTCGAATTCATTGAGCAACCCGGCAAGGGTTGGGTTCCGGCACCCCACCCCTACTACGCCGGAACCCAGACACCCGGCAGGAAGTTCTCGGTGTTCAGAAGCCGCAACAACCTCGAACGCGGCGTCCACGATCGACGCGACTGGCTCAACGACATCGACGAGTTCGAACAGTCCGAGGAGTAGTCCGAATCGGACGACAAGCCTGGCAGCCAGGCGCGAAGGTCGATCCGGCCGCCGTCCCCGTCGCGAAAGCGCGGGGACGATTGGCTTATTCAGGCATCGAATTCCCGGTCCCGGGACCCAGGTCCTCCAGGGTTCCCAAACGTCGGAGATCCGGGAGCGTTCCCCACCCGGCCCGGCCCCGCCATCGGGCGTCCAACTGTTCCCACGTCAGCAGACCCTCCTGGGTGAACCCCTCCAACGTATCGCCCCGCAGGGAGACCTGGGTCTCGGCGAAATCCGGCAGCCACGGCGGCGCCGGAATCGACACCCGCGGCAACGACCGGATCCGCGCGGTTCCCCCGTCCCCGGCGGTCAGGACCGAGGTGTCGTCCGGATGGAACCTCGCGAGCCAAACGGTCCCGGGATCCCGAAAGGTCTCGCTGATCGGTTGCCCGGTCCGCACGTCCCAAAGCCTCGCTCCTCCCCGGCTGGACCCCGTGACGAGGCGTTCGCCGCGCCGATCGAAATCCGCGTCGAACACAACGCCCCGATGAACCAAAGTGATCACTCCGCCGGACGTTTCCATGGAAGCGAGCCGCACCGACTGATCCTCCAGGATCAGCGCGATCCTCCGCCCATCCCCGGACAACCGCATGTTCATGACGCCCGCCGGAAGCCAATGAGAGTACTCCGGATCCCGAATCCCCGAAACCAGGGCTTCGACACCCCAGTACTTCAGCGTCGCGTCCCGGGACGCCGTCACGAGCCATTGGCCGTTCGGAGTGAAATGGCTCACATCCACCCAGGACGAGTGCGTCATGACTTCGCTCAACAGACGGCCGTCCCCCGCGTCCCACAATCTCGCGACCGGATCCTTCCCCCGCGTCACCACAAAACGTCCGTCCGGACTGAAACTGGCGTCGTTCACATCGACCGGGTGGACCAGGGTCCGGATCAGGCGACCCGACTCGGCATCCCAGATCCGCGCGCTGCGATCGTGCGACGCCGTCACCACCCGGCTTCCCGACCCGTCAAACCGCGCCCGCATCACCCAACTCCAGTCGTCGTGCCGGAGTTCCCGGGTCGTTCCCGCCCCGGGATCGGAGAGTCTCGCGACTCCGTCCCCTCCGGCGGCCACCAATCGGCGCCCGTCCGGACTGAATTCCACCCACCACACCGGACCTTGATGCCCCGGAACCCGAACGGCATTCCAGGTTTCTGCCCACATCCAGAGTCCAACCCGTCCCTCGCGCCCGCCGAGGGCCAGCCGATTCCCGGTCGCATCGAAGGCCGCGGAAATCACCGGCTGCCCCAGCTCGAACTCATCCGGCGCGACCGACTCCGCCAATCGCCACGCCCCCAGGGTGCTCGCGAACGTCGCGGTCAACAGAACATCGCCATCCCCTCCAAACGCCACCCAATGGACTCCTCGCGAGTGCTGAAGGAACTCGCTCTCCGCCCGCCCCTCGTTCATCGACCAGATCCTGGCGGTCCGATCATCGCTCCCCACCGCGATCCGTTCACCGTCCCGACTGAACGCCAGGCATCGGATCCGCTGGCGGTATTCGATCGTCGCGGGAACCCGTTCCCCGACCCGGACCGGAGTCAGATGAAGGTGATGCCCGGCGAGGCCCTCGGTCGCCGTGACAACCGTGCGCCCCGTCGGATCGAATTCCAGCAGGACCGCCGGCCCTTCATGGGTCGATTCGGGCCCCCGCTCCGCTCCCGTCAATGATTCGCGCAGCGTCAGAATCGGGCCGTCGGCGATCGCCAGAAGGGACCCGTCCGGGCTCAAGGCCACGAGCATCGGTTCGCCCGTCCGGCCGCGGAATTCCCAATGAAGTCCGCCGGTGACGGCATCCCAGATCTGGAGGCGTCGTCCCGTCGTGAGCGTGGCCAGCAACCGCCCGGATTGCCCGGTGCAATGCACCTCAAGGATCTCCTCACCCGTCGACACCCAAGGCCCCAAGGGCTTGCCCGCTTCCGCCGACCAAACCCTCGCGCGCGCGGTCTCGTCCGCCGAAGCCACGGCGGTTCGATCGAAGGAATACCCCAACCGGGTGACCGCTCCTCCATGATCCAACGTCTGAACGCGCCTTCCGGAGACGAGATCCCAGCATTCCGCTTTCGACTGACGGCCCACCACCAACCGGGTCCCGTCCGCGTCGAAGACGACCGCCCTCACTCCTTCACCGACTGCGATCGTCTCGTTCAACTCCCCGAGGTCGCTCCCGTCCCACTGCCGGACCAGGCCGTCCGAACCCACCACCACGATCCGGTTCGAATCGGAGCGCCAATGGATGCCAAGAGCGTCGCCCGAATACGGAACGGGAGCCGCTAGCGGGCTTCCAAAGGTCCGGGTCGCGAGCGCGGAAACCAGCCGCGTGACGGCCACCGTGTGGCTCGGGTTCTCGCGGACCAGTCCCGCGAGGACAGCCACCGCCTGGGGTGCCTCGTCCGCCGCGAAGAGACCCTCGACCTCACGAAGTCGGATCTGGATGTTCTGCTGCCGCAGGGCCCCCGCCTGGGACGCGATCTGCCGCCGCGCCTGGTCGATGCGCCAGACATGGAGGATTCCCCCGCCGAGGATCGCGAGAACGAGCAACACGGTGACCGCGGCGGCGCCGGCAAGGATCGGCTCCCGACGGCACCAACGCCCAAACCGCTCCGCCGGCCCCATTCGTCTGGCCTCGATCGGGCGTCCCTGAAGCCACCGCTCGAGTTCGTCGGCCAGATCCCTGGCCGAACCGTACCGCGCGGACGGCTCCTTCCGGAGGCACTTCAACGCAATCGTGTCGAGGTCGCGCGACATCGATCGGGACTCGATGGACCTCGTGGAAACCCGCGACCCCGGCGCCGGCGGTTCGACCGACCGCGCCCGCTCCAACACTTCGAGAGGGGTGCCCCCATCGAAAGGCGGATGGCCGGCAACGATCTCGTAGAGAATCGCCCCAAGCGCGTAGATGTCCGCGGCCGTGCTCACCTGCCCGGGATCGCCGGCCGCCTGCTCCGGAGCCATGTAGTGGGGTGAACCGAGGATCGTTCCCGTCTGCGTCAATTCGCTGTGGTCGAGGAGCGACCGCGCCAGGCCGAAATCGGCCACCAAGGGTTCATGGCCGCTGTCGAGCAGGATGTTCGAGGGCTTCAGGTCGCGGTGAAGGATTCCCCTCTGGTGCGCGTACTGGACGGCACGGGTCACCTTGACGAGGAGGGCCACCACCTCCCTCAAGGGCGGCCTGCGCGACTTGTCGGCCAACAGATCGGCCAGCGTGCCACCCTCCACGAGACGCATCGTGTAGTAGTGGACGCCCTCCCACTCGGCCGTCTCGAAGAGGGCGATGATGTTCGGATGATTGAGGCGGGCCACGGCCTCCACCTCGAGCCGGAACCGCAGTCGGGCCTGGGCGGACACAAGGCTCCCCGCGTGCAACGTCTTCAGCGCGACGAATCGGTCCAGTCCGAGCTGTCGCGCCTTCCAGACCACCCCCATCCCGCCGTGCGCGATCTCCTCGACCAGTTCGTAGTCGCCGAGCATCCGCTTCATCCGCGCGGACGAGCCCTGAAGACCGGGCTCGTCGCCGTCGGCCTCGGACGGCGGCAGCGCGAGGGCCAGCAGGCACTGTGGGCAATGGCCCCCGGGAGCGTGCGCCGGCAATTCGAGGCCGCAATCCCGGCACCGCGGGGGATGGGTTGGCGTGGAAGGAGAATTCATCGGCATCAGCGGCACCACCACCGGCGCCGACTCTGGCATTCAACTGGGTTCGGAGGGAACTCCCTCCCACCCTCCGGGTCGGCCCACCTTGCCCGCTAGCGCCGGCAGACCACGTCGATCAGATACCGGATCTCGTCGTCCACCTCGTCCGGGCTCGCCACGGTCTTCCCAATCTCCGCGCGCAACAACTCACCGTATCGGCGCTTGATCCGGTGGACCTCCTGTTTGACAGCGGCTTCGGACATCCCGAGCGCGGTCCCCGTCGTGGCATAGTCCTGGGCGGGAATCCCACCCGGGAGGTACTGCTTCAACACCTCGAAGCGGGCCGACTTGCCGGCGGCAACCTGCTCCGTCGCGAGTTCGACCCGCACCCGGTCGAGCACGTCCAACGCCCAGCGCAGATCGAACAGCTGATCCGGCGCCAGCGTGGTCGCGGGTTCGATCGCGTACCGCTGCTCCGCATCCAGCGCGTCGAGGGCGATCGGAGCCCGGCCTCCGCCGCGCTTCTGCGCGGTCGCCCGATCATGTTCGTTCGCGAGAAAACACTTGAATGCCGTCAACAGGAACCATCGAAACTTGCCGCGCTGACGATCCGCGGTCCCGAGGTAGTTCTTTTCAAGAAGCTTCGCGAAGAACTCCTGCGTCAGGTCCTCCGCCGTCTGAGGCCCGTGCCCGAACCGGCGGACATAGGCGTAGAGCGGGTACCAGTACACCCGGCACAATTCCGCCAGCGCCCGGTCCGCCTCCGGCGACCCCGATTGCCCCGCCCCAAGCACCAGGCTCCAGTGCGTCGTCGCAAAAAACTGACGTGGAACGTCCTCGCTCATCGCTCATCGCGGTCTCCCATCCCTCACGCTCTGACCTGGCAGTACTAGCGGCAGGCGAAACCTCCTGGCCAGCACCGATTCCGGCTCCAACCACGGATCACACGGATCACACGGACATGGAATCGAAGGCGAGGCGGCCTGGCGCTTGGCCCGCCCCACCCGGAAGAGGAACAGCCGCCCCGCCGCAATCCAGGCAGTCCTCGCCCTGTCGCGCCTCAACCGGCCTACGCAGGCAAAGACACGACGTGCGTCCTCGATTTCGTCGATCTGCCAAAGAAGGGCCTCGCCCCTTTTCACCGAGATCATCGAGGAACCCATGGGTCTTGGGTAGTTTCAACGAGTCGCGGCTCGCGCGTTGGTTCCATGAACGGAGGAGGATTCCACCACGAAGACACGAAGATCACGAAGAAGGAGGATCGATCGGATGGCCTCCCTTCGCTCGGACTTCGTGGCCTTCGTGCGCTTCGTGGTTAAATGCCGGTTCATGGAGAGGAGCGTTTTCCAAACTCGGGACACGTATTGCGGCCATGAACCTGAGGGGCATCACACGGAGGCGCGGAGGCACGGAGGGGGACGGAATCCATCCTCAAATCTCCGTGTCTCAGTGCCTCCGTGAGGGAATTCCAGTTCACGGGTAGCCACGTCCCGCACGGCTTCTCCAGATCGGACTTCCGTGTGCTCCGTGTGGTCCGTGGTTGTCGAACGAACCAACTCGGGAACGAATTTGTTCCGGGGTTTGTTACCTCGGGAAAACTGCGCTTAATCTACCGGCAGAACTCAACCCAGCGACCCGACCGTTCGCCTCCGAACCGATCCCCATCGCAACGCCTGCGCCGCCACGCCCATGCCACGCCCCCAAACGCCCCAAACCGCCCGCCTCCGTGGGATCGTCACAGCCCTCGGACTCGCCTTCCTCATGGGGAGTCCAAGCCACCTCCTGGCCGCCGACGATCTGAGTCCGTTGAACGATGAGTTCGATCAGGCTTCGACGGTCACTTCCTGGCTGCGCGTCGTGAACACGGAAGGCTGGGGAAATGATGTCCTCGAGAGGCTCAGCCTCAATGGGGAGCGGCCTGGTTGGCTCCGCCTCGTCCCCCACACCAGTTCCTGGTACGGGGAGTGGCGCGGCGAACTGATGTACCGCCCGGTCAGCGGTGACTTCGTCGTCACGACCGAGGTCGAGCCCCGCAACCGCGCCGGCACGGGCGCTCCCGGTTCCCTGTACTCACTCGCCGGCATCATGGTCCGCGCTCCGCTCCCGCAGACTTCGTCCGCCGAATGGCAGCCCGGGCGGCAGAACTACATCTTCCTTTCCGCGGGAGCCGCCAGTCAGCCCAACTCCTATCAGTTCGAAGTCAAAACCACCCGGAACAGCCAGTCGGTCCTCGAGATCGAAAACGGCGCGCCCCGGGTGACCATCCAGGTCGCCCGAATCGGTCCCCACATGATCGCGCTCCGGCGCGAACCGGGGGGCGCCTGGCGGGTTCACCGGCGCTATCTGCGCGCCGACCTGCCGCAAACCCTCCAGGCCGGACTCACCGTCTACACCGACTGGCCGCTGTGCGAAACGGTGGGGTACCCCTGGCACAACACCCATGTCCTGACCAACGGCGCCCCAGCCCCGGGAGGCGGAACGCTCTCCGGCGCGAACCCCGACCTCCAGGCCGACTTCGATTTCGTCCGATTCGCCCGCCCCGTCGTGCCCGCCGCCCTGGTGGGCGCCGCCCTCTCCGATCCCAACCAGGTTTCGGACGCCCAACTGCTCGCCTTCCTCGGGGACCACGCCAATCCCGCCCCCACGGTGGACCCCGATCCCGATCCGGACCCCGATCCCGATCCGGAGCCGGAGCCGGACCCGGTTTTCCTGGCGGGAGCTGACGTCGCCGTTTCGACGACGGTCATCGCGCCGGAGCCCGAACGGTTCGGCTTCAACCTGTTGGCCTCCCTCGTGAACAACCACACGCTCGATCCCGGATTCGAACCCACGTTGATTCGCCACGGGTTCGCGGCGACCGGGGGCGGCGATGGATTCATCGAGAACAATGCCGGTCCGACGACCGCCTATTTCCAGACACTGACAAATGGGTTCTTCGACGGCGCCAATGTCCGGATTTACCGCCCCCAGGCCACGGGGCCCATGACCTTCGTTCGACGGGCGACGGTCACGAACTACGCGGTTCACGAACACCGGGTGTACCTCGACGCGCCGGGTCCGGCGGTGCAGGCCGGCGACTACTACTTTCTCGAATTCCTGGCGACGAATCCGCCCAGGGACCGGTTGGACCCAAGAATGCTGGCGGCGGCGGGCGGGGATCCCTGGAGACCGGTCGGTGGGGCTGGCTGGCCGTTCGGGCTCCCGGTCGAATCGGTGCGCGATGACACGACCCAGGCGCCGGAGAATGGCGGCCGAAGCAGCGTGCGGCTCACAAGTCCCGGCCCCCATGAGGTGACCTTGCGCCAGGCCCGTTTCTCCAGTCCGGAAAGTTACGGCGCCTTCTATCCGCAACTGATCGAAGGCCGCAGGTACCGGGTCGAAGTCTGGCTTCGACAGTCCGGGATCCCCGACGGGTCGGCCCGCGTATTTCTGACCCAGCACTATCTGTCGGTGTCCAACCGGTTCGAGGTCGGGGCTGAATGGCAGAAGCATCAATTCACCTTTGTCGCGCCACCAACACCCCGGGGGACGCTCGGGATTTCCGAGGTGTGCCTCGGCTTCACCGGGCCGGGCACCCTTTGGGCCGACAACTTTTTCCTCTACGAGGATGACGACCTGGATCCGACGACGTACCCGGTCTTCTCGGCGGACACGGAGGTTGAGGCCGCGATGGCATCCTTCGAGCCCGGAGCCGTTCGACTGTGGGCCGGCCAGGCGAACACCACCTGGGGAACGTCGCTGGAATCCCTGATCGCGACGGAACAGCTCCGACCCAGCGCCTGGCACACCGATCAGGGGAAGGTCCCCGCGGAATTCGCCTTCCCCCTTCCCGTCGCGCTTCCCCTGGTTCAACGGGTGGGAGGCACGCCCTGGATCATCGTCAGCCCGGCGTTTGACGAGGACGAATGGCTCGGGCTCATCGAGTACCTGGCCGCGCCGTACGATCCCACCGTCGATTCCGAGTCGGAGAAACCCTGGGCCGCGCTCCGTCACCGGCAGGGACGGGCCGCGCCGTGGACCGACGCCTTCGACAAGGTCCGGATCGAGTTCGGGAACGAGGCCTGGAATTACACCTTTCAGTTCACGCTCCCGACGGGGGACCTGATGGGCCAGTTCGCCAGTCACTTCTTCCGCGCGGCGCAAGCCAGTCCATGGTTCCCAGCGGTCGCGGATCGGATCGATTTCATTGTCAACGGCTGGATTCTCCAACCGGACGCCGGCGGATACGGACACGCCGCGGCGCAACGGAGCCCCGAGGCGCGGTTCAGCGACATCACCGCGTACCTGAGCGGCTGGGAATTCGGCAGCAACTTCGGCTCCAACGTCACCGATGTCGCTTTCCAGGACATGCTGCTCTTCCCGGCGGGGTGGTTGCGGTATTTCGTCGACCGCCAGGCCGCCACCCGGGACGCGCTGGCCGTCGATCGCGACTACCGGCTCGCCGTCTACGAAGGCGGACCGGGGTATCCCCTGCCCGGTCCGGGAAGCGAATTCCATCCCGTCGCGGAGACGTACGGCAAATCCCTCGCCGCGGGAACCGCCACCCTGGATGCGTTCCTCTACAATTCCTCCCGGGGAATCGATCCCCAGGCCTACTTCGGACTCGCGCCCGGACCCAATTGGACATCCCACACCAACACGGGCTCCTCCTGGCGCGCCCATGCGATGTGGCAGGCGCTCGAGCTTCGAAACCAGCAGGCGCGGGGGGACATGGTCAACGCCGCGATCCTTCGCGCGCCGACGGCCGACATCCCGGCCAGCGACTTCGCCGGCAATGCCGTCCCCGCGTACCCCAACACGCCCCTCGTGGCCGCCTACGCCTTCCGGGACGGCAACCGTTACTCGGTCTTCCTGCTGTCACGCAGCCTGACGGGTCACATCCCGGTCACGCTCCACCTGCCGTTCACGAATTCGACCCAGGTCACCCGGTACCTCCTCACCGGCAATCCAAGGACCAACAACATCGCCGGCCCAATCCTCGCCGTGAGTCAGGCGTCCCTCCCGGATTTCCAGCCCGGAACCCCGTTCGACCTCCCGCCGGGCTCGGTCGCCCTGCTGGTTTTCGAGAACGCGTCGACCCCCGACGACTCCGCGCCGCGGGCGACGATCAGCCAGGCTCCCGGCCAGATCGATCCCACGCCGGACACCCTCGCCCGGTTCAGGATCCATTTCAGCCAACCCATCGCGGGTTTCGAAGCCGGCGACCTCCGGGTCACCGCGCCCGGCGCGACTCCCGCCAGCGTCCGACTGGAGGAACTCGCGCCTCACCTGGGCACGGATTTCGAAGTCATCGTCAGCGATTGGCTCGGTGTGGGTGACGTCGTTCTCGACCTTCCCGCCGGCGCGGTCACGAACCTGTTGGGCACACCCAATCCCGCGGCCATCCCGCTCGACAACCGTGTCACACAGACTTCCTACGTCGTCGAAAACCGACTCTTCGCCCACGACGACTTCGGAATCCCGCCGCAGGCCAGCCCAGCTCCCCCCTTTCTTCAAGGAGTCGCCACGGGCTCCGGCTGGCTGGGGCCCTGGCTCGTTCAGAACTTCGACGACTCCTATTCCGGGGGCTACAGGCTGTCGGAAACCCCACCGATGAACGCCGGCAATCTGCGCGTCGCCGGAAGTCACGCGGTCGGCGGGCGCCGTTTCGAAACCGCCAGCCGCACGCTCGCGGTGCCCACGGCCTTCGGCGGCTTTGACGTCCCCGGGATCGAGCCCGCCACACTCGGGCGTCCGGGGCGCACCCTCTGGTTCTCGGCGCTCCTCCGGAAGGACACACCCCAGTGGAACGTCGAAGGACCGACCCTCCTCCTCGTCAACGACGCCTTCGCATGGAACTTCAATGCGACCCGGCTGGCCTTCGGCTACTTCGGGCCCTCCTCGGTTCAAACGGGCACCGCCTACTGGTCCCTGGCCGTCCGGAATCCCGCCGACGACGGCCTCGAAGTGATCCGGTCCGACACCCCGATCGCGTTGGGTGAAACGGTTCTCCTGGTCGCCCGGATCGAGTTCGGCCCCGTCGATCGCGTCGACTTGTTCATCAACCCGCCGACCCTCGGCGGCCCGGCACCGGCGTCGCCGAATGCGTCCTGGTCGGCGTCCCCGTCCCACCCGAACATTGTCTTTCGAACGGTCGGACTCCACGGCGGGCCCAGCACCGTCGAAGGCGTGGTCGAGGGAAGCTTCGATGAACTTCGGTTCGGCGATTCGTTCGCGGCCGTGACACCGGCGGCTTCCGATCCGAACGCGGGTTCGACCTGGCTCCAATGGAGAAACGCCCATCCCTGGCCGAACGCGGCCGCCTCCGAACCCGACGCGGATCCGGACGTCGACGGGCGCCGAAACCTGGAGGAATACGCGCGAGGAACGGACCCGTTGGCGACCGCGGCTTCGTCGCTGGACGAACTCACGGTCGCCGTGGTGGATGGGCACATGGAGATCAGCCTGTCCCTGGATGTCCGGGCGGTCGACGTTCGGTGTGAGGTCGAATTCTCGAACGACCTGGTCCAGTGGGAAACAGGGGTGGCGTTTCTGCCGCGGGGCGGGACACTTCTCCGGGAACAACCCACGGGAGGGACCGAAGCCGTGAGCCAGACGCTGGACGGCCCGATCATGCGGGTCACGGAGCGTGAGACGGGGACCATCCTTGAACGCGCCCATCGATGGGTCCGGCTCCGGTACAGCCTGCCCTGAAGCGAAGGGCTTTCCCCTCCAGCCGAACGAACGACGGACCGCGAGAAACCGCGCCAGGGGAGCGCGCGGATTCAACCGCGGTAGACGGCTTCGTAGGCGGCCCGGGTTCGGTCCCAGGAGAAGTCCGCGGACATCCCGTTTCGGCGATAGAACGCCACCCAGTCCGGCTGTTGGTAGAGGGCAATGGCCTTCCGCATGGCCTTCACGAGGGCGCGACTCGAATAGCCTTCGAACTTGATGCCGTTCGCCCGCGCGGGGTCGTCGCGGAAATCGACGACGGAATCGTCGAGTCCGCCGGTCCGCCGGACGATCGGGATCGTGCCGTAGCGCAGGCTGTACATCTGGTTGAGTCCGCAAGGCTCGAACCGTGAGGGCATCAGGAAGAAGTCGCAGGCGGCTTCGATCCGGTGGGAAAGTCCCACGTCGAAGCTGACCCGGCTCCCGACCTTGTGAGGGTGCCGGCGGGCGAGGGAGGTCAGGGCCGATTGAAGTTCTTTCTGGCCGCTCCCGAGCGACACAAACTGCGTGGGACCGGCGAGCATCTCCTCCATCGCGGCCAGGGTGAGGTCCACACCCTTCTGTTCGGCCAACCGACCGACCGTCCCGAACAGGGGAATCTCAGGGTGGGGAGGAAGGCCCATCTCGACCTGCAACGCGGTTTTGATCTGCGTTTTGCCCGCGAGGTTGTCCAGCGTGTACGACGTGGAGAGGTAGGTGTTCCCCGTGGTCTTCCACTCGTCGTAATCGACGCCGTTGAGGATGCCGGTCAGGTCCCGTTGCCTGGTTCGGATGACTCCGTCCAGTTGTTCCCCGAATTCCGGAGTCGTGATCTCACGGGCATAGCGCGGACTCACCGTGGTGATGGCGTCCGAGTACACGAGGGCCGCCTTGAGGAAATTCACATCGCCATGGAACTCGGCTCCACCGGGATGGAAATAGTCCTCCGGCAGGTGGGCCATGCCGTAGACGGATTTCGGGAACACCCCCTGGTACGCCAGGTTGTGGATCGTCAGCACGGTCCTCGGCGGCTGGGGCCAGTCGCCGGTGGCGTGCCGGTGGCGGATCAGGAGGGGCACGAGACCCGTGGGCCAGTCGTGAACATGGACGATCTCCGGTTGCCAAGGCAGGTGGCGGGCGAGGTGGACCACCGCCTGCGAAAATCCCAGGTAACGCTCGCCGTTGTCCCAGTACCCCGCATGCGAATCCCCGTAGACGCCGTCCCGGTCGAAATAGGCCGGGAGATGAACGAAGTAGACCGTGAGATTCGGTCGGGGTTCGAGCGTCCACACCTCCGGCTGGATGCGATGGGCGCCCACCGGCAGGTCCATCCACCAATCCATCCGGGTCGGCTTGTGGCGCGACCAGATCGGACGGTAGAGCGGCGTGACGACTCCGACCTGATGACCCGCCGCCGCCAAACTCTTTGCGAGCGCCGCCGCCATGTCGGCGAGCCCGCCGGTCTTCGAGTAGGGATGCAGTTCGCTCGTTGCCAGGAGGATTCGCATGGATCGGGAAAGCGGAACGGTTTGGGTGTCGCGAGTTGGGGCCACGCTAGGACCCGCAGCCGCCGGTGTCCTTCGACGCTGATCCGCAGTCGGATTTCGCGTCCTTCATGTCCTTCGTGCTCTTCGTAGTGTGAATTTCCGGTTCATCAGGAACAACGGGGAATATCCGGAGCGGGTCAGGGTCAGATCGTCGGCGGCGTCAGCCGGTCGGTTCCCAGGTAGGCCCGGAGGGGTTCCGGGATCGCCACCGATCCATCGGCCTGCTGATGCGTTTCCAGGAGCGCGACAAACAGCCGCGCGAGGGCCGTGCCGCTTCCGTTGAGGATGTGCGGGAACCGGTTGTGCCCGTCGGCGTCCTTGTACCGCAGGTTCATCCGCCGGGCCTGGAAATCCTCGCAATTGGAGCAGCTCGAGACTTCGAGCCAGCCCCCCTGCCCCGGCGCCCACAATTCGATGTCGAACGTCTTCGCGCTCGCGAATCCCATGTCCCCCGTGCACAAGGCGATCACCCGGTAGTGCAACCCCAGGCTCTGGAGGATCCGCTCCGCATTCGCGACCATCGCGTCGAGTTCCGCGTAGCCCGCCTCCGGCTTCACGATCTTGATCAGTTCGACCTTGTCGAACTGGTGGACCCGGATCATTCCGCGGGTCCCCACACCCGCAGCGCCGGCCTCCGCCCGGAAGCACGGACTGTACGCGACATAGCGCACCGGCAACTGCGCCTCCGCCAGGATTTCCTCCCGGTGAATGTTCGCCACCGGCGCTTCGGCCGTAGGAACCAGAAACAGCTTGCCCAACGTGGCGTCGTCCAACCCCTCCCGGGCCGCGTACGCCTGGTCCCTGAATTTGGGGAACTGCCCCACGCCGACCATGCAGTGTTCGCCCACCAGGAACGGGGGGGATACCTCCGTGAACCCATGCTCCCGCGTGTGCAGGTCCAGCATGTACTGGATCAGCGCCCGCTCCAGCCGCGCTCCCCAGCCGGTGTAGAGAAGGAATCCACTGCCCGAAAGCTTCGCGCCCCGCGCGAAATCGACCAGCCGCAGGGACTCGCAGAGTTCGACGTGCGTTCTGGCCTTGAACGGGTGGATCACCGGTTCACCCCACGTCCGAATCACCGGGTTGTCCTCCGCGCTCCTTCCCAGCGGCACGCTCGCGTGCGGCAGGTTCGGCACCTGGAGCATCCGTTCCTCGCGCCGGTTGTCCGCCTCCGCCGCCTCCCGATCGAGAATCGAAATCCGATCGCCGATCTCCCGCACCTCCGCCTTCCTCGCCTCCGCCTCGGCCGCCTTCTTCTGGGCCATCAACGCGCCGATTTCCTTCGACGCCGCGTTTCGCTGGGCCTTGAGCCGCTCCGCCTCGCCCAACCGCGCGCGCCGCACCTCGTCCAACGCGAGGATTTCGTCGACGGCCACCTCGTCGCCCCCGCCCCTCGTCGACAGCCGTTCCTTCACGAAGTCGGGTCTCTCCCGCACGATCTTGATATCGAGCATCTCGCGGGGAGTCTTAAGAACCCGAACCGACCGACGCAAGACGCCCGGTGCGCCCCGTGCGTCCCCGTTCAACGCGTTGGCCCCGTTGAACCCGCGCCGCTCATGCCGTCCTGCACCCCATCGTAAGGAGCACGTTGGCCCAGAGCGATTGGTCCGCGGTCTGGATCGTCAGGACGTGGTCCGGCGATTCGACCGCCT
Source organism: Limisphaerales bacterium (assembly GCA_050250555.1). GTDB lineage: Bacteria > Verrucomicrobiota > Verrucomicrobiia > Limisphaerales > CAIMTB01 > CAIMTB01. The sequence continues at coordinate 16,600 of JBFWOK010000017.1, forward strand.
TGTAGAAGTCCCATTTCGAAATCGGCGTCAGCGCGGCCCTGAAACCCGCCTCATCGAGAACGGCCCGGTATTCCTTCCAGACTGGCGGCTCCCCGTGCTTCGCATACGGATCGTCCGGAGGGATTCCCATCGTGTTCACATCGTCCACCGGCACCGCGCTGAGCACCGCGCGCAGGACCTGGGCGACCGTCACCACACCCGGCGACAGATTCAGGCACACCACCTCCGCATGAGGCCCCCGCTTGGTCGACGCGGGATAGTTGCCGTCGGCGATCAGGATCTTCGCGTGATGCCCGGCGCGCCCCAGGACTTCGTTGATCCGCGGATGAATGAGTTCGTGTTTCAGCATGGTGGAATGTTGGACCCAGAACGATACCGATGCCGATACCGATTCCGACCGCGATTCCAACCGTGCGGGACCAACCACAAGACGGAGATTCGCCCCATACGGAATCAGGATCAGGATCTGGAGACCGGCTGCGGGAAGCGCTGGTCGTCGAGAAACGGAAGCCGCGTTCGGTATTCCCTCAGCGCCGGCACATCCAGCAACGCTTCGACGGCGCCTTCGGCGGATCCGCCGTCCGCCACGATCGCGCCCAGGGGATCGATGACCAAGGAGCGCCCCGCGTAGGAGAACCTCGGATCGGTTCCGGTCCGGTTGACTCCGATCACATACGCCTGTCCCTCGATCGCCCGGGCCTGGAGCAGCGTCACCCAATGGGCCACCCGCGTGTCGGGCCAACTGGCGATGACCACGAACACTTCGGGTCTCCATCGCGCTGTGGCCTCGCGAAAAAGTTCCGGAAAACGCAGGTCGTAACAGATGAAAGGGGCGACACGAAGGTCGCCCCAGGCAAACATTCCTGGCTCCGTTCCGGGTTCATAACAGGCCGATTCGCCGCCGGGAGTGAAAGGCCGCTGCTTGCGGTACCTCGTCAGGATTTCCCCATCCGGCCCCCAGACCACCGCCTGATTGGTGTTCCGGTTTCCCTGGCGCACCGCCAACCCTCCCACCAGCCACACTCCGTACTGTCGGGCCCAACCGGCCAACCGGATCTCACTCGGGCCCCCCTCCGGTTGCCCGACCGCCACCGGGTTCATGGTGAACCCGGTGGTGAACATTTCCGGCAACACCACCAGCGAACCCGCCTCCGGCTGGCGCCTGGCCATCCACGCTTCAACCCTGGCCTCGTTCTCCAAAGCGGATTCCCAGGCCAGGTCGAACTGAAACCCGATGAGACGACATGCCCGCATGCCTTCTTCTCCCCCAAACGGGAACCCCGAGACAAGCCAAGCCATCCGTCCGCGGGGTCCCCGTTCGTTCGTCCGTCCGATTCGATTCAGCCGCGACGTCCCGCGCCCCGCGGTCCACGCCCGCCTCCGCCCACTTGCGCCCGACCCAACGGGCACCCGCAGTCGGGGCAGACTCCACCGGCGTTCGGACCCAGCCGACGCGCACCGTGCGGTCCCATCCCATCCCGGGCAGGCCGGCGCCCACCGTCATTCCCGCCCTGGCCCATTCCGGGGCCGCGGAAACCACGAGGCCCCATCGGCGCCACACCGGCCACGCCGTCGCGCCGTTCGGGACGACGCATGCCACCGGGACCTTGCCGATCCCCGCGTCCGAGTTCGGGACGAGGTCCCCGGAAGGCCTGCATGCCCGGCCGATCCGCTCGTGCTTCCGGTCCGCCCGGACGCCCCTGGCGCTGGAATTCGGCCCGCCCCTGTCCCTGTCCCCGACCTCGGCCCTGGCCTTGGCCTTGGCCTTGGCCCACCGCGACGCCGTCCTGGCGACGTTCGCGTCGCTGAATGCCGGCTCCAGCGCCGTCGCCCGCCAGGGCGCGTTCACGACGGGGCCCGCGTCCCGGACGCTCCACGTCGGCCGCGCGGCGTTCGCCCGCGTCCGGATCTGGCGCCGCCGACGCCGACTCGCTCCGCGGCGTCCTTTCCCCACGGGGTCTCACGTCGTCCGCGCCGGACGGCCCCGGGCCACGAAGGAATCCGGGACCGCCCCCTTGATTCATGCGGCCCCGCATCTCGGAGCGGGCCTGGTTGAATTCCGCTTCGGAAACCGATCCGTCGCCATTGCGGTCGAGGGTGGAGAACGCCATCCGAGGTCCGCCCGGGCCCTGAGGCGCGGGCCGCCCGGAGTCTCCGGATTCGGCGGAAGCCGGCTGCGCGAGGGTGTTGAAGCCCCACAGGCTGATCGCCGCGAGGATGGAGGTGAGGATGATTCGAGTTTTCATGGTCATTCGCAGTTCCGGGAACATTCACCGGCTGGCTCCGGTGTCCGTTCCTCGTTGGGTTGATCGTCGCATTCTTCTTTTTGCCAGGACCGCCCACCCGGGGCACCCGGGGTCGGTCGTGCTGCCCAAGAGTTGAGCCCAGCCATGTAAAGCGCGTGCGAGCCCCCAAGGCCGGAATTGTTAAGGGAGTGTAAAACTCATGGCCCGGCCCCGAACCACCCGCCATTCTCGCCCCATGCATCCCTCGGGGTCCCCTCCGCCCTCCGCCAGCCCCCGGGTGCTGCTCGTTGATGACGATCGGAAGCTGTGCCGGCTCCTTCGCGATTACCTCGCCCCGATGGGCTACGACATCCACGCCGTGCACGACGGGCCGTCGGGCGTCGCCGCCGCCCGCGAGGAATCGTGGCATGCCGTCGTGCTCGACGTGATGATGCCCGGGCTGGACGGCTTCGAGGTCCTGCGCCAGATCCGAAGCCACTCGACCGTTCCCGTGCTCATGCTGACCGCGCGGGGAGACGAGGCGGACCGGATCGTGGGCCTCGAAATGGGCGCCGACGACTACCTGCCCAAGACGTTTTCACCCCGGGAACTGCTGGCGCGCCTCCGCGCCGTGACCCGACGAAGCCGCCCCTCGACCGCCACCACCGGTTCTCCGTCGGACTCGGAGATTCCCGAGATCGTGGTGCGCGATCTTCACGTCAATCCGGCCACGCGCGCCGTCGTGATGGGCGACCGGCCCGTCCCGCTGACCGCCGTCGAATTTGATCTTTTGCTCTGCCTCGCCCGCGCTCCCGGCCGCGTGCGGACCCGCGAACAGCTCCTCGAAGAGGTCCGGGACCGGGATTACGAAGTCTTCGACCGTTCCGTCGACGTCCATATTTCGGCGTTGCGCAGGAAGCTCGGCGACGACCCGCGGGCGCCACGGTTCATTGAGACCATTCGTTCGGTGGGCTACCGGATGATCCACCCCAACGCCTGAGCCACCCAACCGGATCGGCACGATGAACACTCCCCGCGTGCGGTGGCCGCTCTCGACCAAGATCCTCGTCGGTCTCGGACTCAACGTGGCCCTGCTCGCCGCCGCGTTTGCGATCGTGTTCGTCGTTCAGGTTCGCCTCAACCCCTCCTGGCTCCTCGCGGGAAGCGTCGGCAAACGCCTCCAGGCCACCGCCCAACTCCTGGCCGGCGACCTGGCTTTCGCCAACGCCGACAACGTCCAGGGCATCCTCGACCGCTACCGCGAAGCCTATCAGATGGACCTTCGCCTCTTCGACATGACCGGGCGCGCCGTGGCGGGTCCCGACGAACCCATCCCCCCGGAGGTCCTTGTCCATGTTGGAAGGACCCGGGGCCCGCAGTCGGGTCGGGGAGGTCCGCGCGGCCCCGCGGACGGGCAGGGCATCGGTCCGCGTGGAGCCCAGGAGTTGCCGCGAGGCCCGAGGGGCCGGGGCCAGGGTCCCTATCAGCAGGCGTTTCCCCGCTTCGTCGTCCGTGCGGGAGTGCCAGTGGCCTACTGGGTGGTGATTCAACTTCCGGCGGCCGGCGAGTTCCGCCCGCTCACCCTGGTCGTTCGATCCGAGTCCCTCTGGTCGGGCGCCCTTCTGCTCGACATCAAGCCCTGGCTGGCCGCCGCCGCGGGCGCTCTCGCCCTGTCCGGCCTCTTCTGGTTTCCCCTCATGCGGGGCATCACCCGCGACGTCGGTCACATGATGCGCGGCACCGAGACGATCGCCTCCGGCGAGTTCGGGTGGCGGCTCGACCTCCGGCGTTCCGACGAACTGGGCCGGCTCGCCGACGCCATCGACGCCATGGCCGGTCGCCTCGCGGGCTTCGTCGCCGGACAGAAGCGGTTCCTCGGCGACGCCGCCCACGAACTCTGTTCACCCCTCGCCCGCATGCAGGCCGCGATCGCGATCCTCGATTCCCGGGATCACGGCGAATCGAACGGCTACATCGCGGATCTTCGCGAGGAACTCGACGAAATGGCCGCGCTGGTCAACGAACTCCTGGCGTTCTCGAGGGCGTCCCACGGACGTTCCATCGCGCTCGAACCGACGAACGTCCGCGCCGTCATCGACCGCGCCTGGAACCGGGAAGCGCCCGCGGACGCCCGCCTCGATCTCGCCGTCGATCCCTCCGTGGTCGTCGAGGCCGATCCGGGCCTGCTGCAACGGGCCATCGCCAACCTCATCCGCAACGCGATCCGCTACGCCGGAACCCAGGAATCCGTCACGATCTCCGCGCGAAACGTCGAGGGCGGAGTCGAAGTCTCCGTGGCCGACCTGGGTCCCGGCGTGCCGGCCGACGCGCTCCCGCGACTCTTCGAACCGTTCTTCCGCCCGGAACCCTCGCGAAGCCGCGAGTTGGGCGGCGTCGGTCTCGGTCTCGCCATCGTTCGGACCTGTGTCGAGGCCTGCCGTGGATCAGTGACGGCCCGCAACCGGGTTCCCCGGGGATTCGAAGTGCTGCTCCACCTGCGGCGAGCATCGACCAATTGATCCGAGGAGAGCAGCGGCGGTCCAGAAACGCTTCAAGGCGGTACGGTCGCCGTCCGGTGAAAGCGCCGGGGCCCACCGGTCGGGCGTCCGACGACCGCCATGCCGTCGGCGTCCAGTTCAAGTTCCGCTTCCAGATCCCATTCGCCGAGCGTGTCGCCGCTTTCCCATCGGAATCGCTGCTCGAGAATCCCGTCAAAACTCAGGACCTCCACGCCGCCCGGTCCCTCGCCGTCGCGAAACTGCCGATAGCCCATGATGTTCACGGGAGACAGTCCGGGTTCGGCGATCCCCCGAAGGATGACGCCTTCGGCCCCCGCGACGATCACCTGCGATCCCCGCGACGCGATGCCGTTGAGCGCCTTCCCCGTCAGGGTCGGCACCGATTCCCAATCGATGCGGTTCGTGCTCCGCAACACGGTGCCCTGCGTGCCGCACAGGTACACGACGTCGCCCATGGTCCGGATCCCGGTCAGCCAGGAAGTCGTGCCGCTGGTCCGTGGCACCCAGGCCTCGCCATCCGGACTCGCCAGAATCGTTCCGCGTTCGCCGACGGCGAGCCACTCCGGGCCCGCGCGGGCCACGCGATACACCCAGTTGGTGGTCCCGGAATTCCGCGGGTTCCACGTCGCTCCATCGGAGCTCGTGTAGATCGCCCCGCGCGCGCCCGTGGCCACCCATTGCCCATCCGAGGCGGCGACAGAACTGAGGAATTCACCTCCGGAAACGGTCGTCCGCGTCCAATTCGTTCCATCCGTTCCCGAGAGGACCGTGCCGCCGCCGCCCACCACCAGGAACCGCGTGCCGTCCCAGCCGACACCTTGAAGGGTGTTGGTCGTCGGGCTCGGTTCCACAACCTCCCAGACGAGTCCCATCAGGCTCACCCGGTTCGTCGAAACGACCGAACGAGTGGAGCCTCCCACGACGACCTGGTTCGTGACCTTCACTTCGGTGAAGCCGCCCCGACTGCGCAGCAGGGTTCCACCCTCACCCGCGGCCAAGCCCCAATCCGGCGAACCTCCCACCCCGTAGAGAACCTTCCCTTCCACCGATTCGGGGACCGATTCCAAACCCCACTCCGCCCCGGAAAGGCTGGAAAGAACCGTCGCCTGATCACCGACCGCGAGGTAAGCCCCCCCCACCCGGGCCACATCCCACAACCAGTTCCGCGGACTGTCGTCCTGGCGGATCCAGAATGTCTCGTTCTCGAACGGCGGCATGTTGGTCCGGTAGCTCTCGACGAGGACGCCGGTTCGTCCGCCCACGAGAAACCTCGAGCCATCCCACAACGAAGCGGCGTAGTTCCATTCCGGTGCCGGGCTCGGACTGACCCCCGGGGAGAGTTGATCCTCCCAGCCGCCGGGAGCCCGCCGCAACGCGATGGTCAGGTCGCCCGACACCAACCTTTCCCCGGGCGCCAAGGCGGCCGTGCTCAATTCGGCCGTCGCCCCCGGGGACGGATCCGGCAGCCACACCGTTCCGTTCGAGCTCGAAAGAACCACGCCGTTCCTGCCGACCGCGAGAAACCGTCCGTCCCCGAACACCACCCGGGTCAGGTCGGTCGACACCCCCGAGCGGCGAAGAGTCCACGCGTTTGCATCGGGGCTGCTGAGAATCACCCCGCCCTCCCCGACGGCCACAAAGAGACCGACGCCAAAGGCCACCCCCGACAGCCACTCGGAAAAAAGGCCGTCGGCGACGCGATCCCAGGATCGCCCGTCGGCGGACCGGTAGATCGCCCCGCGATCGCCCACGGCTACGGCCACGTCACCGCCCGCCGCCACGCCTTCGAACCAATCGTCCGTCGCGGGTCGCGCCTCGCCGGATTCGACCCGCGCTCCGTCGTCGCTCCACAACACCGTGCCCTCCTCCCCGGTCACCACAAGGCGGCTCCCGAGGAACGCCGCCGCCCGGAGGTCCTTCCGGGTCCCGGTCGCCAGACGCTGCCAGAGGACCCGGTTCGTGCTGACATAGAGTCCCCCGTGATCCGTGACGTGGGCGTACAGCCCGTTTCGATGGACCATGTCGGAGAGGTTGTTTCCGTGCGGCCGCGGATGCGACCAGCGCCAATCGATGTCGGCGCCAAACGCACTCCCGATCCGCGCCAGGAAAGACAAGGTCATCACCAGGACCATGCCCAAGGTCGGGACATCGCCCACAATCCGGGATGCTTTCAACGACACGGACCCGGATCGGGATTCCGATCCGGCCATCGGAAGCCTCCCGGCTCCGCGATTCCGTCGAACCGCGTCCGCCAACGAAGCGAACGAGCGAAGGCGTGCGGGAGTCATGTGCGGATAGGCCGCGGGGTCTCCCGGGTCGGGGTCGCGACGGTCGACGATTCCTTGCTCGCGGGAAGTTCCGGGTGGGCGGCCGGATCCGCGAGCCGGACCCGGAACGTGGACCCGCGCTCATCGCTTCGGGCCAGGCGGACGTCACCGCCCAAGGCGAGCGCGAGCTGCCGAGTGATCGCGAGACCGAGTCCGCTCCCACCCTGTTTGGTGGACGACTGGGGCTGGAACAGCCGGGCCTGCGCCTCGAACGGGATTCCCGGTCCCTGATCGACCACGTCGCAGACGGTCGCGCCCGCCTCTTCGAGCAGCTCCAGTCGCACGGTTCCACCCTCCGGCGTGGCTTCGATGGCGTTCTCGACCAGGTTTCCGAGCATCAGGGCGAGTAGGCCGGACGTGCGGTTGTCGAGATTCCGGCGGGGATTCCCCTCGAGCGTGACCCGGACGCCGCGCCTGTCCCCCGACGGACGCGCCCGGGACACCACCGCCTCGCCCAATTCGCGAAGCGGCACCTCGTATTCGAGGTCCGTCTCCTGTTCGCGCAGAACGCGAACCACGTCGTGGATCAGGGTTTGCATACGCTGGGTCGCCGCCTGGGCTTCGCGCCAGTCGTCGTCACGCCCGGGACCATCCGAGCCCCTCGCATCAACAAACGACTGCAACCCCGTGATCGGATTCCTCAGACCGTGAACCAGGTGGGCCGCCACCGCTCCGAGCGCGGCCACCCGCGCCGATCGGGACAACTCCTGGTTCGCGCGCAACAGGTCCTCGGTTCTTTGTTCCAGAAGATGATGGGCCCGGGCCAGACGGCGAAACACCAGGTGCAACGCGCTTCCGGTGATCGCCATCGCCACCAATAGCGCGGCCAACGCCTGCCCGACCAGCTGCCGGTCGAGTTCGTCGAATTGCGTCGCCAACGATCTGGCCTCGATCAGGAATCCCGCGGACCAGCCGGTCGCCCCGTCCTTCCGGCCACGGAGCGGCACGTAAACTTCGAGGGCCGGAATCGTCGACAACGCCTTCGGGCTGCTCAGGAGGTTGGTCGACATGAAAACGTTGGCCAGGAGAAGGGACGGGATGAAACGGCTGAACGGTTTGCCCGACTTCAGCTGGGCGGTCGCCTCCTCGGGAACTTCCGGATCCTCCACGTCCTCCGGCAGCCAACTCACCATCCCGCCCGTCCCGTCGAAGAGCCAACTCGCCACGATGCCTTCCCATCGGGTCATCTTCAGAAAAACCATCTCCGGATCCCTCGCCAATTCCGCTTCGAGATCGTCGTCCGTCCCGGCCTCATCCTCGAGGACCCGGGCCAGTTCCGAGAGAATCTGGCCGTCCCTCGATTCGATCTGCCGCCGCATCTGGGTTCGCAACACCGAGGCGCCCCAGCCCACCAGGATGGCAAGGATGAGCCAGGTGAGTCCGATGGCGCCAGCGGCCGCCCGGGCCTCCGGATTCGAAAGGAAGGCCCGCCTTCGATGGTCACGCCCCCGATTCACATCTCGAACTCCACTCCCCCACTGATTCCCGCCGCGCGATAGTCGGCCGCCGTCGTGTTTTCATCGGACATTTCGTCCTCATATTGCACGAAAACGCGCCAGCGGCGACTCATCTTCCACTCCCCACGCACGAGGAACGTCAGATCCAGCCGTCGACGCGAGGATCCATCGGGTTCGGAGGACGGTTGGGACGGATAGTGGTACCACCGCGCCCTGGCTTCGGCCCGCACCTCCCACGCGGCGGCCGAGTACCGGATCTGACCAAAAAGATGGAACCGCTCGAAGTCGAAATACCCCCCTTCGAGATCGTCGCTCCGCAGATAGCCTCCCCGGACCTGGGTGCGCCAACGGCTCCGCCCGTCCCAGGTCGCCTTCCAGACCGCTTCCCACTCGTTCTGGAGATACTCGAGCTTCCCCGGCAGCACGTCCCCATCCGGATTGCGTGGCGGGCGGTTGTCAAAAGCGCGATCCCGGAACCGGTAGGAAATTCCCGCCTCCGACCGCGTTCCCCAGCGCCGGATCAGCTGCACCCGGGCGCCCGCGTCGAGAAAGCTGTCGAGCGGTTCGCCGAGCCATTGGCGCGAAAGTTCGGGTTCGAGTTCCCACCGCCAGGTCTTCGAGAATTCCCGACCCAACCGGGGTCTGAACGTCAACGTATGCCCCACCGTCGGAATGATGACCCGCACCCCGGCCAGCTCCGACGCGTCAAAAACCTGCTTCAGGAAGAAGTAGTCGAGCCCCGCCCCCCAGAACCAGCCGTCACCCCATTTGCGATCGACCCGGGCGTCCACCACCGCCGTCGTCTCCGGCGCCACACCGGGTTCGAGGTATTCCAAGTGCTCGAGCAACCCGAAGATCGCGACTTCCCAGCCGTCGACCGGAAGGCGGAACACGAGAATCTCGCCGCCCGCCGCCAGGAACGCCGAACCCACCGGGGTCACGGAACTGAGCTGGGGATTGTCCCGGAACCCAGCCCAGGACCGAAGCGTCGAACTCGTGTCCCACAGACTCAGCGAAATCGGACGGGCCTCGGATTCCGCGATCCCCATCGCCATCTCGTTCGCCTGCCCCGTCCCATCCGTCCCATAGGTCCCATCCGCTCCTGGATCCCCACCAGGAACCCCGTCGCCGTCGACCCCAAGGGTCGCGAGCGCTCCAAACATCACGAGCGCCCGGGGAATCCAGCCAGCCAGCCCGCCGACACGGAGACCCCCCGGAAGCGCCCCCACAGGTCGGGGGCGGTTCCAGGGTTTCGCGATCCACGCGTTCAAGCCTCCAGCCATGCGACGCTTTGAGCGCGATCACCCTGACGGAGGCGGTCGGCGACAACAATCCGCCTCGCGTTGCGCTCCGCACAAAAAAGAGCCAGGCGGCCCACTCGGGCCGCCTGGCAAGGATACCCCGAACACCCACCCAGTCTCCGGGGCAAATCGGGACGGGAGCCTACTCGCTGCCGTGACCTCGCCGCTCGCGGACCGCCTCCTTGGCGCGTTCCTTGGCGGCATCGATGATCTCCATGTGTTCCGGGTGTTCCGCCCGGAACTCCTGGAATCGGCGCTTGAGTTCCTCCCGCAGTTCCTTCTGCCGCGTCAGCATTTCCTCGCGCTGCACTTTGAACTGCTCTCTGACCTTGTCCCGCTCTTCCTTCCCCACTTCCTTGGCTTGCTTCTGCATCTCCTGGTATGCTTTCAGCAAATCTTTGTGTTCCTTCACGAACTGCTCCCGCAGGCTCTTCACCTGGCTCGCCAGCGAACCCATCCAGTCCGGCTTGACGGGCAGTTCCAGCGTGCTTTCTCCGGTGCCGCCGCCACCCACGCTTCCGGCCGAACCATCCGTGGCGCCACCCCCCGGCTCCTCCCCTGTTCCCGCCGCGATTCCGGGAACCACCGTCGTGTCGCCCGGCAGCGCGCCGCCCTTCAACAAATCTCCAACCGACCCCCCCGGAGCCACCGCCCCAGGCGCAGCCGCCCCCGCCGCGGGAGCGAGAACTTTCGCGTCGCTCTTCGCACCGCTCGCCGCCGCGGACGGTGCATTCGGCACATTCCGCAACCCTTGCGCTCCCAAGACCGGCACGGTGAAGCAGGTGAACGAAAACGCCACCGTCACCGTCGCCGCGATCCGCTGGAAGTTTTGCATGGGCACCTCCTCCATCGTCATATCGTCGATTGGCTTCCACTCGCCATTCTCAGACGTTCCCCACTTAGCAGAGCCCGTGCCAGGGCGTGCGAGACCCAGGGTCCGTTGATTCCAAGTGAGTTACAAATCGAACCCGGTCCCCGATATTTCCCGATTGGGGACCCATCCCCACCCGCGGTGGGTGTCAGTCCCCAATCTTGCCGGCGCGCCCTTCCAAACGGTACCGGACGACGTCCCGGGAAACTCCCAGGAGACGCGCCGCCGCCGAGACATTGCCGCCCGCCTGCTTCACCGCGTGCCCGACCAATCGCCCAATCGCGCCGTCCAACGAAAATCCCGCGTCCGGGAACCGGTACTCCGCATTGAACCAATCCCCCGCCGTCTCCCCTTTCTCCCTCCCCTTTCCGCCGGAATCCCACCCGACACCGCCCGTCATCGGAGCGAGGTGCTCGAAGGTCAGCGGTCCATCCTCGAAGACCAACGCCCGTTCCAGTTCGTGCGCGAGTTCGCGGACATTCCCCGGCCAACCGTACGCCTCCAGCCGCCTCCGTCCTTCCGGCGTGATTTCCCGTGGCTGGATCCGGTGGCGCCGCGAAGCCCGCCGCATGAGGGCCAGGGCCAGGGGCTCGATATCCGATGGCCTCTCCCGCAGGCTGGGCAGGACCAACCGGTACAGGTCCAGTCGATGGTACAGGTCCTCGCGGAATCGACCCTCCGCCACCCGCTGACGAAGGTCCTGGTTCGCCGCCGCCACCACCCGCACGTCCACCGCGAGGGTCTTGTTTCCGCCCACCCGCCGAATCCTGTGATCCTCGATCGCCGTCAGGACCTTGGCCTGCAAAGCCGGCGTCAGACTCGCCATCTCGTCCAGGAACAGCGTCCCGCCGTCTGCCGCCTCGAACAACCCCAACCTCGCCGCCCGCGCATCCGTGAAGGCGCCCCGCTCGTGCCCGAACAATTCGGATTCCGCCAGCGACTCGGGCAGCGCGGAACAGTTGACCTCCACCAGGGGCGCCGACGCCCTCGGCCCCCGGGCGTGCAGCCAGCGCGCCACGCTCGTCTTCCCCGTCCCGGTCTCCCCCAGGATCAGCACCGGCGAAAGCCCCGTCCGCATCCGCTCGTCCGCGGCGAGAATCCGATCGAGCTGGGCGCGCAATCCCGACAGCGCCGTTCCAAAGACGAACTCATCGTCGCGCGGACGTTCGTCCTCCCGCCGATGTTCCTCCAGACGCTCGGTCCGTCGCCGCCGCCGCGCCCGTCCGAACACCAGCGGCAATTCCGCCGGATCGAAGGGCTTGGTCAGGTAATCCAATGCTCCCAACCGCATCGCGTCCACGGCGCCGGCGACGCCGCCTTCGGCGGTCATCACCACCACCGAGGCGTTGGGTCCGAAACGGTCCTCCTTGAGAAGCTCGGTTCCCAGTCCATCCGGCAGGTTCACGTCCAGCAGCACCAGGTCGAACGTCATGTCCGCGAGGACCGCCCTCGCCCCGGCCAGGTCATGAACCCCCGTCGCGTCCGCCCCCATCCTTTCGAAGGCGGCCACCAACTGCCGCCGAAGCAGCCCGTCATCCTCCAGCACCAGGACGCTCGCACCATGGATTCCCGTCTCGCCCATCGCCGGGGTTCTCCCAGATCCAGCCCGGGGAACGAAGCCGGAACTGCAAGCCACCCACGTCCGGCAACTCGACGGCCCGTCACGGAACCCGTACAAATCCGCCAACGCATATGAGCCAAAAAATCGGCATCGTAACCGGCGGTGGGGATTGCCCAGGACTGAACACCGTCATTCGGGCCATCGCCAAGTCGGCCGCCAAGAGAGGGTGGGAAGCCGTCGGCATCCTCGGCGGCTACGAGGGCCTTCTCGATCCCCACCGCATCAGGACGCTGCACTACAAGGATCTCGACGGCCTCCTCGTCCGCGGCGGCACCATTCTCGGCACCGCCAACCGAGGCCGGTTCTCCGCAAAGACCGGCCACGGCGAGTCGCGCCAACTCCCGCGCGAGCTCCTCGCCGAAACCCGCCAAGGCATGGACGCCCTCGGTCTGAACGCCTTGATTTCCATCGGAGGCGACGGCTCCCTCAGCATCGCCCAGCAGATGCACGAGTTCGGGATCCCCATCATCGGAGTCCCGAAAACGATCGACAACGACCTCGAAGGCACCGTGCTGACATTCGGTTTCGATTCGGCCGTCGCCTGCGCCACCGACGCGCTCGACCGCCTCCGCACCACCGCCGAGAGCCACAACCGAGTCCTTGTCCTCGAAGTCATGGGCCGTTACGCCGGCTGGATCGCGCTGTACGCAGGGATCGCCGGCGGCGCCGACGTCATCCTCATCCCCGAAGTGCCGTTCACCTTCGACAGCATCTGCGGGAAAATCCGAGAACGCGAAGCGCAGGGAAAACACTTCACCCTCGTCATCGTCGCCGAAGGCGCCCGGGAGAAGGACTCCGGCTTCGTCACTTCCGCCGGCCAGGAGGAGAATCGCGAGGCCCGCCTCGGCGGAATCGGCGCCGTGGTCGCGGCCGAAATCGAGAGACAAACCGGAAAGGAGGTCCGCAATTGTGTGCTCGGCCATCTGCAACGCGGCGGAAGCCCGACCACGTTCGATCGACTGCTCTGTTCCCTTTTTGGCGCTCACGCGGTCGAACTTGTCGCTTCCGGCGAGTTCGGGCGGATGGTCGCATTCCTTGGCGCTTCCGTCGGTTCGGTCCCCATCTCCGAGGCCGTCGACCGCCTCAAGACCGTGAGACCCGAAGGCAACCTGATCCGGACCGCCCGCGCCCTCGGCGCGTCCCTTGGCGACTAGGCCCCCCTTCCAGCCCCTAGCCTTGTCCCAGCCGCATCCACAGGCTCCAATCGGGCATGCGCCGCCGCACCCAGTCCCCCCCGAGGTTCGTCTCCCTGGCCTTCCTGGCAGCCGTGGTCGGCGTCGTCGGCGTCGTCGCGGGCGGTTCCATCCCACGGACCACCGCCGCCGAACCGCCTCAGGCTCATGGTCCCATCCCGACCGCGCGCCAACTCCGGTGGCACGCCATGGAGTTCTACGGCTTCCTCCACTTCTCGGTGAACACGTTCACCGACAAGGAATGGGGTTACGGCGACGAATCGCCGGCGATCTTCAACCCGACCGACTTCGATGCCGACCAGATCGTCCAGGTCGCGCGCGACGCCGGGATGAGAGGCCTCATCCTCACCGCGAAACATCACGACGGCTTCTGCCTCTGGCCTTCGAAGTTCACCGAACACTCGGTTCGAAATTCGCCCTGGAAGGACGGCAGGGGCGATGTCGTCCGCGAGATCGGCGAAGCCTGCCGGCGCCGCGGCCTTCGCTTCGGCGTCTATCTCTCCCCCTGGGACCGGAATCACCGGGACTACGGCCGGCCCGAATACCTCGCCTACTACCGGAATCAGCTCAGGGAACTCCTCACCGGCTACGGTGAGTTGTTCACGGTCTGGTTCGACGGCGCCAACGGTGGCGACGGGTTCTACGGCGGCGCCCGCGAGACGCGCCGCATCGACAACCGCACCTTCTACGATTGGCCGAACACCTGGAGCATCGTCCGCGAACTCCAGCCCATGGCCTGCATGTTCAGCGACGCCGGACCCGATTTCCGCTGGGTCGGCAACGAACGCGGAATCGCCGGCGATCCCTGCTGGGCGACGCTGGACCTCACCCGGCCCGGTCGCTATCCCGGCGGCTCCTCCGACGGCCTCACCTCCGGCGAACGCCCCGGAACCGCATGGGTCCCCGCGGAATGCGATGTCTCCATCCGGCCCGGCTGGTTCTACCACGAACGCGAGGATTCCAAGGTCAAGACCCCGGACCAGCTCCTCGACATCTACTACCGGTCCGTCGGCCGCGGCGCCTGCCTCAATCTCAATCTCCCGCCCGACCGCCGCGGACGGATCCACGACAACGACATCGCCGCCCTTCGCGAATTCAGGCGCCGCCTGGACGCGACATTCGCCACCGACTTCGCCGCGGGCGCCGGAGCCACCGCCAGCGAAACCCGTGGCGGGTTCCACATGTTCTCCGCGAACAACCTCATCGACGGCGATCGCGCCTCGTACTGGACTCTCGACGACGACTCCGCCGCCGCCTCCGACGACGGCCCCGGCGCCCCGGCCGAAGTGATCCTCGAACTCCAACAACCCTCGACCTTCGACGTCATCGGTGTCCGGGAACACCTTCCACTGGGTCAGCGAGTCGAAGCCTTCGCGATCGATCAGTGGTCCGAAGGCCAATGGGTGGAATGCGCGCAGGGCACGAGCATTGGGAACCGCCGACTGCTCCGCCTGCCCGCGCCCGTCACCACCGACCGTGTCCGACTGCGCGTGATTCGGGCGTCGGCGGTGCCGGCGCTCTCGGAATTCAGCCTCCACCTGGGGAGTCCGTAGTCCGCCCGCGTTCCCCGGTCCCGGTTACAATCCCAGTCTCAGTCCCAGTCCCATTCCATCGTCCAACCAGCGCACCTCCGTCGGGATTCGTTCGACTTCCATGGCCGCCGCCGCCTCCAGTCCTCCGTTCTCGCTGAGCGATCTCTACTTCGCACTCCAGCATTTCGGGGTGGCGATCAGCGCCCTCGCCGGCGCGCTGGCGGCGCGCGGACGCCAGGTCGACCTCTTCGGGGTCGTCGTGCTCGCGCTCGTCACCGCCCTCGGAGGCGGCACGATCCGCGACATCTGCCTGGGCGCGACCCCCGTTTTCTGGGTCGCCGACTGGCGCTACGGTGCCACTTCGCTGGTGACCGGGATCGCCTCCTTCTGGCTTCTCCGCCCGATGAAGCCGGTTCTGAAATACCTGGAACTCGCGGATGCGCTGGCGCTCGCGCTGTTCACCATCCTCGGAGCGAGCAAGAGCCTTGCGTTCGGAGCGAACGGGTTCATCGCCGCCATCCTCGGCACCATCACGGGGGTCGCGGGCGGCATCCTGCGCGACGTCCTGCTCAACGAACTTCCGCTCGTGTTCCGGCCCGAGATCCGGCTCTACGCGACGGCCGCCATCGCGGGAGCCGCCGCGTTCACCCTCCTTCGCGGCTTCGCGCCGGCTTCCGACCTTTCGCTTGTCGTCGGCGTCGGCGTCACCCTCGCCATCCGGCTGGCCGCCATCCGATGGTCCCTTTCGCTCCCCGTCTTCGAGGACCGAACGGACACCACGGCCGGGACCGGCGGGCCCGACCGGCCTTGAGTCCGCGGCGGAGCCGAACCGCTCCAACGCCCCTTTCGCGTCTCGTGCAAGTCGCACAATCGCCCCCTCGGTATCCGTGCAATCCGCATGGCGCGGCCCCTCGCGCTTGAAACAAACCCGGCGGCTTTATCGCAAAACCCGGCGGAACCGCCCCTGGCATCCTCCACGCTGCGGGTGATGACGAATCGGAAGGAACCGCCCCTTGCGGCGGCGCAATCAACCTCAACCAACCAACGACATCACCCCACATCATGAAAACCCGATACGAAACCCCTGACGCCGTCGTTCACGACATCAACGCCCTCGTCGAGGATGCCCGCGCCCTCATCCAGGCCACTTCGGAAGTGACCGACGACAAGGTCGCCCAGGCTCGGCACCGGCTCGAAGGCGCCCTCTCCAGCGCGCGTTCCAAGCTGGGCGACGTGCAGGAACAGGCCCGGGAAGGCCTCGACGCGGCCGCCTCCTCCGTTCGACGGCACCCCTACGAATCGCTGGCGATCGCGCTCGGAGTCGGAGCTTTCATCGGCTTCCTGGCCACCCGTCGCAACTGACAGGACGCGGACCCAACCCGAAGCCGAAGCCGAACCCGAAGGAGCTCACCGCTATGGAACGGACATCCCACGACCACCAGGCGCCCGCAGGCGCGGCCGCCGCCAAGCGGCTGGCCCGTGGAGCCTTCGCGATCCTCCAAACCCGGTTCGAACTCCTCGCCGTCGAAATCCAGGAGGAGCGCGAGCGTATGCTGCTCGCGCTCCTCCTCGCCCTCGGCGTGGTCGCGTTCGGCTTCGTCGCGGCCGTCGCGGCGACACTCGGTCTCGCCGCCCTGCTCTGGTCCTACTCCCCCGTGCTCGCCATGGTGATTCCACCCGCGATCCACGCGGCGCTCGGCGCCTGGCTCGCCTGGCGCCTCCGAACGCTTGTCCGTGAATGGCGGACATGTCCGGCCACAATCCAACAACTCAAGGAGGACCGGGAATGCCTCAACGCCTGGCTCAAGTGAGTAGTTCCCTCACCACGCGCAAACGGTTGCTCGTCGCCCTCTCCCGGATTCAACGCCAGGACTTTCAGGACGACCTCGCGTCCACGACCAAGTCGGCCCGGTCCGTCGTCGACGACACCCGACGCAAGGCCGTGTCGGGAGGCTTGGTCGCCGCCCTGGCCATCCTCGCCGGGCTGTCACTCTCCGCCATGAGGCGCCCCCGGCGCCGCCACCGACACCCGCGCGGTCGCTCACCGATCCGCGAGGACCTCGGTTCATCGGCTCCGGCCGACGCTTCCGCCAACGCCCACAAAGGCTCGCTCGTGACCACGGCCCTCCCCATTCTCAAGCTCCTGGTGTCCCTCTGGCTCGCACGCCGAGCCGGCTCGGGTCGCTGATCATCCCACCCGGGGGGGCAGCCAACCGACCGGCTCGCGGCCGCCCCCTAAACCACACAGGCCAACCCAACCCAAACCAAACCCAACCAACCCAAACCGTCCTTCCCATCCCGGGTCAACCGACCCTGTTGAAAGATCACCCTATGCTTCGATGGACTCTCATCTTCCTCGTCGTGGCGCTCATCGCCGGAATCCTCGGGTTCGCCGGCATCGCCGGCGCGGCGGCCAGCATCGCCAAAGTCATCTTCTTCATCTTCCTCATCCTCTTTCTCATCTCCCTGATCCGGCGAAACTCCTGAGTCGCGCAAAGAATCGGAATCCGGGTCCCGGAGAGAGAGGATCGCGCGAAACCGCAGGAGGCCCGGCCTATTCGAGACCGAGCTTCTTGCGCTTCCGGTACAGGGTCGCCTGGTCGATCCCAAGGATCTCGGCCGCTTCCACGAGGCTCTTGGATTCCGCGACGATCCGCCGGATATGAGCTTCCTCGAGAGCCTCCAGAGTGACCCGGCCTCCGCCGTGCGGAGTGCCAGGCGCGGAGGCGGTCGCGGGTTCGCCCGGTGGCGCGGAACCCGCGATGTCCGCGGGCAAATCGGACAGCTCGACGGTGTCACCACGCGCCAGGATCACCGCCCGTTCGGTGGCGTTCCGTAATTCACGGAGGTTCCCCGGCCATCCATAGGAGCGGAGCCGGTCGCGCGCGGCGTCGGAAAAACCCGCGAGGGTGCGGCCACACTGCGCCGCGAAATAACGAAGGTAATGGTCGGCGAACCGGTCAATGTCCTCGGGCCGCTCCCGGAGGGGCGGCATGGCGACCGTGATCACGTGAAGCCGGAAGAAAAGGTCCTCGCGGAACTGGCCTTCGGCGACCCGTCGTTTGAGATCGCGGTTGGTGGCGGCGACGAGCCGAATCCCGGCGCGTCGGGTCACGTTCTCTCCGAGCCGCTCGTATTCCCGCTCCTGAAGGAGCCGCAGCAGCTTGGGTTGGATTTCCATCGGCAGATCGCCGATTTCGTCGAGGAACAGCGTGCCGCCTTCCGCGGCCTTGACCTTCCCCCAGTGATCGCGCACCGCGCCCGTGAACGAACCTTTGACGTGTCCGAAGAGTTCGCTCTCGAGCAGTTCCTTGGAGAGGCTGGGACAGCTGACCGTGACGAACGGTTTCTCGGCGAGGTGGCTCCGCTGATGAACCGTTCGGGCCGCGACGCTTTTTCCCGTTCCACTCTCCCCCAGGATCAGCACGGAGGCGGGAGTGGCCGCGGCGCGCCCCAGCACCTCCATCACCTCCACCATCGCGGGCGCCGAAAAATCGAAGAGCGGCTCCGGGTGGGCCGACCGGCTTTCCGTCACCTCGCGTTCGAGTTTCTCGATCCGCTGCCCCAGTTGTTTGAACCGCTGGAGCCGCGCCAAAACCGCGATGAAATGCTCCCGCAGGAACGGTTTCTCCAGGAAATCCGTCGCGCCCCGCCGCATCGCCTCGACCGCCGCCTTGACGCTGCCCTGCGCGGTCAGCAGGACGACCGGAACCGTCGGATGGCGTTTCTGAATCTCCGTGAGAACATCGAGCCCGCTCTCGGCGCCCAGATGAAGGTCGAGCAGGACACCGTCGAAGTCGCCCTCGCCGAGCAGGCTCATTCCCTCCGCGCCGGATGCCGCGCACGTGGTGGCGTGTCCGGCGTCCTCGATCAGGATGGAAGAGGCATCCCGGAAGGTCTTGTCGTCGTCGATGATCAGGAACTCCATGGAATCCGTCAGTCGGTGGACCGGGGCCGCGGCAACCGCACGATGAAAGTCGCCCCCCCGCCCGGAGTGTCTTCCAGATCGAGGCGGCCGTTCATGGCCTGAACCAGCCGATTCACGATGCTCAAGCCCAGTCCCGTCGAGGGCTCGCTACCGGTGGGTCGGGCCGACAACCGGGCGTACCGACGGAACATCCGTTCGCGGTCCGCCGACGAGAACCCGGGCCCCTGGTCGCGGACGCGAATTTCGACGCCGTCCGTTTCCGCCGCGACGCCGATGTCGACGACGATCCGGCGATCGGCGGGCGAGAATTTCACGGCGTTGGACACGAGGTTGTCGAGGACCTGGCTCACGGCCTGCGGGTCCGCGAACACGGTGGCGTCGCCGTCCGGGTCACGGCGTTCCAGGATCAGCCGTTTCCTTTCGGCCGCGACGCGATACTGCTCGACCGCCGCGTCGGCCGCCGCCGCGAGGTTGACTCTCGCCGGCTGCAATGAGATCCCCCGATCGGCCACGGCATTCGCGAGGTACTCCTTCACGAACCTGAGGAGGTTTCCCCCGGAGATGGCAATGTTCTCCGCGAGGCGGACTGCCTTGTCATCGGCCGATTCCGAGCGGCGAATCCGATCCGCCAGGAGGCCGGCGCTCATCTCGATGCCCCCCAGGTGGCTCTTGAGATCGTGAGCCAGGATTCCGATGAGTTCGTCCTTGTCCTCGGCGAGCCGCGCGAGGCGATCCCGGGCCGCCTTGAGCGCGAGGTGCGTCCCCACCCGCGAAACCAGTTCCGCGAGATGGAAAGGCTTTGTGAGATAGTCGACTCCCCCGGAATTCAACGCGCGGACGATGAGATCCTTGTCGTCCGATGCGGAAAGAAAGATCACCGGGATGTCCTTCCACTCGGGGTTGTCCTTCAATCGGCGGCACACTTCGCACCCATCGAGGCCCGGAAGAATCAGGTCGAGGAGAATCAGATCGGGCCGCCGCGCCGAGATCCGGCGGAATGCGGTCTCACCGTCGCCCGCGGGAACAATCTCGTGGCCGAGCTTGCCCAGCATGCCACCCACGATCTGGATGTTGGCCGGCTGATCGTCGACGACCAGGATCCGGGCGGGTGGCACGCCCGCCGATTCTCCCCCAGGCGCCCCCGCCGAATCGGAAAATGAAACGGAAGCCGTTTCGGGTGTCGGCCTTCCCGACGCGTTGGGAGCGTCAATCATGGGGATTTCGAACGAGTTGCGGTTCGCGCGTTGGTTCCATGAACCGAGGAGGATTCCACCACGAAGACACGAAGATCACGACGAAGGAGGATGGATGGGATGCCATCATCCCTTCGCTCAGCCTTCGTGTCCTTCGTGCGCTTCGTGGTTAAATGCCGGTTCATCGGGTGGGCGTTCCTTCCAGTTCGCGGACCACTTCGGGGAATCCGAGGATCTGGGCTTCGAGTTCCACGACCGCGTAGTTCTCCGCATGACGGGCCAGGGTCTCGGCGTAGCCCGCCAGCGCCGGGGATTCCCACTGCCGGGCCAAATCCTGAAGGCGCTCCGCGAAGCGCCGGCATTCGTTGACCGCGAGACCGTCCCGGAGTCCAGGCCACTCCCCGGACAGCAGGCGCCTCAGTTCGGCGATCAGGGGCGGAGCCGCCGCGGGACGACCCGTTCCCACCGTGGGCGGACTGGATACGTGTTCCTCCGCTTCGGCGGTCTGGCGCGGGAGGAACATCGCGATTTCGTCGAACAATTCCCGCTTGGAGAAAGGTTTGCGGACATACCCGTCGAAGCGCGCCTTCAGATCCTCCTCCTCCCGAAGAAGGCTCGAAGCCGTGACGGCGATCACGGGGGTCAGCTCGAGGCCGCTCAGGGCCCGGATCCGAGGAAGCGCTTCGCATCCGCCAATCCCAGGCATCCGAATGTCGAGCAGGATGAGATCCGGACGCTCCGACTCCGCCATCGCAATCGCATCGGCTCCACTGGTTCCGACGATCACCCGGTGGTGCGTCTCGGCGAAGATCCCGGAAAGGAGATCGCGATTCGCCGCATTGTCATCCACCACGAGGATTGTCGCGGGCCGAAGGACGTTGAAGTCGCAGGCCTCGTCCGAATCGTGCTTCTCGCGGACGGGGAGGCGCGCCGAAACATCGACCTCTGGAAACCGAAGGCTGAAGGCCGAGCCTTTTCCGACCTCCGATGCCGCGGTCACCGTGCCCCCCATGATCTCCGTCAATCGCCTCACGATCGACAGCCCGAGGCCGGTGCCGGAAACCTCCTTGTCCTTGTGGGTGCCCGCCTGCACGAACGGCTTGAAGACCGCCTCGAGTTTGTCGGCGGGAATCCCGACCCCCGTGTCGATCACCTCGATCAGGAGCGTGACCTCGCTTCCGGAGGTTCCGGATTCGGAACTCACCCGGACTTCGATCGTTCCGGTGTCGGTGAATTTCACGGCGTTGCCGACCAGGTTGACCAGGACCTGACGCAGCCGGATCCGGTCCAGAAGGAGCGCGCGCGGCAAATCCTGGTCGATCGCGCAGATCAGTTTCAGGCCCTTCTTGGCGATGGCTTCGGAGAACAGCGTCTGAACAAAGTCGCAAATCTCCCGCGGATCGGTCGGCTCCAGGCGCAGGTCCATGACGCCCGCCTCGATCTTCGAGAGGTCGAGGATGTCATTGATCAGGGTGAGAAGTCCGCTCGCGCTTCCCTGGATGGCCCGGACATACCGCTGGTGGCGGGGCTCGCTCAGTTCGCCCGCCAGCAGTTCGCCGAATCCGAGAATGGCGTTCATCGGCGTCCTGATCTCGTGGCTCATGTTGGCCAGGAACGCCGTCTTTTCACGGCTGCTCCGTTCCGCCTCCAGCCGCTGTTCCACCAGTCGACGCTCTCTTTGCTGATGCCCCAGCATCACCCGCGCGAGCCAGAGAGCGAAAACGCCGGCGCCCACCCCGAGAATTCCCGCCACCAGGCTGGTCAGGCCCGCCCGAAACACCTCCGCCCGCCCGCTCGTCTGATCCCCGAACACCGGATCCCGCCGCATCATCGCCAACTCGGTGATCTTCAACCGAACCTGGTCCATGAGCCGCCGGCCCTCGCCTTCCGCCACCAGTTTCATCGCCTCCCCAGGCCCCTCCTCCCGCCGGACTTCGACCAATCGGTGATGGTAGCTCAGGACGACCTCCGCCTGCCCGCGGAGTTCCATGATCCCGGTCAGCAGGTCCGAGTCGTCCTTCGCGAGTTCGACCAGGCGCTCGAAACACTCCGGCAGCCCCGCCTCCCCGGCCGTCAACGGATTGAGGAAGGAATCGACCCCCGTGATGGTGAAGCCCCGCTGCGCCGTCTCACAGTCGACCAGCAACTGAAGGATCCCGCTGAGCTCGGCGCGGGTCGCCACCGCCGCCCGCGACCGATGGAGCGTCGCGGCCAGGTCCCGCCATGTGGCCCCCGCCAGCAGCACGCTCGCGACAGACAGGGTCAGCCAGACAACGACAACCGTCCTGTAGATGCTGTTGTTCGGCTGTCGGTACATGCGGCAGGCACGTCGTCGAGAATCCCAGCCCCTGGGACCGGGTTCCCGACAGTCCAGCCACGCTACAAGCCGCCCCGGATTCCGTCCATGCCCGCATCGCACGCCCCAGCCGCGAGAACCGGATCAAAGGTCCCCTCACACCCCTCCCGGGGGCTCCTCCGCGATGACAGGCACCCCCGGGAACTTCGGGACCTTCGGCACGGATTCCGCCGTATCCAGGCTCCCGCGGGGCGAAAGGATCTCCCCCACCAGACCGAGTTGGGGAACCCGGTCGCCGATGACTTTGGCGGTCATCAGGATCGGGACCGCAAGCAGCGCGCCGATCGGGCCCCAAAGCCACGTGAAGAAGATCAGGGCGACGAAGATCGCGACCGGATTCAACGCGAAGCGTCGTCCCAGGATGAACGGCGTCACGGCGTTCGCTTCCGCGAGGTGCAGCAGAAAATAGATTCCGGCAGGCACGAGTCCGACCTCCAGGGATTCATACGCCAGCAACCCGGCGACCCCGACCAGGCCGATCCCAACGATGGGACCGATGTAGGGCACGAAGTTGACGAGAGCCGCGACACCACCCCACATCCAGGCTCCGGGCATCCCCACCAGGTGGAGGGCGCAGCCCACCACAGCTCCGAAGACGATGTTGATGATCCCCATCGAGAACAGATAGACCGAGATCGTCTGATGAATCTCCCGACTGATGGCGATCGCCTGCTTCTTCTCCCGAAGCCTCGGCGCGGCGCGGACGATCTTCTGCAGAAACAGGTCCCCGGACGCGAGCAGCAGAAAGAGCAGGGCCACCACCTCTCCCGTCACCGTCATGAAATTGCCGGTCCAGGAGAAAAGGCTGCTCGCAAGATGGTTGTCCTTCACTTCCACCGCCGCCATCCGCGGCCCCACCTCGTCGGCGGTCAGGTCGCCGACACTCGATGCCGCCTCCGTCAACTGCGCCGCCGGTCGGAGCACGGTCTGGAATTTCTCCCTGAGCCTCGGGAGGCTTTCCGGCGCCTTGCCGAGCCACTCCACGGCCGGGCGCACGAGGTACACCAGGCCGAGTCCGGACCCCGCCACGAATGTCGCCACGACGAGCGCCGCCGCCACCGGCATCGGGATGTGGCACCGGCGCAGCCAGCGAACGGGTGGCTTCAACGCCATCGAAGCCACCCAAGCCAGGAGGATCGGCACCACCACGGCCGCGGCCCAACTCGCGAACGCGGTCAACGAAAGAACGATGAAGACCCCCTGGGCCGCCATCGGCAACACCCGTGACGTGTGCCCGCTCATAGAACATTGCGGCCCTGAATCACCCGCACGAGCACGACGATCACGGCAACCACCAGGAGGATGTGGATAAATCCGCCCAGGGTGTAGGACGAGACAAGACCGAGCAGCCAGGCGATCACAAGAACAAGCGCGATGGTGTAGAGCATGGTGAATGAGGGTTTGAATTGAGTTCGGTTGAGTTGGATTGACCGGCTTCCCGTCGGGTCGCCGTCCGGCGGTCGAAACGGTCCACTCCATTGTTCCCGCTCCGATCCGCAGCCTCCCTCCAGCGGGGAACGTGCCAGGCGCCATCGGGTGGAAATACCGCGCTGTTCCCCTATCCCTGACGAGTTATCCACCCGAATGCCCTCCAGCCGTCTTGCAGGCTGCACGCCGCCCCCAAGGCGCCGTGCAGGCTGCAACACCGGCCGAGGCTTCCTCCCGTCGGACGCCGTGCGGTACCCGTCCCGGTCGGTGGGGAGCCCGACGGTCCCCGCCTTCGGACCATCTCAGCGTGCAGCCTTGCAGATCGCAGCCATCCGGGCGCCATCCCCGTGCAGAAGGCGGGATCATGGACGGCGGATTTCTTGAGTGACTCCCGCCGTTCCCTCTCAAAACCCCAGGAAAACAGGAAAAACACCACCCGAATCGGGTTCGGCACGGTTCCTGCCACGGAACGGCAGGATGCGTGACGGCACGCATCGGAATCGGAAATCGAAAAAGGAAACCAACCGAAAAGAGCACCTATGAACTCCCATCACGCCATGAATTTCATGAAGAACCGCCTCGCCCGCGCGACGATCAGTCTCCTCGCCGGCCTGCTCCTCGCGATCAGCATGACCGCCTGCAAAAACACCGCCCACGGCGCCGGCAAGGACATCGAGGAGATGGGCGAAAAGATCCAGGAGAAGACGGACTGATTAAAGACGAACCCGCGCCAGGTAGATCGAGGTCTTGCCTTCGTGGGAGGAGTAGTAACTCACCCACAGAAGGCCGTCGTGCCAGACGAGTCCGGGGTAACTCGTGTCTCCACCCGAGGGAAGCTTGAGAAATTCCGACAGCGTGCCGGCCTTCGAATCCACCCACACCAGCGAGGTCCTCGCGCCGCCGTCATAGAGGCGCACGCCGCCGACCACACGACCGTCCTTCAATCGAAGGATCTGGGGACCCCCGATCTTCACGCCAAGATCCTTCCAGTCCCAGTCGCGGTACGGCGCCTTCGCGCGGCCCACGAATCCGGAACCCGGATTGCCGTCTCGACGCAAAAGACAGACCGCCGTGCCGTCGGGTTCGAAGACCAAACCGGTTTCGTTCGGCTGGCCCCGGTCGAAGAGCGCCGGCAGGACGGTGTCGAACTTTCGACCGCCGCGACCACGGTAAAGGCGGACGAAGTTCTCACCCGAGGTGTCGTAGCCGATCCCATACGCCGTGTGCCCTTTCCAGGCCACCCGCCACATCCAGACGTTCGGGTCGCCGATGTCGAAGGGTCCCTCCCAGGCGAGTCCATCCCGCGACTCGAAGGCGACGGTCTGGTGCCGAACCTGACCCGGCCGCGGCAGGGCGATGGCCGCGCTGACGTACAATCTTCCCCCCGGCATCACCGTGATCTTCGGGTCCCGCAGATCGCCGCGATCGGATCCGATCAAGGCCGCCGAGGTCCAGGTCTCCCCGTCACGCGACGTCAACACACGGATCGCGCCATCGGGTGACACGTGACCCTTGCCCTCCCGGAACACGCAGAACCAGGCGCCTCGATGTCGAACGAGGTCCGTGAAAGCGGAATGCGGCGCCGCATCCCAGATGCGCGCGACGCTCACCAATTCGGCCGGATACGCGACCGTCACGGCGCCACCCAGAAGCCCGAGGGAGGCGATGAATCCCAACCAGCGCCCGCCCATCGCCGCCGCCAGCGCCATCACCGCCGCAGGCCCGCGTTCAGGTCTCATTTTCATCACGGCTTCGCCGCCCTCCGGTAGTGGCGGTCCGCGAAATCCATGTACTGCTCCCAATCGTACGGCAGGACGTCGTGGGCTCCCGTCCGCCGATGGTAACCCACCCGGTCGCCGACCGGTTGATCGAGTTCGGGCGGTTCCTCGACCGTCACGCCCTGAAATCCCAGCAGCGCGTACACGGGACCGGCGCCTTTCGCGGCGAGGAATTCCCCGCGCGGATCCGCCCAGAGATCCTTCTCGGCGCTGGCCACGTAGATCGGTCGGGGCGCCGCGAGCGCGATGAGTTCGTGCTGGTCCACGGGGATGGCATCCTCGCGGTCGTTGTATTGCTTGAAGTTTCCGCAGAACCAGTGGGGAAAAACCGTGTTGATCCGCTTCGTCGTCTCGCCGAACCGCCGGCGGGCCAGGGCCGCGCCGCCTTCCCCCGAATTGTTCGAAATCACGATGGCGAACCGCTCGTCCTGGGCTCCAGCCCACAGGGAGGTCTTGCCGAGGCGCGAATGGCCCATGACGGCGACCCGCTTCGAATCCAAGTCCCGGTCCGTCTCCAGGTAGTCCATCGCGCGGCTCAATCCCCACGCCCACGCCCCGATCGCGCCCCAGGCGTCCGGCGCGAGTTCGCGGATCGGTTCCCCGGCCGCGACGGCCAGGGGACTTCCGTCCACCGGGAACACCGATCGCACCCCCTGCTTCCATCCCTCCGCGAAGTCGGGTTCGAGGTCGCCATAGTAGACCGTCGCGACCGCGTAGCCCCGCTCGATCAACCGGTCCACGGCCCATCGCGAGGACTCGCTTCCCCGGGACGCTTCCGTGGCGCGGTTGCCGATCCGACCCTCCTTCTCGTTG
Source organism: Limisphaerales bacterium (assembly GCA_050250555.1). GTDB lineage: Bacteria > Verrucomicrobiota > Verrucomicrobiia > Limisphaerales > CAIMTB01 > CAIMTB01. Next base: position 43,142 of record JBFWOK010000017.1, read on the forward strand.
TTCGCGACCCAGCCTCGCGCGAGACGGATGGCCGGGTCCGCGCTGATCGCGTGGTTCCCCTCGAAATTCAAACCGAGGAAAACGGGCGCGGGCGACGGGCGGCGATTGGGAACGTAGATCAGGAGATCCATGCCGGGTCCGTCGGCGGCGTCGGTGAACCGCACGCGGACCTGTTTCCGGGTGGCTTTCCCACCCAGGGCTTCCGCGTTCGATTCGAACACGTCGAACCGCATGTCGCGGGGTCTCCCGGGGCTCCGCCCGTAAACGTGCTCCCGATAAAGTTCGAGGATTTCGGCGCGCCGGGCGTCCGTCCACTGATTCGCCGTGGTCACGGTGCGGCCGTCATTGAACCGCAACGGATCGGGCAGGGTGTAGGCCGGAACCTTCGCCTCGTCGTAGAGCGCGTCGGCCGGCTGCCCCGATCCCGTGCCGGTTCCCGCGACCAGCGCGGCGCTGATCACGGCCCCGAGTTTCATGTTCTTCATCGGCGTGTCTCCTTCGTCGGCGTGGGTTCCCTTTTCGTTCAAGGCGTCCTCCGCGCCGCCCGTTCCAGGATCTCCTTCACCAGGACCGGCGCGCCGTCGCGCTTCCGGCTCTCGTCGGAAGCCTCCATGAACGCGAACAACTCGATCGTTTCCGCCTCCGGCACCGGCGCCACGCCGGACTGGAAGAACTTCATGATCGCGACCACCAACGGCGCGTAGCCGTCGAAATTGCCGACCGCGGCCTCGCCCTTCGCGCCCACGGCCTTGCCGTCGTATCCCTTGCCTTCCCGGTAGATTCCCGTTCGCCCGCCCTTCCAGGTTCCGACCACTTCAATGCGTCCATCGTCGGTCTTTCCACGCCGGACGCTCTCGCACCCCGTCCCCATCACGGTGAACAGGGACTCCACGCCGTGGATGCCGTACCAGAAAAGTTCCGGATGGGTCGGATCGACGTGGCATGGACTGGACGTTTCGGCCCTCGTCACTTCGCCGATCGATCCCGCCCGGACGGCCTGGGTGGTCCCCGCGAACCGCAGCGATGACGCGCTGAAAACCGGGACCTTCTTTTCGCGGGCGAGCCGGAAGATCTCGAGCACGTCGGCCAATGAACCGCCCATCGGCTTGTCGATGTAGAGAGGTTTGCCCGCGGCGATGACGGGCCGGGCCTGGGCCAGGTGGGGACGGCCGTCGACGCTTTCGATCAGGACCGCATCCACCTCGGCGCACATCGCCTCGATCGTGTCGAAAATACGGACGCCCCATTTCTCGGTGAGTTCGCGGGTGTAACCGTCCACGCGGCTCCAGCTCGATTCGATGTCGCGGCTTCCCCCCTTGAAGGCCGCCACAACCCGCCCCCCGGGGACGTGGTTCTTGTCGGTCGGATCGTTGATCAACTTGGCGAAAGCCGTGGCGTGGGAGGTGTCGAGACCCACCATGCCCAGTCGAAGTTCCGCCCCGCGGATCGCCGGTAGGCCGGCCGCGAGGCACAGGAGGATGAGGGAAAGCGAACGCATGGAATGCGGCGGATCGTGCGCCGCTTCGCCCGCGTCCGAAAGTGAAAACCCGGGCGTGCCGGATTTCAGCCGACTTCAGTTCAGTTCAATTCAGCACGAACGCCACCCCCGGGCCCTCCAGCCGCAGGCTCTCCGGCAACCGGCGCGGATCAAGACTCACGATCACCCGATGAAGTCCGGCGCCAATCTCCCCGGAGACCTCCGGACCCCGGCCCCAGGATTTTCCATCGACCCAGATCTCCGCATCCGCCGTGTTGAGTTTCAGTCGGATCGGCCCGGCGACCGCCTGCCGGATCTCGGTCGCGGCCACCACCGACAGCTTGCCGGTCCACGCCTGGGCCCGGGTCGCCGTTTCCATGAGATCCGAACTGATGTCGCCGCGGACGAGCGTGGTCACGGGAACCCACCGCTTCGCCGTCAGGGGCGTGGTCCAGATCCAGTCGGTCTGGTTGTTCTGCTGATCGGTGTGAACCACATTCCCGAAGTACCAGACTCGGGCCACGCCACCCTGGCTGGCGTCGAACTCGCCGGGTTTCCCGAGTTGGGAAAGGAACGCCAGCAGATCGAGCCGGTCCTGTTCTCCCAGGGGTTCGAGCAGGCCCGACGGCATCAGCGACAGCCGGCCGATTTCCCTCCGCTGAATCGACGCCTTGGCCACCGGAACCTCCTGGCCGGTGGCGTTGCGAAGGACGATCTCGTCCTGGGTCTCCCTCGCCACAGTCCCCGTGACCTCCTCCCCGTCCTTCGTCTCCAGGACGAGCGAGTGGTATCCCTCCTTGATCTTCGCGTTCGGGAGCATCAGGGATTCGACGAGGTAATCCACCGGCGCGCTCGCTCCGATGCTCGTCATGTCCGGTCCGACCTTCCCACCCGCGCCACCCACCGAGTGGCAGGTCGTGCAGGCGAGATCGGTCCGGCGATAGATGCGTTCGCCCCGCCGGGGATCGCCCTTCGCCACCACCCGGCCCGCGAGTTCCTTCATCAACTCGTCCGTCAGCTTTTGGGTGTCCGTCGCCAGTCCCCCGGCCGTCGCGAAGGCGGTCACGAGTTCGATCTCGTCGCGCCCCCCTTCCCGCGCCACCCGCATCCCCGCCCGCGCCGCCGCTTCCGGCAGGCGCCGACCCGACAACGCGTCCCGCAGCGGCCCGGCCGATCCCCGGATTCCCAGGATTCCACGCCAGAATTCGAGCGCCGCCGCCTCATCCGTCAGCGATTCCGCCGCGCTCACCGCCGCGGGAAATCCCTTCAACCCGTCGAGCGCGGCCAGGGACGCCGCCGCCGCCCGCCGCAACCCGGCGTCCTGGTCGGGCCGGACCCACGCGTTCAACCGATCCGTCACCCCATCGCCGCCGATCTGCCGGAGTGCCTCCATCGCGACCGCGCGCTCCGCGGCGCGCGCTTCCCCCATCCCCGCCACCCGATCCAAGAGGGCGGGCACGGCCCCACCGATTTCCCGCCAGAATCCGGCCAACCGAAACGACTCCGTCCGGACCGCCGAATCCGGGTTGTCGTAGAAGGTCGCCAACCCATCCAGGGCGCCCGTAGGCCGCACTTTGCGCAACCGAACGGCTTCCCCCAGCGCTTTCAGCGACCGCAGGGTCGCGTCGGAGTCGAATCCGCCCGCAACGGCCTGGTCCCACATCCGCCGCAGATCCTGAGCCGATCCAGCGCTCCCGAGGACTTCGATCCATGGCCCCCGTCCATCGCGGGGCAGCGGCCGGGCTCCCAGGACCGACCCCAGCACCCGGGACACCTGGTCCGGCTTGAGCGCCTTCAAGGCGAACTCCAGTTGTTTCTCCCGCCCATCGGGCTTCCACGTCCCCGAGCGAACGGCTTCGATCCAGGGCTCCGCGAGGTCGTTGATCGTCAGCCAAAGCGCGTAGTCGAGGGTCGGATCCATGGGCAGGTCGAGAACTCCGAGGGCGAGTTCCGCCGATCGGACCGTCGGGATCTTCGCCAACGCCCTCAAGGCCTCCACCCGCACGCGGGGAGAATCGTCGCGCACCAACCGCGCGAGCGTGTCCATCCGGGAATCCTCGGCGGCGCGCACGGTCACGCTGGAAACAGTCCAGGCCAGCGCAACCCCGAGGATACAGGCGCCCAGGAGCCTCGGTGCGAACGGCCGCCGGACCGGAGTCCGACACGAAAGGCCCCCCCGGGAAGGAGCATCCAGGACGCGGGCGTTCCGATCAGGGGCGCGGTGCATGGCGGGAACCCTAATCAGCCCGGCCATTCGGCCGCAACCGTCCGTGAAACACCCTGATCTCCGGATAGGGGCGCCTGGGAGAAAGCGATCCCACCACGAAGGCACGATGGACACGAAGGAAGCATGATTCGTTCCGGCCTCGGCAATCCGCTACAGGTCAATCCCGATCAAGGACTCGCTTCCGCCTCTCCCTTCGTGCTCTTCGTGCGCTTCGTGGTTTCTTACGCGGGGTTTTGGGAAACACCCGGAAGGCGTCCAGGAAGGGTCCCCTCTGTCCCATCCGTCGTCCGTTCCCGCGCCACCGAGGCGGGTCAGGCGCGATGCCGGAGGCGGTCGAGCAGGACGGCGCCAAGGATGACGAGTCCGAGCACGACTTTCTGGGTGAAGCTCTCGACGTTGGTCAGGTTCATTCCGTTCTGGATCACGGCGATGGTGAACGCGCCGGTCAGTGTCCCGAACATGCGTCCTTCGCCGCCGCTCAGGCTCGTGCCACCGACGACCACCGCGGCGATGACGTACAACTCGTACATGTTCCCGTAGGTCGGGGAACCACTCTTCAACTGCGACGCCATGATGATTCCGCCCAGACCCGCGAGCGCGCCGCTGGCGATGTAGGCGAACATCAGCACCCGCTCGACCGGGACGCCGGACAACCGTGCCGCCTCGCGATTGCCGCCCACCGCGTAAAGATGACGACCCAGGCGCGTCCGCGACATCAGCACGTGCGCGACGAGATAAAGCGCGAGCATGAGGATCACCGCGTTGGGCAGGTTGAAATAGTCCGAGCCGCGCCCCAGCCAGACGAACGAGTCCGGGATCTGATACACCGACTGACCCTCGGCGAGGAGGTAGGCCAGTCCGCTCGCGACGAGCATCATCGCCAAGGTCACGATGAACGGCGGGATCGCGAACCGCGTGATCATGACGCCGGAGAACGCGCCGATCCCTCCACACGCAGCCACCGCGCCGACGCAGGCGAGGGTCATGCCCAACGCGGAGGCCTCCGTTCCGCCCGCATGGTCGCGGATGATCCTGGCGGCCACGACGGCCGAAAAGGCGATCAGACTTCCGACCGAGAGGTCGATCCCCGCGGTGATGATCACCATCGTCATCCCGATCGCGACAATGGCGATCACCGCGATCTGGTTCGCGATGTTCAACAGGTTCGCGGTCTTGAGGAAATTTGGCCATTCGTAGGTTCCCGGCGTGATCCTCCGCGGATTCCCCAACGCCGGGAAATCAGTCTCGAGGTCCTCGAACACAAGCCACGACGCGGAGAGCCGCGTGCAGGCGATCACATTCAAGGGCTCGCCCGCCTCGGCCAATCGCGCCAGCGCCGCCCTCGCGTCGCTGGGACCACCCCGCGCCACCGCGAGAACCCGGGCCCCCGCCGCGACGAGCCCGGGTTCGAGAGCCGCCACGAACGCCGCGTCGTCGGGCTGGTCACCGACGGCGATCAGCACATTAGGTTTCGCCCCCGGCAGGCGGCCGATCTCCGCCAGGACCTGCCGCGCGGCCTCGTCTCCGGTCGGCGTCTGCTCCGTCCGGGTCACGACGCTGAAGAAAGCGCACAACAGGAGGAGAACTCCGACCATGCCGTGGTCGGAGACGATTCGCGCAAGGGTCGCCTTCATGATGTGTCAGACCATGGCGAGCCGGAGGATCTCCTCCTGCGACGTTTCGCCGACGTCGCGGATCTCGCCGGTCACACGGCCCTGCCGCATGACGAGGATGCGGTCGGCCATGCCGAGCACCTCGGGCAGTTCGGAACTCACCATGACGATGCATTTTCCCTGGGCCACGAGTTCATTCATGAGCTGGTAGATCTCGAACTTCCCGCCGACATCGATGCCGCGGGTCGGCTCGTCGAAGAGGAGCACTTCGCAATCCCGCGCGAGCCATTTGGCCAGAACGACCTTCTGCTGGTTGCCACCCGAAAGGGTTCCCGCCCGCTGATCGGGACCTGAACTCCGTATCTTCAGGGAGGCGACGTGGCGACTCAGGGTCATCCGCACAAGGGAGCGCCGCACAAATCCGCCCCGGGCAAGCCAATCCAGATTGGGCAGCGCGAAATTGTCCGCGACCGAATGCCGCAGGACCAGTCCCTGGTGTTTTCGATCCTCGGTCAGAAATCCGATTCCGGCGGCGATCGCCTGGGCGGGACTCGGGACGTCGAGGCGCCGGCCGTCGAGCCGGATTTCCCCGGCGTCGCGGGGATCGGCGCCGAAGATCAGCCGCAGGGTTTCGGTGCGTCCCGCTCCGACAAGTCCGGTGAGCGCCAGGATTTCTCCCCGACGCACCTCGAACGAGACGTCGCGAACCACGTCGCCGCGGCGCAATCCGGTCACCTTCAGTCGCGGCTCCCCGAAGGCCACCGAACGCGACGGGAACTCGTCTCGAAGTTCCCGCCCGACCATCATTTGGATCATCGATTCCCGCGTCATCCGTTCGATGGATCGTTCGCCCACATTGCGACCGTCGCGGAGCACGGTGATCCGGTCGGCGATCTTCTCGATCTCGTCGAGCCGATGGCTGACGTAGATGATTCCGAGGCCCCGGCCCTTGAGGTCGGAAATGATCTCGAACAGTCGGGCCACCTCATGGGCGGTGAGGGCGGCGCTCGGTTCGTCCATGACCAGGATCCGGGCCTCGAACGCGAGGGCCTTGGCGATCTCCACGAGCTGTTGCTGGGCCGTCGTAAGGCGTCGGCACGGAACGTCGAGGTCGATGGAAACGCCCAGGCGGCTGAACAACTCCCGGGCGCGGCGCCGTTCCGCCGATCGCACCGTGAAACCGGCGCGGGTCCTTTCCTGACCCAGAAAGATGTTCTCGCAGGCGCCGAGTCCCGGAACGAGGTTGAATTCCTGGTGGATCACGGCGACGCCGGCCCGGCGGGAATCGTGCGGGGATCGGAAATTCACCTTTCGACCATCGATCCGAAGGGTCCCGACATCGGCCGCGTGGGCGCCGCCCAGGACCCGGATGAGCGTGCTCTTCCCGGCGCCGTTTTCGCCCAGCAACGCCAGGACTTCACCCGCCCTGAGTTCGAGATCGACACCCCGCAACGCCTGAACCCCCGGGAAGGCCTTCTCCACACCGCGCATCTCGAGAAGCGGCGCGCCCCGGAAAAAAACTGGGGCCGTCCCGGTCACAGCCCGAGCGCCTTCTCGAGCGCGCGCCGCATCACGCCCGCGTCGGGTTCGATGCCCGTCCAGTACTGAACCCCGATGACGCCCTGGTTCACGAGCATCCCCAATCCGTCGAGCACCCGGCAACCCCGCGACTCCGCGTCCCGGATCCACCGCGTCCGCGGCGGGTTCCCGATGACGTCCGCCACCACCATCCCCGACTGGAGCGACGCCGGATCGACCTCCAGACGCGCCTCGCCGTCGTAGAGCCCGATCGAGGTCGCGTTGACCACGAGATCGGTTCCCGCGGGCACCGAGTATTCGCCACGCCACGGAACGAAATCGGCTTCGACTCGAAGCCTCTCACGCAACAGATCCGCCAGTTCGGAACCGCGACCCTCGGAACGGTTGACGACGGTGATGCGACGGACGCCGGCGAGGACCAGTTCCACGGCCAGTGCGCGCGCGGCGCCTCCGGCGCCGAAAAGAACGACGACCTTGCCTCGCGGATCCTCGACCGTTCGCAGCGACCGGAGGAATCCCTTCCCATCGGTGTTCTCACCGATCCACCGCCCGTCGCGCCGCACCACGCAGTTCACCGCGCCCATCACGGCCGCGGACTCGCCCAAACCGTCGAGATGCGGAATCACCGCGACCTTGTGGGGAAGGCTGCAGTTGAAGCCGCGGAAACCCATCGCCCGCGCGCCGCGCACCGCCGACTCGAGATCCGCCGGCGCCACCTCCATGTTGACGTAGCGCCAGTGCAAACCGTGGTGGGCGAACGCGGCCTCGATCATCGCGACGGTCGGATTGCCCGCGGCTCCTTGCGACAGGGAGCCGACGAGTTCGTGCAGGAATCCGGGCTGAGGGCTCGTGCTCATGTGGAGTTTCGACGAGTTGCGACTCGCGCGTTGGATCGATGAACCCGAGAGGCATCACACGGAGGCGCGGAGGCACGGAGGGGGAACGAATCCATCCTCAAATCTCCGTGTCTCAGTGCCTCCGTGAGCGAATCCCGGTTCATGGAGGGCAGCGTCACTTGAGTTCCGGGTCCGCGAGCGCGTCCGCCTTCCGGTAAAGCCGGGTCGGGATCAGCATCTGCGCCGGCAGGACCTCGCCCTTCGAATGCCTCACGATGGCGTCGACGATTTGCACGCCCATCCGGTCCGGGAACTGGATCGGATCCGCGTAGATCTTCGATTCCTTGATCGCTTGTTTCCCCTCGGGCTGGCCGTCGAATCCGACGATGAGAACCTGCTGGGTCTTCCCCGCTTTCTCGAGCGCCGCCCGCGCGCCCAGCGCCGCCGGGTCGTTGATCGCGAAGATTCCACGCAGGTCGGGATGCGCCTGGAGGGCGTCCTCGGCCGCCTTGTACCCGATGTCCTTCGCCCCGCCGCTCTCGAGTTCCACGACCATGTCGATGCGGGCCTTGCCCGCGGCATTGTGGGCGTCGATGACCTCTCGGAATCCCTTCACACGAAGCAGGCACGACTCCGCCTGTTTGAAGTGCAGGATGGCGACCTTCCCTCCCGCCTCGCCAAGCGCCTCGATCATCGCGTGGCCCGCCTCCTTGCCGCCGCCAAAATTGTCCGTGGCCACCTGGGTCACGATTTTCACCCCGGGCTCATTGCACGGGATGTCGACCGTGAAGACCGGGATTCCCGCCGCATTGGCCTCCTGGATCACCGGCACGATGGATTTCGAATCGCACGGACTCAGGACGATGGCGCTGACTTTTTTGACGATGAAATCCTTGATCTGATTGCCCTGCTTCGCCACGTCCTTGTCGCCGCTCACCACGATCGACTGGTAACCGCGCTTCAGGCCCTCGGCCTGGATGTTGTCGCCGATCACCTTGAAGAACGGGTTGTCGAGCGTGAGCAAGGAAACCCCGATCGTGCCCGAGCTTCGCTTTTTTCCGGGATCCGCCGCCGCAGCCGACGTCGACGCATCGGGCGAACCCGCGCCATTGTTCTGGGGACCGCAACCAGTGAGCCAGGTGAAGGCGAGGACCGCGGCGACGGCATGAAGGAAGGGCTGTGTTTTCACGGGGGGGAACTGGTTCGCAGATTCCCGAAGACCCCCTGGACCTGTCAAATTGGAATCCGGGTTCGCGATGCGGCGCGCGCCTTGCGCCGCGGACGCCGACGATGACAGTTTCCGGTCCTCACCCGTTCCGAACCCCAACCCGTGAATCCGACCCCTCTTCCATCCAGGATCGCCGTCATCACCGGCGGCGCCCGCGGCATCGGTCTCGCCATCGCGCATCGCCTCGCGGCGTCCGGCGCCTCGTGCAGCCTCTGGGATCGCGACGCGGAGTCCCTGGCCCGGGCCGTCACCTCCTTCCCCGATGGGTCCCGAGTTCAGCCGGTGCTCGTGGATGTCACGGACGATTCGTCCGTTGAGAAAGCCAGCCGAAGCACCCTGGACCACTTCGGCGGGATCGACATCCTCGTCAACAACGCCGGCATCGCGGGAGCCTCCAAACCGACCTGGGAATTGTCCCCGACGGAATGGCGGGAGGTGATCGCGATCGACCTCGTCGGGGTGTTTCTTTGCTGCCGCGCCGTCGTTCCCCATATGTTGCGACGGGGGTCCGGGCGCATCGTCAACATCGCCTCCATCGCCGGCAAAGAAGGCAATCCGAACGCCTCCCACTACAGCGCCGCCAAGGCCGGCGTGATCGCCCTGACCAAGTCCCTCGGAAAGGAACTCGCCACCTCCGGAATCCTCGTCAACGCCATCGCCCCAGCCGTCATCGAGACCGAAATGCTGGGCCAGATGTCGGCACGGCATGTCGAGTACATGCGATCCAAGATCCCGATGGATCGCTTCGGCAGGAAGGAGGAAGCCGCCGCTCTAGTCGCGTGGTTGTGCTCGGAAGAGTGCTCGTTCAGCACCGGGGCTGTGTACGACCTCTCGGGAGGACGGGCGACCTATTGATGGGGTTTATGGGACGTATGGGACGTATGGGACGTATGGGACCTATGGGACACATGGGATAGCCATCCGTCTCATATGTCCCATCCGTCCCATCTCCCAGCACCCCAGCCCCTCAAACCCGCCGTCGCGCCAGGAGCACCACCAACCCCGCCGCCAGGATCCACACGGCCCCGGGTTCCGGCACCACGGGCACCGTGGCGGGATCCACCGGTTGCAGGCCCGATCGCTCGTACTGCTCCTGGGTCTCGAGCACCACGGCCCCGCTGTAGGGAGTCACCAGTTGATGCCGTGCCGCCAACTGCGCGGCCCTCGCCGCGGCGCCACCGCGTCCCAGACGCTTCACCTCGCCCAACGCCCACAGCCGCGTCACATGGGATGACGCCTGCAGCCCGGCCGAAGGGGGAATCCCTTCCGGATCGCCTTCGATCCATTCCCTCGCGAGTTCCCAGCGCGTTTCACGACCCTCGAGCACGGCCATCCAGCGGGTCAGGTCCGAGCCGACGCTCCCAAGGCGGGGGACCGTTCCAACGGCCTCCAGACCGTCCAGTTTCTCGAGCACTCGGTTGGGGCCGGGCCGAACCGAGAGATCCCACAATCGCGCCCCTCGCCCCCCGCGCTGCCGTTCGAATCGCTGGCGCAGAGTCTCCACCGGACGAAGCAGCACCGGGTTCGGCCCGTGGATCCAAACCACGGCCCCGTCCGATGCCTGCGCCGCCCAATCCCAAGCCGCTTCCAGCGCCGGAACAGCGTCGTGCCCGCCTTCGCAGGGGAACCCTCGCAACGCCGCGGCCAAGTCCGGCGAACCGCTCCCGGCGCGCGCATCGACTCCCAGGCGAACCACACCGTCCCGCGCGATGAAAAGCCCGAGCTCCGCTCCCGCGGGCAGACGCTCGAACGCTTCGGCGATCTCGGGAAGAACTCCCTGCATCCCTTCGGAAGCATCGACAACCCACGCCACCCGGCCCGCCGAACGCGACGCGGCCGGAATGACCCGCTGCCGAACCCGGCCCGTCTTCTCGCTCCGCCGATCCGGAGCCCAGTGTTCCGCGGAGAGGGCATCCCGCTTCAACACGACGGCCCGCGCGGGATCGCCCAGTGCCGAATCCATCCACACCCCATGAAAGCCATTCCGCCCGTTGTCATCCCGAAACACCGTGAGGCCGGCGGGTTCCCCGACCACCCCCTGCGGCGCGTCCAGCCAGACCCCGTGGGTCATCGAACGGCTCTGCCCGAAGTTCCGTTCCAGAAACGTCGGCCAGATCATCGCGGCCTCACCCTTCTCCTTCAGCGTGAGCGGCGACGTGATCCCCAGCCGGACCTTCATCGTCCCGCTGTTGGGTGGAACCGGAAAGCACTGCATCAAAACCCGGTCCGGCCCCGACGTCGTGACCAGAACGGGATCCCGCCGTTCCTGAACGGCCACTTTTTGGTAGGCCTCCCTCACCTGGCTGCGACCCGCGAAGGCGGCTTCCCGCTCCTCGCCGTTCACCCAGAGCGTCAATCGCGACACCACTCCGCCCGGCGGCAACTGGATCTGCGCGCGCGCCTCCCGTTGCGACCGTTCGTGATCGTTTCTGAACTCCAGCGTCCACTCGACGTACGACCACGCCGCGTCCGCGTCCGCCATCCCGTCCAGCCTCGACGACACGAGCGACAGCCCGCGGACCCGGCCCGCCACAGCCTCCGAGCCCAGCGCCGAGTCCCATTCCGCCCCACCGGCCTCGATCTCGTTGAACACGCCGGCATTCCGCCGACTCCACGCAGTCTGTGGTGGCGGAACGGCGTTGAAGGGCTGGCCCGTCACCCGAAAGTAGACTTCCCGCGCCGGTTCCGTGGGAAGGTGCGCCGGCAGGAAGCCGTCCCAGAGTCCGCGCCGCCGGCCGTAGCATTCCTGAAGAAGCGTTTCCCGGTCGCCCCAACGCCGCAGCCATTGAACCGACGCCTCGGACCCCTCGATCTCCGCCCGAGCCGCCACACCCGCCTGCCGCAGCGTCACCCACCCGGGAACGAGGTAGCCGGCCAGAAAAACCACGGGAAGTCCCATCGCGACCCAGCCCAGCTTTCGCCCCGTGGACGACATCCCGGCCTCCCCCCGCGCCATCCGCACCCGCAGGCTCAGCGTGCAGATAAGGCCCAGCAACGGCGCCAACGGCAGCAGCCCCAGGCCGATCACCACGGCCACCAGCGCGAAGGGAGCAAGCGGCAACAACGGCAGCACGTAGCAGACACCGACCCCGACCGCCGCGCTGTTCAGCATCCAGCGCGCGCGACGGGCGGAAACGCTCCAATCCCGCGCCGACCACAGACCCGCGACGTTCGCCACCGGCACCAACGCCACCAGCAGGCCGTGCCACAGACTCGGCAGCGGGTCGAAAAGTTCGCGCGCGCACATCCGCGTCGTGATCTCGAAAATCAACGTCCCCAACGGGACCAGAACCCCGAAAAACAGGATCAACGCGAGCCGCCACCAGGGCAGCGGTGCCAGCGTCGACGGTGGTGGTGACGGCAGTGGCGCCCGGCACCCGCCCGGACCTTCTTCGGGAACCGACGGCTCCCGCGACACGGCCACCCCCGAACCGCCATGCCGCCGCCTCGTCCGCCATGGGTTCGTCGGCGTCAAACGATCCAGGAACCGGCGCACGTCCACCTCCGTCACGATCGGCAACCGCGCCGCCGTCGCCTCCTCCGCCACGTGCCGCCTGAGGTCGTCGACGACCTCGTCCGGGTCCGCGCCTGATCCGGCCAGGGTCAGCCGAAGTCCCGCCAAACGCTCCTCGAGTTCGCGCCGCGCCGTCGCCGTCCATGTATTCATGTCTCTCCTCCTCGGCGACGCAGGATTCCCGCGCCGCGGTTCAATTGATCCAGGTACTCCAGCATCTGCCCGCGCAGCGCCCGGCCCTCCTCCGACAGGGTGTAGTACTTCCGCGCGGGGCCTTCCGGCGATTCGACGAGGCGCGTGTCCACGAGGCCCTGGAGGCGCAAACGCGAAAGGAGCGGGTAAAGAGTCCCTTCCGTGATGCCAAGCCCCGGGATGTCCACGAGCGTTTTGACCAACTCGTACCCGTAGCGTTCACGTTCCGCCAAAGCGTTCAGCACGCAGAGCTCAATCAGCCCCTTGCGCACCTGCACCGTCCAGTTGTCGAAGAAATCGCCCATCGCGCGCCGAGCGGCCGGCTCGGCGGGGTTCCGACCGCGACGGACGAACCGAGGATCCGAATCCGGTTCGGATCATCCCGCCCGCTCCACCAGGAACACTGCCAAGCCAACTACCTTGCAAGGCATAGTACAGCGCCCGGTGGGTTGTCAATCCGTCAGTCGTTCCGGTTCCTCGGTGGGATTAGAGGTGAGGGTGAGCGACATCAGGATGTCGGCGTACCAGGCGCAGTTCAGCCCCAGGGCTTCGTCCATGTTCCCATCCCGCGATCCCACGTCGATGCGGCTCGAGTGGACCCCGAGCAGCCGCCACGGCAGGTCTTCGATTTCCTTTTCGGGATTCTGCATGCGCATGACCACCGGGGCGCCGCTTGTCCCGCGGTGGGTCCGGGCATCCGTGAGGAAATAGCCCTCCCCCTGGAAACGCAGGCCGAACGCGGACGCCAACACCGCGCGTCGGACGACGGGCATGTGATGGAGCGTGTCGTGGAACCCGAGTGGAAAGCCCACCACGAGGAGCGAACTTCCCACTTCGATGGGCTCGGCCGGATCCGGAAGGTGCTTTGGAGTGAAAGCGTGGAACAGGGTGTTCTCCGGGAGCGCGGACCGATCGATCTCAATCGCGGCCATGTCGACCTCGCCGGCCGAGTCCACGCCCTGGCGCCAAAGCCCTTCGCCGTCCCGGTAAAGCGGGATCGAAAAGCCGGTGGAAAGCGCCAGGTTGGAGGGATCGGTGTGCAACTCGATCTCCAAACGGTCCGGGAAGTGCCCGCTGGATTCCGCGTGGACCACATGAGCGCTGGTCACCAGGAACAGATGCTCGTCGCGTTGAAAGAAGAATCCGCTCGCGTTGGTCAGGAGCTGGTCCTGTTGGTACGTGCAGACGCGAACGCCCGTCAGAAGGATGGGATCTACCATGTTTGTCGGCCGCGAATGAAGCGCATGAAGGCGGCGGGCACGAGACTGATTATTATCACGGCGGCCCTTGAAGACCCCGCGCGAAACCCGGCCGCGCCCGCATCCGGCATCCGGAATCCGGTGCAGGCACCGTCCCACAGGTCCCCCGGGATCGGGGAAATGAATCGCGGGCTTGAATCCGCCGAACCGACCCGGTGTTCTAGTGGGCGTCATGCCATCGGTCCCCAAAGCCTTCGCCGTCCTTTCCCTGGGCGCTGCCTCGATGCTTCCGCCCTCGGCCCATGCCGAATTGTCCTGGATCTGGTCGCCCCAGGCTGACGCCGACCGCGTCAGCCTCCGTCGGGAGGTCACGCTTCCCGATCAGTTCAGCCGGGCGACCCTCATCGTCACCTGCGACAACAAGGCGCGGGTTTACGTGAACGACACGGCCGCCCTGGTCAGTTCCGACTGGAACGAAGGGGTCCGCGCCAACGTGACGGTTCTTCTCAAACCCGGATCCAACTGGATTCGCGCCGAAGCGGAAAACGAAGGCGGGCCCGCGGGTTTCATCGCCCGGCTGAGCTACCGCGAAGCAGGCGGCAAGACGGTGGTCGTCGAGTCCGACGGCTCTTGGCAGGCCCGCGCGCAGGGCGACGCCGACTGGAAGCCCGCCAAGATCATCGGACGCTATGGCGATGACCCTTGGGGCAACGCGCTGGCCTCGGCCGGCGTCCAGGGCGGATCGCGCACGGCGGAGCCACCGCCCTCGGTGATCCAACCCTCCGACATCGGAGTCCTTCCCGGGTTCCGGGTCGAACTCCTGCACACCGTCCCGAAGCCCGAACAGGGTTCATGGGTGAGCATGACCGTCGACCCCGAGGGCCGCATCATCGCCTGCGACCAGTACGGCGGTCTCTACCGGATGAAGCCGTCCCCGGTCGGTTCGGGTCAGGCCGCGCCCGTCGAGAAACTGGAGTCAAAGGCGGGCGGCGCCCACGGGCTCTTGTACGCCTTCAACAGCCTCTACGTGATGGTCAACGAGCAGGGCGGACGGCAGGGACTGTGGCGTCTTCGCGACACCGACGGAGACGGCCAGTTCGACGAGGAACGCCAGTTGCGCAAGATCGAAGGCGGCGGCGAGCACGGGCCCCACGCCATCGTCCTCTCCCCCGACGGCGAGTCCCTCCACATCGTCTGCGGCAACCACACCAAACTTCCCGAAGGCATGGAATACTCCCGCATTCCGCGCCACTGGGACGAGGACCAGATCGTCCCCAGGATGTGGGACGCCAACGGCCACGCGCGCGGCATCCTCGCGCCCGGCGGCTACATCTGCCGGACCGACCCCGACGGCGGCGCCTTCGAACTCGTCAGCCACGGTTATCGCAACGCCTACGACATCGCCTTCAACGCGCTGGGCGACATCATCACCTACGATTCCGACATGGAATGGGACGCCGGCTCGCCGTGGTACCGGCCGACGCGGATCTGCCTCGCCACCAGCGGCAGCGAGTTCGGATGGCGCTCCGGTTCGGGCAAATGGCCGTCGTATTATCCCGACAGCCTCCCCGCCCTCGTCGATATCGGACCCGGAAGCCCGACCGGCGTGGAATCCGGACGCGGCGCCAAGTTCCCGGCCCGTTACCAGCACGCGATCTACGCCAACGACTGGACCTACGGCACGATGTACGCCATCCACCTCCAACCCGACGGAGGTGGCTACCGCGCTGAAAAGGAGGAGTTCGTCACCGGCAAGCCCCTGCCCCTCACCGACCTCGTCGTCAACCCGCGCGACGGCGCCCTCTACTTCGCCATCGGCGGCCGCCGAACCCAGTCGGCCGTGTACCGGTTGAGCTATGTCGGCAACGAACCGACCGCCGCGGCCGCGCCCCCCAAGCGCACGCCCGAAATGCTCCTGCGCCAGGAACTGGAACAACTCCACCAACGCGGCACGGGCGTGGACGCGGTCGCCAAGGCCTGGCCCCACCTCGCCCACCCGGATCGCTGGGTCCGTTACGCCGCCCGGATCGCCGTCGAACGCCAACCCGTTTCCGCGTGGGGCGCGAGAGCCGTCCAGGAACGGCGCGCCTGGGCCGTCATCGAACTCGGAGTCGCGCTTGCCCGGGCCGGGAAGGACGCCGAACCGCTCCGTGACGCGATGCTCGCCCAGCTGAACCGCCTCGAATTCGCCAGCCTCGACGAGGACGCCCGCCTGGCCGCCGTCCGCGCCTACCAACTCATGGTCATTCGTCAGGGAATTCCCGAGGGAACGGTCCGCTCCCAGGTCATCGCCCGACTCGATGCGGAGTTTCCGTCCCGGAGCTTCGACCTGAACAAGGAACTCGCCGCCACCCTCATCGCGCTCGAAGCCCCCACCGCCGTCGCCAAAACCCTCAGCCTCATGTCGACCGCCCGCGATGAGGACATCCGCTACGCCAGCGACGCCCTGCTCGGCCGGAATTCCGGATACGCCAACGCCTTCAACATCGCCGCGAACACCCGGCCCAACCAACAGCAGATCGCCTACGCCTACCTCCTCCGAGCGGCAAAGACCGGCTGGAATCCCGCCCTCCGGCGCACGTTCTTCGCGTGGTTCCCCCGCACAGCCCCCTGGCAGGGCGGCAACAGCTTCCGGGGCTTCCTCGAAAACATCCGCAAGGAATCCCTCGCCCTCGTCCCCGATGCCGACGAACGCGCCGCTCTCGACACCCTTTCCAGCAAGAAGATCGGGGTCGTCGCCGAGGATTTCCCACCGCCCACCGGGCCCGGGCAGGACTACACCGTCGACACGATCCTCGGACTCGCCGAAAACGGACTCAAGGGCCGGGACTTCCAGAACGGCCGGAGCCTATTCCATTCGGCCGCGTGCTTCTCGTGCCACCTCTTCGCGGGGACCGGCGGCGGCGTCGGCCCCGACCTGACGGGTTCCGCCTCCCGCTATTCGCTCCGCGATCTGCTCGAGAACATCGTCGATCCGTCCAAGGTCATCTCCGACCAGTACGGCAGCGAACAGATCGAACTCACCGACGGCTCGAGCCTCATCGGCCGCGCCTACGAGGAGAACGGCAAAATCCACGTCGTGTACGACCCGCGCAACCCCGACGAAAAGGAAAGCGCGGACCTGTCGAAGGTGAAGGCCCGCCGGCCCTACCCGGTTTCCCTCATGCCGAACGGGCTGCTCAACTCGATGAACCCCGACGAGGTCCTGAACCTCCTCGCGTACATCCAGTCCGCCGGCAACCCCGACCATCCCGCCTTCAAGAAATGACCGCTCACCTTGATGTGACGTGAGGTGAAGTGAAGTGAAGTGAAGTGAAGCGGATCGTCATCGTCGGCGGCGGTGTCATCGGACTCTCGACCGCCCGCGCCTGCGCCCTCCGCGGACATCAAGTCACCGTGGTCGAACGCCATCCCGAATCCCGGGATGGCTGCTCGTTCGGCAACGCCGGGATGGTCTGTCCCAGCCATTTCGTCCCGCTCGCGGCACCCGGCATGGTGGCGCTTGGACTGAAATGGATGACGGACCCGAAGTCCCCGTTCACCATCCGCCCCCGACTGGACCTCGACCTGTTCGCCTGGGCCTTCAGGTTCTGGAAGTCCGCGAATGCCCGGCACGTCGAACGGGCGTCGCCGATCCTCAGGGACCTCGGACTCGCCAGCCGCGCCCTGCTCCTCGAAATGTCCCGGGACCAGGACGCCGACTTCGGACTCGTCCAGAGGGGGCTGCTCATGTTGTGCAAATCACGGCACACGCTCGACGAGGAATCCCGCCTGGCCGAGAAAGCCCGCGCCCTTGGGATTCCGGCCGACGTGCTCGATGCCGACCAGGCGGCCCGCCTCGATCCCGACGTGACCATGGACATCGCCGGCGCCGTTCATTTCCCGCAGGACTGCCATCTCGTCCCCGGACGGTTCATGGCCTGGCTGCTCGCCGCGGCGACCCGGGCGGGTGCGGCCTTCCTGTGGAACACCGAGGTCGCCGGCTGGCGAATCGTGGGCGGAACGATCCGCGCCCTTCGGACCGCGACGGGCGAGGTTGAGGGCGACGAATTCATCCTCTGCGGCGGCGTCTGGTCGACGGGAATCGCCCGCGACCTCGGACTTTCCCTGCCCATGCAGGCCGGCAAGGGGTACAGCCTGACGCTGCCCAATCCCCGGGAACTCCCCCGTCTGTGCTCGATCCTCACCGAAGCCCGCGTCGCGGTGACTCCCATGGGCTCCACCCTCCGGTTTGGGGGCACCATGGAAATCGCGGGCCTCGACGAATCCATTCGCCCGATCCGGGTCCAGGGCATCATGGAGGCGGCCGGACGTTATTTTCCAAGGTTTCAACCTTCCGATTTCAATGGCATCCAACCGTGGTGCGGCCT
>JBFWOK010000018.1:0-60395 GCA_050250555.1 Limisphaerales bacterium
GGGGCCTGGACTTCGATGGCGGCAATGGTGGCGGGATCGAACCGGGGGACGACACGGGGGGCGACCGTGGTGCGATGTCGTGCGAGGCGGGCCGGTTGTTCGACGAAACGAATGAACAGCGCGAGGACGAGAGCCGCTCCGGTCAACCAGACTGTCGTGCGCCAATTCATTCCAAGGGTGTGGGCTGGGTCACGTGAACGCGGGGGTGGGTGGGGGGTTGAGGGGCGTTGCGGCGTGCGGTGGGGAGTGAATTGGCGCGATGTGACGTGACGGTTCGTTCGGATGCGGGTGGGTCGAATATCCTCAATGACGCCGCCACCAGACGGCGGCTCCGACGGCGAGGATGCCGCCCGGGAGGATGACGAGGAGGAACCAGCGCAGCATGCGTTCCTGGAATGGGGTCATGGTGACCTGGTAGGTGTGGATGGGGGCTGGCTGGATCCCTCCGAGGAACTGGGAACGGTCGAGGAGCCAGTTCACCGCCGTGACGGCGAAGTGCCGGTTGCCGGCGAGTTCCACGAACGAATTGGCGAGGAACGTCGACTCACCCACCGCCACGATCCGGGTTGTTCCGAGCGAGGCCGCGACCCCGGGGACGGACCCGCGTTCGACCGCGACGGCGATGGGGATGGAGCCTCGGCGATCCTCGGGTCCCAGGCGGTAACCCGTGGGTGAGTCGGGGGTGAACGCCGTGACCGCGACGCCGTTGGTGCCCGTCATGAGCAGTGGTTTGATCTGGGCCGGGGCGCCGAGGATGTTGGCGACGGGCTGGGGTTCGACGGCGCGGGGGAGGAAAAGATAGATCCGCGAATTGGCGAGGGGACGGGTCGACGGGTGGTTGCCGAACCTTGAGACGATGAGGACGCCGTTGTCGGTGTTTTCGGTGTCGAGCACGAGGCTGTCGCCGACCGTGATTCCCCAGTCGGCGAGCACGGATTCCATGCCGGAGAGCGCGCGATGGGCGAAGAGGACGAACAACCGGCCGCCCCGGCGGAGGTACCGTTCAATGACCTGGCGTTCGCCGGTGCTGAGACGTTCCTGGGCTCCCGCGACGACGAGCAATTCGCAGTCCCTTGGGACGTCGTCCATGCCGTTGAGGCTGAGGGCCACGATCTCGATGTTGTCCTCGCCGAGCAGTTCCGCGAGTTTGCGATAGCCGGTCTGGGGGGCGTCGCCGCGGAGGTCGTGTTCGCCGTGTCCCTGGAGGAAGAAGACCTTTCGGGGGCGTCCCTCGCAGACGGCGTTGATCGCGGAGGTGAACAGCTGTTCGCCGTTGAACGCGATCGGCGGCGCGTCGCGTCCCCGGAGGATGGCTCGGGTGTCGTAGTCGCGGAGGTCGCGGGCGGGGACCACCTTGAAGCGGCCCGCGTATTCGAAGAGGACCAGATCGGGGTCCTCATTGCGGAGGGTGACGGGCGAGCGGCGGCGGAACTCCTGGGCGGCGGTGGGATGCAGGGTGTAGTCGATGGTCTCGACGAGCAGGTTGGGGGAGACGGCGCGGTATTCGCGGAGGAGGGCGCGGACGCTGGGGTAGATGGGGTGATCGCGGTCGAAGAAGACGGTGATCCGAACCTGGTTCGTGAGGGTTTGCAGGGCGGTGCGGGTGAGCGGCGAGAGCTGGTAGTCGCGGGAAGAGCCCCAGTAGAAGCGAGGCGCGTGATGGGCGGCGAGGTAATTGACCATGAACGCCAGGGCGAGAACGGAGATCGTCGACAGGAGGACGCTGGCGGCGATGGAGAGGCGCCGGGCGCGGGAGAAGCTGGGGGATGGATCGCGGTGGGCGGGCATGGGGATGGGGATGCGATCACTTCCAGCGTCGGGCCTCGACGGTTTTGAACGTGAGGAAGAGGAAGACCGCGGCGAGGCTGGAATGGAACGCGAGGTGGCGGAAATCAACGATTCCGCGGGAGAACTCCCACATCTGCTCCACGAGGGAGAACTCGCGGAGGATGGATGTGGTCCAGGGAGCCCGTCCCGCGAGGGCGGGCGCCGCGAAGCTGAGGAGGAACAGCGAGACTCCGAGCGCGAGTCCGACGATGGCGGCGATGATCTGGTTGCGGGTGAGCGCCGACGCGAAGAGGCCGATGGCGACGTAGAGAATGCCGAGCGAAAGGATCCCCACGTAGGTGCTCGCCACGGCGCCCCAGTCCAGCGCGGTGGGGTCCGAGGTGTAGTGGCGGACGACCAGGATGCAGGGGAGGAGCGGGGCCCAGAGGCAGGCGA
Organism: Limisphaerales bacterium; assembly: GCA_050250555.1. GTDB lineage: Bacteria > Verrucomicrobiota > Verrucomicrobiia > Limisphaerales > CAIMTB01 > CAIMTB01. The sequence goes on from JBFWOK010000018.1 coordinate 2,224, forward strand.
AGAAGGTGAGGCTGCCGGCGAACTTGGCGAGCACGACCTCCGGGTCGCTGACGGGAGTCGTCATCAGGGTCTCGTACGTCCCGGTGGCGCGTTCCTGGGCGAAGGTCCGCATAGTGATGATCGGGGTGGAGAGCAGGAGGATCACCCAGAAGAAAAGGGATCCGTAGAACAGCTCCGTGATGGGGATGTCGCTGGGTTCCCGGAGGGCGTCGACGATGAGGACGAAGCTGACGCCGAGGAGCAGGAGGACGGCGGCCATGACGACATAGCCGATGAGGGAGCCGAACGTGGCGGAGATTTCCCGGCGCCACAACGTCAGGAGGACGCGGATATTCATTCCTCGACGCGCTCCGCCCGGGTGAGGTGCACGAAGATATCCTCCAGCGAATGCCGGGAGAACGTGAGTTCGCGGAGGCGCCAGCCGTGGGTCCGGGCCTCCTCGTAGACGCGGTCGCGCAGGTCGGAACCGTTGACCGGAGTGAGGGCGCAGCGGATGTAGTTGCCGCTGGCGGGCGCCAGGTTGAACGAGGCGATCTCGGGCATCGTTTCCCAGCACTCGCGAAGGTCCGATTCGGGGGCTTCGATCTCGGCGACGACCTGGTGGCTACCGCTCATGGCCTCCTGGAGATCGGCCGTGGTGCCGGCGGCGCGCACGCGCCCGCGGTGCATGATGAGGAGGCGGGTGCAGGTCATTTCGACTTCCGGGAGGATGTGGGAGGACAGGAGGACGGAATGCCGTTGTCCGAGATCCTTGATGAGCTGCCGAAGGCTCCGGATCTGGTTTGGATCGAGACCGATGGTGGGTTCGTCGAGGATGAGGAGCGGCGGATCGTGGACCAGGGCGTCGGCGAGGCCGACCCGTTGGCGGAACCCCTTCGACAGGGTTCCGATGATGCGGCGGCCCATGTCGCGGAGGCCGCAGAGTTCCTGGACCAGATCGACGCGGAGCCGGCAATCGGTTCCGTGGAGGCCCTTGAGGCGGGCGCGGAACTTGAGGTACTCGCGAACCCGCATGTCGGGCGGGAGCGGGTTGTTTTCCGGCATGTAGCCGATGCGACGGCGGACCTCGGCGGATTGGTGGAACACGTCGAAGCCGGCGATGCTCGCGGAGCCCGAGGAGGCGGGCAGGAATCCCGCGAGAATCCGCATGGTGGTGCTTTTCCCGGCTCCGTTGGGGCCCAGGAAACCTACGATCTCGCGGGGGCCGACAGTGAACGACAGTCCGTCCACGGCCGTGACACGGCCGTAGCGCTTGGTGAGTCGCGAGACTTCGATGACCGGGTTGGTTTCCATCCGGTGACGCAAAAGCTAGGCGAACGCGCGGACCGCCTGCCAAGACAAAATGCCCCGGGAGTCAGGTTTCGGGTTCAGCCGCCGTTGAGCAGGCCGTGGTAGGTGCGGATCCGGGTCAGTTCGTGGCGCATTTCGAGGTTTTCGTAGGCGTGTTCGAGGTTGATGCACATGCGCTGGAGCATTCGGCGCGGGCTGACGGGTTGAAGGAACGATTCCTCGAACGGGCGCCCCAGTTTGTTGACGAAGACGATGCAGTCGTTGCGGTTGAGCAGGCGTCCCCCGTGGAACGCATCCAGGTAGACCTGGCTCGTCGGGGATTGGAATCGGCACAGGAAATGGGCGGGGAGACCGATCCCGACGAGGGGCAGCGAAAGGCGGCGGCCCACGAGGAGGACGATCGCGCAGAGCGTGATCGGATTCCCGAGCCGGCGGTCCATGACGCGATTGAGGTAGCTGTTGTCCGGCTCGTAGTAGTTGGTCTCGTTGCCTTGGAGACCGAGTTGCTCGAACAGCACCGAACGCATCGCGCCCAACACGCCTTCGGCGGCATGCCGATCGTCCGGCAGCCACTCGGCAATTCTTGCCGCCCAGTCGTCGAGGAGCGCCCGGTACGCCTCGGAATTCAGTTCGGGATACCGCGTCTGCGCCAGGCGCAGGCAGCCCTCCTCCAGATCGAGGTCCTCCCCCGCGCGACGACAGAACGTGCGCATGCGTTCGTCGGCATCCAAGGCCTCGAAATGCAGGAGGATCTCCTTCGCGCGCCGGCGCAGGACGGGGTTGTTGCTGAGCGTGTGCGGCTTGAGCCAGGGGATCAGGCCGTGTCCCTCCGTGATGAGGCGCTCTTTGGCGATGCCGGAGATGCAGGGGTCGTCGTCATCCAACAGCCGGAAAAGCGCCTCGCGCTGTCCCGACGAGAGCGGGGGGGGCGGAAAGGGGCTGTCGGGTGGAGGGGGCATCGGGCGGCTGGGCTGGAAGTGAGACTGTCACGAGCGGCCCGCGATTCAACGGGGAATCCGGGGGTCCTTTGGAGTACGACGCTCGGCGCCGCTTTGGATCGCCGCGGAGCGCCGACGCATTCCGAGCCCCACCCAAGCGGTGCGGAGCACCGCACTCTCCAAAAGGGGGGCTTTCCCAGGGGACACGTACTTTGTGATTCCTTCCGACTCCGGGACTCCGGGAGTTGCGCGTTGAAGTTGAACCTCGCGGCTGGCGGGGGATAGCTTCCCCCACGAAATGTCCGGATCGCCCGCCGCCCCATCCGCTCCCCGGTATCAGCCGTTCATTCCCGCCGACGCCCAACTTCCCGAGTTCACCCTCCGGGCGCTGATCGTGGGAACGATCCTCGGCATGGTTTTCGGAGCGTCGTCGCTTTATCTCGTGCTCAAGGTCGGGTTGACGGTGAGCGCGTCGATTCCGGTCGCGGTGATTTCGATCACGCTGTTCCGGCTGGGTTCCAAGTTTTTCGGGATGCGCCCGGCGAACGTGCTCGAAAACAACATCGTCCAGACGGCGGGGTCCGCGGGTGAATCGATCGCCTTCGGGGTGGGCGTCACGATGCCGGCGATCATGATTCTCGGGTTCGATCTCGAGATCACGCGGGTGATGTTGGTGGCCGTGCTGGGCGGGTTGCTGGGCATTCTGATGATGATCCCACTCCGGCGGGCCCTGATCGTCCAGCAGCACGGGCAATTGAAGTACCCGGAGGGAACCGCGTGCGCCGAGGTCCTGAAGGCCGGCGCGGACGACTCCTCGAAGGCGGCGGCGGCCGGCCTTTCGATTCGAACCGGGCAGACCGACGTGGTGGCCTCCCGCCTGGGTTCCGGAGCGCGGGTGATCTTCGGCGGATTCGCGATGGGGCTTGTCTACAACGTCCTGATGAAGGCGTTGAAGGGATGGCGCGACACGCCCGAGAAGGTGTTCGGTCCCCCGTTCAAGGGGGCTTCGGTCGGGATCGAGATCACGCCCGAACTGCTGGGGGTCGGTTACATCATCGGGCCCCGGATCGCCTCGATCATGTGCGCCGGGGGCGTGCTCGCGTACATGGTCCTGATTCCGGCGATCACATTCTTCGGTGACGGACTCCAGCAACCCCTCGCGCCCGGCGGCACGACGATCTCGTCGATGAGCCCCGGGCAGATCCGGAACGCCTACATCCTGTACATCGGCGCCGGCGCCGTGGCGGCGGGTGGAATCATCAGCGTGTTTCGGTCGCTCCCACTGATCTGGCACGGGATTCGCGGCGGATTGCGGGATTTCTCGCGGAACAGGGGGCAAGGGGACGCCGATCGGCGATCGGACGGGACGGCGCCCCGAACCGACCGAGACCTCTCGTCCAAGGTGGTGATGGGCGGCGTGGTGCTCCTGATCCTGCTGATCATGCTGGCCCGTCCGCTCAACGTGGGTTTCCTGGGGGCCGCGCTGATTGTTCTCTTCGGATTTCTTTTCGTCACCGTGTCCTCCCGGCTGACCGGCGAGATCGGCTCGTCGTCCAACCCGATCTCCGGGATGACGGTGGCGACCCTTCTTCTGACCTGCCTGATCTTCCTGGCTTTGGGCTGGACCGGTCCGACCTACTTCGTCACGGCGCTTTCGATCGGCGGGATCGTCTGCATCGCGTCGTCCAATGGCGGAACCACCTCCCAGGATCTCAAGGCTGGATTCCTGGTGGGCGCGACGCCGCGGCTCCAGCAGATCGCGATCCTGGTGGGCGCTTTGGCGTCGGCGCTGGTTCTTGGACCGATCCTCCTTCAGTTGAACCAGGCGGCGACCGTCTACGTTCCGGCCAGCCAGGTGGCCCCGGGGCTCACGACGGATCCGTCGGAACTGACGGCTCGCGAAAGCGTCCGCGGTCCGCAAGCCGTCCAGGACGCCGCTTCCTACCGGATCTGGCACAAGACGGACACCACCGGCGGGCCGGCGGGGAAGTACCTCGTCGACGACGCGGGGCGGGCCGTCTGGCTGGTGGATCCCGGAATCAACGGGGCTTTTCGCGCCCGCCCGGACGGTTCGGAAGTTCAGAAGTTCGAGGCGCCGAAGGCGACCCTGATGAGCTACATCATCAAGGGGATCCTCAATCGGGAGCTCCCCTGGCACCTGGTTCTGCTCGGGGTGATGATTGCGATCGTCCTGGAGATGTCCGGGATTCCGTCGCTGGCCTTCGCCGTCGGCGTTTATCTGCCGCTGTCGGCTTCGGCGCCCATTTTTGTGGGGGGCGCGATCCGTTGGCTGGCGGACCGGCATCTGCGGAAGCGATTCGTGGGGCGCTCGATGACCGAGGAGGAACTCGTGGCCGAGGGGGACAAGAGCCCCGGGGTTCTGCTCGCATCGGGCTACATCGCGGGCGGCGCGATTGCCGGGATCCTGTATGCGTTCACGCAGGGGCTTATGACGCGGTTTTCGTCCACCGTGGAGGCGTGGTCCACGCGCAACAATCCGTTTTACGGCTTGGACGCCTTCGAAGAAGGGCGGCCCTTTTTCGCGGTGGGCGACCTGCTCCAGCGTGTGGGTCTGTTCTCGCCGGGAGTTCCCGACGTCCTTTCGTTGATCCCGTACCTGGTGCTGGTGGTCGTTCTCTGGCTCGTCGCGCGCGAGAAGATCTGGGCGGGCCCGGGCGGGGGGGATGATGCGAGAGGGGTTGGCGACGGGCGATGAATCCCCGGGTTCGGCGTCGGCGGCAACTCGGTTGGCTTTTCCTGGCTTCCGGCGCGCCAGGGTTGATCGCTCAGTTGGCGTGGGTCCGCGTTTTGGGGGCCGGCCTGGGGCATGAGTTTCCCGCGCTGGCTGGCGTCGTCGCGGCGTATTTCCTGGGATTGGCGGCGGGTGCGATCGGGTTCGCCCGTTGGGGATCCCTTGGGGGCCGACCCGTTCGGCTATACGCCGGTTTGGAGATCGGCAGCGGGTTGTGGATCCTCGCGACGACGCCCCTCCTGACTCCGGCCTTGGAACTCGCGCAACACTGGATCGGACCGGGCGCCGCCGGCTGGCGGGAGGTGCTGGTGGGACTGGGGTTCCCGGCGCTGGTGATCGGGCCGGCCGCGGCGGCGATGGGAGCCACATTCCCCGCCATGGAAAGGGCGATGGCGCCGCTGGAAGAGGACGGACGCGCGGTCCCGGGTCTGTACGCGTTGAACACGGCGGGGGCGATTGTCGGAATCGGCGCCGCGATCGGGCTGCTGATGCCGACCCTGGGGTTCCGAGCCACGCTGGCAGTGGCCGGGCTGGCTCAGTTGGCGTGCGGAGTGTGCGCGCTGGGGTTGGCCCGGACGGGTCGCGAGATTTCCGATTCCGGGAGATCGTTCGCGGCCTCCCCGTCCGGGGGAGGCCCGTTCCCGGCCGTCTCGGCCCGAGGTTCGACGCGAATCATGCCGCTCGTTGGGACCCTGGGGTTCCTCGGTTTGGGATACGAACTGCTCGGGGTTCGCGCGCTCGCCCAGACCACGGAAAACACGGTGCAAACCTACGCGATCGTGGTGGCCAGCGTCCTGGTCGGAACCGTCGTCGGCGCGGCATGGAATCGGCGCCAGGTTCGGCGCGGTGCGGAATGGTCGCCCGCGGCGCAACTGGGCGGAACCGCGGTGCTCTGCGGCCTTTCGGTGGGGATGATGGGGTGGAGCGGAACCGCGTTGAATGCGATGCGCGGGATGGGGTGGGCGTGGGCCGGGGAACTCGTCGTGGCGGTGGTGGTGTTCGTTCCGCCTTCGGCGGGCATGGGAATGCTTTTCAGCCACTGGGTTCAGCGGGCGTCGGCGGCGGGACGGGGCGGGGTTGGATCCGCGGTGGCCTGGAACTGTCTCGGGGCGGCGATGGCGGGTCCGGTCCTCGCGGGTGGGGTGCTCCCGGTGCTCGGATTGAAGGCCAGCCTGCTTCTGACGTCGGCGGGTTATCTGCTGCTGGCGCCCTGGCGGTCGTGGGGGTCAAGGCGCGCGTCCGGTTGGATGCTTCCAGCGCTTTTTGGAGGCGTGGCGGCCGGTGTGGCGTGGGGCGTTCAATTTCTCCACCTGCCGCCCGGGTCTTCCGTCATCCGGTCCTGGGATGGACGGATGGCGTCGGTGGCGGTGATCCGGACCTCGGACGGCGAACGGGTGTTGCGGGTCAACAACCACTTTCAGCAAGGCGGAACCGCTACCGCCCTCGCGGCGAGGCGGCACGCCCACATTCCCCTGCTGTTGCATCCCGGACCGTCGACGGTCTTGTTCCTGGGAATCGGCACCGGGATCACGCTGGGCGCGTCGGCGGATCACCCGGGCTTGCGGGCCGAGGGCGTGGAACTCCTGCCGGAGGTCGTTCGGGCGCTTCCGGAATTCGAACCGGAGAATCGTTCCCCGCAAAAGCGACCGGGATTCGAGGTCGTCACCGCGGACGCCCGGCGGCACGTCCGTACCGCGCGCGCGCGGTTCGACGTGATTGTCGCCGACCTGTTCCATCCGGCGGAGGACGGGGCGGGGATGCTGTACACGCGGGAGCACTTTCGGGCGATCCGGGAGCGGCTGAATCCGGGAGGGGTCTTCTGCCAATGGCTGCCCCTTCACCAGTTGGACCGGGAAGGGTTCGACGATGTGGGGGCGACCTTTCTGGAAGTCTTTCCCGAGGCGTCGCTCTGGCTGCTGCGATTCAATGTGGACGTTCCGGTGGTGGGATTGATCGGGGTCGAGGGACCGTGGCTGGCGCGTCCGGAGGATATGGACCGGCGGCAGGGAACCGGCGAATTGGCGGTCGCATTGAAGGCGGTGGGCCTCGGGGATCCCGTGCGCCTGCTGGGGTGCCGGATCGCGGACTCGTCGAGTCTCCGGCGGCTCACGCGGGGCGGGAGAGTGGCGACCGACGATCTCCCGAGGGTTCTGTACGGCGCGGCGCGAGCGGCGTACCGGGAGGCGGGTCCTCCGCACCGACGACTTCTCGACCTGCTGGGTGGCGCCGATCCGGGCTTCGAGCACTGCCTCGCTCCGGCGGATCAGGAGCCCTGGCTGAAGCGGCTGCGCGACTTCCGGTCGGCCCGGGATCTCCATCTCGCGGGACTTGGGAAGGAATCGGAGGGGCGCGCCCGGGAAGCGCTCGACGACTACGTGGCGAGCGCTGGATTCAGCGCCGACTACACGGCCGGTTACGCCCAGGCGGTCCTGGTGGCGTCGGCGTACGCCCGCGAGGATCCCGAATGGGCTCGAACGGTGTTGAATCGGCTGGTGGCGGTTCGGCCGGAACAGGGACTGGCCCGGGAGTTGCTCGGGCGCCTGGCGCCGTGAGACGCAGGTTGTCCTGTTGTGGGGGGCACGATTCCAACGTTGCCTGAACGGATTGGGGTTCGGGGAAGGTGGGTTGATTGCGAGGGTGACAAAGGCGGTCCGGGGTCGTTTGAATTCCCGGGTTCCCATGAAGACCACGCGACGAGGATTTCTGGCGGCCACCGGAGTGGCCACGTTGGGTTGGGCGACCGTGCCCGGATTGAAGGCGGCCGAGCGCGAGCGCGAGCGGGTGGGGCCCGCCGGAGCGTCGCCCATGAAGCTGGGGCTCGTGACCTACAATCTGGCGAAAGACTGGGACATCGAGACGCTGATCAAGAACTGCGAGGCGACGGGATTCGAGGGGGTCGAGCTGAGAACCACGCACGGGCACAAGGTGGAGGTGGATCTCGGACCGGAGGCGCGACAGGAGGTTCGACGGCGCTTCGCGGATTCGCGGGTGCGATTGTACGGGCTGGGAAGCGCCTTCGACTTTCACACGCCGGACCAGGCCCGACTGCGGAAGGACATCGAGGCCACCAAGGAGTACATCGTTCTGGCGCGCGACGTGGGTGCGACGGGGATCAAAGTGCGGCCGAATGGCCTTCCGAAGGAGGTGCCGGTCGAGAAGACGCTTGAACAGATCGGCCGGTCGCTGCGTGAACTCGCTCAATTCGGCGCCGACCATGGCCAGGTCATCCGCCTGGAAGTGCATGGGGCTGGGACGAGCCAGTTGCCGCATATCCGGCGGATCCTGGACATCGCGGACCACCCGAACGTGGGCGCTTGCTGGAATTCCAATCCCACCGACCTCGACGGGGACGGGTTCGACCACAATTTCGGCCTCGTGAAAGGTCGGATTGTCGAGGTCCACATGAGGGACCTTTTTGTCGAGGACTACCCCTGGCGCCGGTTGCTGACGGGTCTGGTGGAGTCCGGATACACGGGATTCTGTCTTGCGGAGATCCCCGAGAGCCGGGACCCGGTCCGGGTTATGCGGTACTACCGGGCTCTTTGGCGGAGCTACCAGGGACTCGTCTAGGCCGGAAGCACTGGGCTCGGAGCCCAGGGTTTGGGTTCAGCGCTTGGGCTCAGCGCTCGCGCGCCCGAAGCGGCTCGATCCAACGGTGGATGCGGTCGGCGACGGCTCGCCAATTGGGATCGAGCATCATGTCGTGGCCCATGCCCTCGAAGAATTCGGCGTCGCAATCGTGGGCCTCGGCGACGGATTCCACGGCCGACCGCGAGACGGCGCGGTCGGCGCCGCCGCCGAGGACGAGCACGCGGGTGGAGGGCGACCGGGTGGGTTGAGGGCCGAGTCCGAGGAGGAGTTCGGTGGCGACGCGGAACGATTCGTCCTGAAGGCGCGAGCAATAGGTCTGGACCTCGTCGACGGGATGGGATGGCGCGAACAACATTTCGTGTCCCAGGGTGGGCGTCGCCACGACGGGACGCATGCTTCCCCGGAGGAAGAGTTCGACACAGCGGAAGGGGTGTCGTTGGAGGAACCCGACCGTGGATTCGCGGAAGATGGAGTGGCGCGTTGGGGCGAGGAGCACCGCGGCGGGCGGCCGGATCCGTTCGAGACAGATTTCGACCAGAAGGCAACCGAGCGAGTGTCCGACCAGGATCGGCGTGTTCTCGAAATGCGCGACCGCGTCACACAAGTCGTCGACGTAATCCGTGAGGGAAGTCCACCGAAGGCTGCGCGGACCCGAGAGGCGTCCTCCGTGACCGCGGAGATTGACGGCGTGGGGACTGAAACCGCGCTTCTCGAAGTAACCGAAAAAATGTTCGTCCCAGCACCACGCGGCGTGCCACATGCCATGGACGAAAAGAATGGGAGAAGCCGCATCCAGCTGGCATCCCTCGGCTCCCCCGACAAGTTTGATATCTTCGCTAGTCATCACAGTCCCCCTCGGACGCGCATCCAAGAAATCAGCACTCCCGCTAAACGCAAGAGGCAATTCCTAGGGACGAAAAATTACGCCCGTAGGACTTCATTTTCCTAGACAGGGGACCGCATCAGACACCGGCGTGGAGACGCCGCTGTCTAGGGGTGGACGCGGCCGGCGAACTCCGGGGCGACCGGCGCGTGGATCATGCGCGCCAGGATGGTGAAGTAGGAAGCGTGGATACGGCGGACGTACCCGGGCTGCGATTGTTCGAGGATCCGCCGCAGATCGGGAAGGTTGTAGAACGGCACGGTGAGTTGGGCGTGGTGGGCCTGATGATCCGCGAACCCGAACGGGGCGAACAAGTAACGCTCAATGAAGTTCGTCTGGACATCGATGGTGCTCTGAGGCGCCTGGCTCAGATCACCGAGCGGCGGACCGGGAAAGAAGTAGTTGTAGCCGTGCTCCAGAAAGGTGCGGATCCTGTCGAGTTGAAGCGCGATGAGGAAGATGGGAGCGAGCCAGAACACGGGGTACGCCCACCAACCCACTAAGAAAGTGAAAGTAAGCAAAACCGCGAGTTGGACTCCGACGAGTGGAAGTACCTGGAGAATGAGTTGGGTAGCGCTTGGCTTGGTGGTACCTACCAACGCGTGGGTTCCCTCCAGATCGCCATCACCAAAAAACTTACGTCGAATCTTGATCGCGATATCAACATAGTTGCCTGTGAATAAAAGAAGGAACCGAGGCCAACCCGGCGCCGCGGCGATCAGGGGGCGATAGATGTACCCGTCGATATCGTCCTGAATGCTCTGAGGGTATTTGTGATGCTCGAGGTGGGCGCGTCGGTAATTGAAGAGGGAGACTCCCACGAGGGACGCACAGAAGAGCCCGATGGCCTCGTTCAGCCCGACGAGCGGCATCAGGGTCTTGTGGGTGGCCTCGTGCGACGCGAGGACCAATCGGTATTGCATCGCTCCGATCAGCAGGAAGGCGAGGACGCCGGATGCGACGTGGAGGTGGCGGGACAGGAGCCAAACGGCGAGCGCCAGGAAGGCGAAGGTGGAACCCAGGGCGGCGATGGAGGGCCACCAGCGGCGTCGACGCCGGAGTTCCGCGATCTGATTCCTGAGACTGGAAAGCTGGGGATCGGCCATGTCGGACGGGGACGGGATAGCACGGGCGGGACCCAATCGGCCAGCAGAGTGTGGCGAACCGTCCGGGAGTGGGAAGAGTGGGAATTCCGAGGACTCCGGCGATTGGTAGGAACGAGGCGGGTCTTCCGGAAGGGCGATCGGGGTTTGTCACGCGCGAGCGTGGCTCGCGCGGCGCGCGGAGGTGACGGCGGGCCTCATCCTCCTCACCGGACATCCGTTTGGAGGCCTACCAGCGCGTGCTCTGCTGGATCAACTGGAGGGCCTGCTGGGCTTTGGCATCGCCGATCTGCGCTTTCGACGCGAGGTCCGACTGGAGGGCCGCCATCTGGTCCTGGACGGCAGTGAGCTGGTCCGGGGAGAGGTTCTTCGCACGGCGGAGCGTTTGAAGGAGAACCATCGCCTCGCTGACTTCGTCCTTGCGCATGGCGGCGGCGGCCCGGGTGGCGACCTCCTTGATGGGAACCTCGCCGGCGGGGCCCACGGGGATGACCACGCTGTCCGTGGTGCTTTCCTCCGCGGGTTGCGGATTCTCGATCGTGGCGTCGCCGGCATCCTTGAACGCGGCTTCGATCGCCGAGGGATCCAGTTCCGTCTCGGTTTCGGATCCACATCCCACGAGGCCCGCCATCGCGGCGATGAGGGCGAGGGAAAGGGCGGATCTCATGAATTGGTCGGTCGGTCGATCCGAGGGGGTGCCCGCCCCGGGGTCGGCGGGGGTGTCGAGTCGCAGCCGTCACCATCGAACCCGCCCGACCGGAGCCGGGCGACGCGACGACCGACGTCAGGGTGGGAGGAGTTCGACGGCGTAGAACACCATGGAGTTCGGCGACAGGGATTCGACGATCCATTCGACCGAATCCGACGAGGCCACGACGGGAGGTCCCGCGGGGGTCCAGATCGTCGACGCCAGGCTCTCGCGGAAAAGCACCTGGTAGGTGCGCCCCGCGATGGCGCTCCAGCGGAGACGGAACAGGCCGTTCGTCGAAACCTCGGCCCGGAGCACCGGCGGCGCGGACGAATGGGCCACCGTGATCGTGATCCATTCGATCCCGGAAAAGCTGTTGCCGTCGAACGTCCGGTAGGAGATCGAATCGGGGCCGAGTTCACCCGGATTCGGGACGTACTGAACGACGGGCGGGTCCCCGATCAACGTCCCCTTGGTCGGTTGGTCGCCGATCTCGAAGGTCAACGGGTCATTCTCGGGGTCGATGCCTTCCAGGGTGATCGTGACTGGATTTCCGGGTGTCGTTTCGTAGAAACCCGGGATCGCCAGCGGCGGGTCGTTGATCGGCTCCACGGTGATGGAGATGACCGCCGAGTCGACCTGGCCCTTCAGGTCCGTGGCTTCCACGGTGAAGGTGTCGGTGCCCGAAAACCCGGGAGGCGGCCGGTAGATGAGATGGGGGGGCGTGCCTTCGAGCGTGCCCACGCGGGGCGGGGACGTGATGGCGAACGTGAGTTCCTCGGGTTTGACGGTGTTGAGATCGAATTCCAACGGTTCGTTCTCGACCGAGGTCAGCATCTGGTCCCGGACGCGATCCGCGGTGACGGGGGTCGTGACATCGACGTGGATGGTCACCGTCCGGGAGACGGTTGTTCCATCGTCGACGACGTACTCGAAGGAATCCAACCCGACGAAGCCGTCGGCGGGCCGGTAGACGACATTGGGGGGTGTTCCTTCGAGGGTTCCCTGGAGGGGCAGCGTGAGGTACCGGAACGTCAAAGGAAGTCCCTCGGGATCGGTTCCGGGGAGCTCGAGTTCCAGCGAGGCATCGCTCTCGGTGGTGACCCAGAGGTCCCGGACGCGGGGCGGGTCTTCGACGCGGATCATGATGATGCTCCAGAGGATTTTGACGGGAGCCCCCGTTTCGAGGCCCGCGATCACCTCGAAGGCGTCGGTCCGATCGAAGTCGGGCTCCGGAACGTAGTACAACTGATTTTCCTGGAACCTGAGCTCCCCGTGGGCCGGCGGTTGGCTCACGACCCACTCGACGGCGGGCGAGATCGTGGTGCCCGGCGATTCGAGGACGGCGGAGGAATCCTCCTGGATCGTGAGGATCCGTGACACGGTTTCGAAGGGGAAATCCGCGACGGGCGTTTGGTGGACGATTTCGTCCGTGAACTCGCTTTCCGTGCCGTCCCCGGCGTAGGTCGTGGCGTTGATGTAGTAGGTGGTCGAAGGCAGCGGGAGGTTCAGGGTCCAGGTGGTTTCGGGTCCCGCATCAAAGGTCTTGAAGTACCGGCCCGGGTGGACGCCGAGATGGACGCGATAGCCCACGACGGTGGGGTCTTCGTTGGCGTCCCAGGCCAGTTTCACGGCGAGATCGTCGTTCACGGCGGCCGTCGCGCTCGGCGTGAAGGACGCCACGGACACGATGGCGATGGCGATGGTGACGAGGAAGCCTCGGATGGTCTGAGTTTGGCGAAGCGCCCCGACCTCATCGTCCGGCGAGCGCCGCCCCCCGCGCCCTGAGATCGCCCGCGCCCGGTGTCGGGCGGCGTCGGTGGCTCCTTGTTTCAAACGGACAACCCAGGATGCGTGGTTTGACGGCATGGCAATTCCGGCTCCTTGGCGTGATCGGGACCCACGTTCCGACAAACCCTTCCGGATGCCGGGCACCTTAACCTTCCCAGGGATGTCCGCAACCCCCGCATTTTGGGATTTCCGCGGGCCTCAGGGCGACGCGCGCTGCGACAGCAGGTAGCCGAGCAGGTGGGCCAAGTCGGCCGGAGGAATGGCTTCGCCGAAGTTGGAGGGCATCACCGACTGGCCGGTTTCCCGGCGTTCGACAATTTCGGATTTTCCGATCGTGAACTCCGTTCCCGCCGCGTTGGCCAGGATCAGGAGCTCGCCTTCCTCGCGTCGGAAGAGGCCCGAGGTGGTCTCGCCGTCCCGCAGGGAGAGGGTGGTGGTCCAGAATGCGCGGTCCACGTTCCGGTTGGGAGCCAGGACATCCTCCAGGAGACGTTCCTCGCCGCGGGTTCCTATGCCTGTGAGTTGCGGTCCCACGAGTCCGCCTTCCTCGCCGATCCGGTGGCAGGCGGCGCACGCGGCGATGAAGACCTCGCGGCCGCGGGCGGTATCCGGCCGAGCCTCGGACAACTCGGCCCTCCGTTGTTTGAGAAGCGTTTCGATCGCCTGATCCTCGCTGGGAAGCGTCGCCGCGAGGCGTTCGATCGTCGCCCGGACGGGTTCGGGAGCGGCTTTCAGGAGGCGTTCGCGGAGTCCGCGGTCCTGAAGCAGGCCGACGGGAGCCGCGCCATCGGCCATGCGCCCGATCAGATCGGTGACGAGATCCGGCGATGTGGCCGCCAGCCCCGCGAACCGGATCTGAAATCGGGTGGGCGCGCTCTTCCAGGTGTCGGCGATGAGGGTTTCCGAACCGTTGTGATCGTCGCTGAAGAGCACATTGGCGGCGCGAACCCGCCATGCCTGGGGAAGGGTTTCGTCCCCGACGAGATCGGCGGCGGCGCGCGCCAGCGGCGTGGAGTTGGCGTTGGAGTTGGCGTTGGAGTTGGCGTTGGAGTTGGCGTTCACGGCGCGATGGGCGGCGGCCCTCGCGGCTGGCGCGTTCGCTGGATCCCGCGAAAGGGCCAGCAAAGCCGGACTCAGCTCGGATTGCGCGGTCTGGGTGGCGATTTCCGCGGCGGCGATTTGGCGGGCGGTCACCGTGGCGGGCGCGGTTTTCGGGAATGGAACAACCTCGGGATCGAGTCGCCCGAAGGCGAGCCACGCATAGGCCGAACCGTCGTCGTCGTCGATGGCCTCGAGCACCACGGATTTCCCCTGGAATGGAGTGAGGTCCCAGGTGACGGGGCGGGCGGTGTCATGACGTGGCGCGAAGACTTCGAACAGAACCTCCCCGGTCCGCGCATCCTTCAACCGGATGGCATTCCGCTGGCGGGCGGGTTTGTCGGGAAACCCATCGTGCCCCGCCAGATGGAAGGCGAGTTTCGCCGGGGCCGGGAACGGACGCGAACGAAGTGTTCCCGTGAGGGACTCACCGCGGGGCAGGGAGGAGAGGAAGCGCGCCGTCGTACCGTCCGCGCAGGGTCGATTCTCGAATTCCCAGGGATTCGCCTTGTTTCGGCGGTCGTCGAACGATTCGTTCAACCACCCCGAGGAACTGGTGACCGAGGCGAGAAGGTCCCGCGCGAGGGCGCCTCCCCATCGATTCACCGAAGCCGGCAGGGCCGCGCCCCGTTGGGCATAGCCCTGCCCGATGGAACGGAAGAGCTGCAGCTGGAAATCGGGATCGGCGGCGGGCGTCGAGGCCAGCGCCTCCACCAGACGGTCCATGTCCTCGGCGGTGGCATGGCGGGCGGCGTGGGAGAGCGCCGCCTGGGTGAAGGCGGGATCGGCGGCGTAGACGGCGCGATGGCGAAGGAGAAACCGCGCCGAGGCTTCCGACTTCACGGCCAGCGCGACGTCGAGGATCGCGCGAACGTCGTTCTCGGAGAGATCGGAGCGACCGGGATCCGTCGCGAGCAGGGCCGGATTGCGGTCCAGCAGGTTCCGAAGCGCGCGTCGGGCGCTGTAGCGCAGGTGAGGATCCGCGTCGGCGAGTCCCTCGACGAAATTGAGCAGGGGTCTGAACAGGCTCGGGGACCCGTCCCGCGCGAGGGCTTCGACGGCGACGCGCCGGACGGCGGGAACGGGATCGGTCAACCCGCCCAGACCCAGGTCCCTCGCGCCGCGGACGAGATCCGCCGGGACGGTCCGGCCACGGGCGCCGTCGGCGAGGAGATCGGAGGCCATCCGCCGCGCGTGAATGCGGACGAGAGGTGACGCGGAACGGCCGGCTTCGCTCAGGGCGGTCGACTCCAGGGACCCGAGACGCCGAAGCAGCCAGAGCGCGTGAACCTGTTGTTCCGGATTCGCGGGTTGGGTGTTCACGCGGCGGAGGGAATCCACGGCGGTCGCGCCGAAACGATCGGCAATCTCCTGGGTCGCGAGAAGGCGGCGGGGAAGGCTGGGTGAGGCGAGTTCCCGGACGAGACCGTCGAGGGACGCATCGAGGGCGGGTTGTCGAAGCGGTTTTCCCGTGTGGACGACCCGCCAGATGCGTCCGCGTTCGCGGTCCCGTCCTGGGTGGTTGAGGGGGACTTCGTAGTGGCCGATGATCCGATTGTAGAAATCCGCGACGTAGAGAGCGCCGTCCGGCCCGAGGGTGGTGTCGACGGGCCGAAACCACGGGTCCTCGCTGACCATGAAATCCGGCCGGGCGCGGGTGACCCGCCCCGAACCCCGTTCCTCGGCGTGATCCCGGTAGACGCGCGAGGTCATGACGTCGCCGATGAAGACGCAGTCGCGGTATTCGGCGGGCCAGAGGTCGTCGGCGTAGTAGCTGATGCCGTCGATGGCGGTCGAGCCGCGGATCTTCTCCATCATGGCGGGCGCGAACCCCAGCCCGTCATGGGGTTTCCCGAAGCTGGGATACGTGCCGTCGGGAAGGAGGAGGTAGATGGGGTCGCTGTGGCAGTCGCTGGAGTACAGGTCGCCCCGGGGATCGAAAGCCAAACCGAACGGGTTCACTTGGCCTCTCGTGAAGGGTTCGATCCGTGAACCGTCGAGCCGGATCCGGTAGGTGTTGCCGGAGTTCATGTCGACGCGGGAACCGTCCTTGCCGGCGACGTGAGAATCGTTGTTGTAGCCGTGGGTGGCGTACAGCCAGCCGTCGAAGCCCCGGCGGAAACTCGCCTGGTTGCCGTGGGTGTCCCGGGTGTGGTCGAACGGTCCGTAGAGCGGTTGGCGGGAATCCGCCTTGCCGTCGCCGTCGGTGTCCTCGAGCAGCCAGATGTTCGGGATCGACCACACGACGGCCTTCCAGCCGCGGGTGTCGGAGCGGAAGGGATAGACCCCGATCGGAATGTTCAGTCCGTCGGCGAACGTCGTGACCTTGCGGGCCCGCCCGTCGGGTCCGAAGTCGTCGAAGATCATGACCCGATCCCGTCCCGGATGGCCGACGGGGAGCGCGGACGGGTATTCGCGGGAGGTCGTCACCCAGAGTCTGCCGGCGGCGTCGAACGCGAGGTTCATGGGCTTGTGGACATCGGGCTCGTTCGCCACGAGTTGGACTTCGAATCCTTCCGGCACCCGGAACATCGCGCGCTGTTCGAGCGGGGTTTTCGGGTCGGTGGGGCGGACATTGGCGGCGAAAGGATCCTCGTCGGCCGCTTGCGCCCGCCCGACGGCGATCAGGCTGACGGCGGCGGCCAGGAGGGGTGTGAACAACGCGGCTGGGACGGAGGGAAAGGGATCCCGTGGACGGACGGCGCAGGTCATGGCGGGGGAGGGTACCGGGATCGGCGGGGTTGGAAAGCGCGGCGCGGCGTGGCGTGGCGAGGCGCTCCGTAGGTGGCCGCGGCTTTTCCGAAATCCCGCTTGGTGGCAGTCTCGCGCCGGCGATGCACCGGGTGATCCTGCACGTGGATATGGACGCGTTTTACGCCTCGGTGGAGCAGCGCGACCAACCCGCGTTGCGGGGGCGACCGGTGATTGTGGGTTCCCCGCCGACCCAGCGCGGCGTGGTCTGCGCGGCGAGCTACGAGGCGCGGAAGTTCGGCGTCCGATCGGCCATGCCGAGCGTGACGGCTGGGCGGTTATGCCCGGACGGGGTGTTCCTGAGACCCCGCATGGCGGCGTACAAGGCGGAGTCCCGGGAGATCATGGCGATCGTGCAGGAATTCGCGGGCGACCGGGTGCAGCAGGTTTCGATCGACGAGGCCTATCTGGATGTGTCTTCCGCCTGCCAGGGAGGGGACCCGGATGCGAGTCTGGAACGCGCGATGCCGGTGGCGCGTTCGATCAAGGAGGCGGTGCGCTCGCGCCGGGGACTGACCACGAGTGTCGGTGTCGCGTCGAACAAGCTTCTCGCGAAGCTCGCCAGCGACCTGGAGAAGCCGGACGGACTGACCTTGATCCGGGAACGCGACAAAGTGGCGTTCCTTCGGCCCCTTCCGGTCCGCGCCCTCCACGGGGTGGGCGCCGTGACGGAACGGCACCTGAAGGAGGCGGGGGTGGAGACCGTCGGGGATCTCCAGGATTTCCCGGGGAACCTTCGGTCGATCGTGGGTTCCTGGGCGGAGCACCTGAGGCTTTACGCCTTCGGGGAGGATGATCGCCCGCTGGAACTCGGCGACGACATCAAGAGCATCAGCAGCGAGACCACGTTCCACAGCGACACCGAAGATCGACCGACACTGCGGGCCAGCCTTCGGGAACAGGCGGAGGAAATCGCGGGCAAAATGCTGCGCCGGCGTCTGGCCGCGCACACGGTTCAGGTGAAGGTGCGCTACGCGGATTTCACGACGCTGACGCGGCAGATCTCGGTGGAGGACGGCGTCCACACGGCTTCCGAGATCTACCGATTGGCCTGCCATCTGCTCGCGCGGGAACGGCTCGTTCATCGCCCGCTTCGACTGCTGGGTGTCGGCGTTTCCGCCCTCATGGATGTTCAGGGCAGACAATTGTGGTTCCCGTGGATATAGCGCCGGGAGAACGCTCAGAGGGGATCGTAGTTCAGCCATGGACCGAGCCAGCGTTCGCATTCGCGCGGGTCGATCCCCTGGCGTCGAGCCAGGTCCTCGATCTGGTCGCGGTCCAGCTTGCCGACCGCGAAATACTTCGATTCCGGGTGGGAGAAATAGAGGCCGCTGACGCTGGATCCCGGCCACATGGCGAAGCTTTCGGTTAGCCGGATGCCGGCCTGTCGTTCCACGTCGAGCAGTTCCCAGATGCGCGCCTTCTCGGTGTGATCGGGGCACGCGGGGTATCCGGGAGCCGGGCGGATGCCCCGATACGCCTCATCGATCAGTTGCCCCGGTGTCAGGTTTTCGTCCTGGCCGTAGCCCCATTCGCGACGGACGCGGAGGTGCAGCCACTCGGCGAACGCCTCGGCGAGCCGGTCCGCGAGCGCCTCGGCCAGGATCGCGTTGTAGTCGTCGTGTCCCGCCTTGAACGTTTCGACGAGCTGCCGCAGACCGTGGCCGCTGGTCACGGCGAAGGCGCCGACGTGATCGCCCGGGATTTCCTGCGGGGCGACGAAATCCGCGAGGCACCATTGCGGTTGGTTGTCGGTCTTCGCGACCTGCTGGCGAAGGAAGTGGAGGCGTGTTCGGATCTGGGACCGCGTGGCGTCCGAATAGATCACCACGTCGTCGCCGTCGCGCGCGGCGGGGAAGAAACCGTAGACGCCCCGCGGCTGGAGGAGACGTTCCGAGGCGATTCGCCCGAGCAAGGCCTGGGCGTCGGCGAACAGTTTGCGGGCCTCTTCGCCGTGCTTGGGATGGTCGAGAATGGCCGGGTAGACGCCCCGCAGTTCCCACGTGTGGAAGAAGGGCGACCAGTCGATGAACGGGACCAGGTCGGCGACGGAGACGTCGTCGAGGACGCGGTTCCCGATGAACCGCGGCTGGGGAAGGGCTTCGAAGGCGAGTTTGGGTGCGCGGGCCCTCGCTTCGGCGATGGACAGAAGCGCCTGGCGCTGGTTGCCGTGCTGGGCGCGGAGCCGTTCGTAGTCCGACGCGAGCGACGCTTCGAATCCCGGCCGATCGGCGTCGCTGAGCAGCGTGCTGACGACCGGGACCGCGCGGCTGGCGTCGAGGACGTGGACGACGGGTTGCCTGTAGCCCGGCGCGATCTTGACGGCGGTGTGGGCGCGGCTGGTGGTGGCGCCGCCGATCAGGAGCGGAAGTCGGAACCCGGTGCGCTCCATCTCGCGGGCGACGTGGGTCATCTCATCGAGTGAGGGCGTGATCAGGCCGCTCAGGCCGATGACGTCGACCTGTTGTTCGCGGGCCGCGGCGAGGATCCGGTCGCAGGGAACCATGACTCCGAGGTCGATGACCTCGTAGTTGTTACACCCGAGGACGACTCCGACGATGTTCTTCCCGATGTCGTGGACGTCTCCCTTGACCGTGGCGAGGAGGACCTTTCCCGCGGCTTTCACGGAACCGCCCGCGGCGACGAGTTCGCGCTTTTCGGCCTCCATGAAGGGCGTCAGATAGGCGACCGCTTTTTTCATGACCCGGGCGGACTTGACCACCTGGGGAAGGAACATCTTGCCGGCGCCGAAGAGGTCGCCGACGACGTTCATACCCGCCATGAGCGGGCCTTCGATGACGAGGAGCGGGCGGCCCAGCTTCTGGCGGGCCTCCTCGGCGTCGGCTTCGATGAACGCGTCGATGCCCTTGACGAGGGCGTGTTCGAGCCGTTGCTCGACAGGCCGACGGCGCCAGGCGTCATCGGTGGCGGAGGACGCGGAAGCCGAAGTCCCCGCTCCGGAGCCGGGACCGCCGGCGGGCGCGGCCTTCTGTTTCAGTTCCTCGCCGAGCGTGACGAGGCGTTCGGTGGCGTCCGGGCGCCGGTTCAACAGGACATCCTCCACGGCCTCGAGGAGGTCCTTGGGAATCTCCTCGTAGACCTCGAGCATGCCGGCGTTGACGATGCCCATGTCGAGGCCCGCGCGGATCGCGTGGTACAGGAACGCGCTGTGCATCGCTTCGCGAACGGCGTTGTTGCCGCGGAAGGCGAAGCTGATGTTCGAAATCCCGCCGCTGACCCGGGCGCCCGGGAGATGTTCCTTGATCCAGCGGGTGGCGCGGATGAAGTCGACCGCGTAGTTGGCGTGCTCTTCGATTCCCGTTCCCACGGTGAGGACGTTCGGATCGAAGATGATGTCGTTGGGATCGTAGCCCGCCTTTCCGACGAGAAGCTCGTAGCCGCGCTGGCAGAGCTCGATCCGGCGTTCGAAGGAATCCGCCTGTCCACGCTCGTCGAACGCCATGACGACGGCGGCGGCTCCGTAGCGGCGGATCTTGCGGGCCTGGTCGAGGAACACGGCCTCGCCCTCCTTGAGGGAGATCGAATTGACGATGGCCTTGCCCTGGACGCAGCGAAGGCCCGCTTCGAGCACCGACCACTTCGACGAATCGATCATGAACGGAACCCGGGCGATGTCGGGTTCGGCCGACAGAAGCAGGAGGAACCGCGTCATGGCCGCGACGCCATCGAGCATCCCCTCGTCCATGCAGACGTCGATGATCTGGGCCCCGTTCTCGACCTGCTGTTTGGCGATCGCGAGCGCCTGCTCATACTGCCCCGTGAGGATGAGTTGCTTGAACTTCGGGGAACCCGCGACGTTGGTCCGTTCGCCGATATTGACGAAGGACTGCGCGACCCGTCCGACATCCACCGCCACGGGAAGGTCGTCGGCGTCGGTCCTGTGACCGGACGGCGCGGGCGGCGACGGAGGAGTCGAGTGCAGGACGAAGGACTCGAGGCCGCTCAGGCGCAAGGCGGGTTCGACCGCGGGAACCCGTCGTGGCGCGACGCCGCGGACGGCCTCGGCGATGGCGCGGATGTGGGCGGGCGTGGTGCCGCAGCATCCGCCCACGATGTTGAGCCACCCGCTGGCGGCCCATTCCGCGAGTTGGGGCGCGAGACTCGCGGGAGTCTCGGGAAACCCGGTTTCCGACAGGGGATCTGGGAGCCCCGCGTTCGGGTAGAAGCAGGTGAACGCAGGCGCCGCATCGACGATCTCCTCGACGAACGGCCTCATTTCAAGGGGCCCGAGCGCGCAGTTCAATCCGATCGCCAGCGGCTTCGCATGCATCACCGAATGCCAGAAGGCCTCCGTGGTCTGGCCGGTGAGCGTGCGGCCTGAACGATCCGTGATCGTGCCCGAGATCAGCACGGGCACCCGGCGCGCCCCGGCTTCGAACGCCTCGTCGATCGAATAGAGCGCCGCCTTGGCGTTGAGGGTGTCGAAGATCGTTTCGACCAGCAGGACATCGACTCCCCCCTCGAGCAGCGCGTCGACCTGCTCGCGATAGGCCTGGCGGAGGTGATCGAAATGAACGGACCGGAATCCGGGGTCGTTGACGTCGGGCGAGATGGACGCCGTGACGGGCATGGGCCCGATCGCCCCGGCCACGTAGCGCGGGGACCCGGTGGCTTTCCCCACCTCGTCCGCCGCTTCACGGGCCAGGCGCGTGGCAGCCAGATTGATCTCCCGCGCGATCTCGCGGAGGAAGGGGTCCTGGACCACGTCGTCGAAGAAGCGTGGGTCCTTTCGGCCCGCGGGATGGCGTTCGAAGAGGAAGTCGTGCTGGCCGATGGTGGTCGCGGAGAACGTGTTCGTCTCAACGAGATCGGCTCCCGCGAGCAGGTATTGCCGGTGGATATCCCGGATGACGTCAGGGCGGGTGAGCACCAGCAGCTCGTTGTTCCCTTGGAGGTCCTTGCCTTTCCAGTCGGCGAACCGGGCGCCGCGGAACGCGGATTCATCCAGCTTGAACCGTTGGACCATCGTTCCCATGGCGCCGTCGAGAATGACGATCCGTTGGCGGAGGAGGGATTCGAGGGGATGGGGTGTGGACGACGCGCTCATGAGGCTCAGGCTTCTGGGATTGAAAACCTGGTGCGACGGTAGGGTGCTCAACATTACAAATCAAGTCATCCGGATGGGATGATATGAAAATATTCTAGGCTGGGATGCGGGGATGCGGGAACCCATGGGACCTAGGGGACCCATGGGACGGATGGGACGGATGCGGTCCCGGGGGGCGGGTGCTTCGGGTCCGCCCTGCTGACGCGGGCTGGCGGGTCAGCCTTTCACGTCGTAGCAGAACAGAAGCTCCTGGTCGCGGAGGTAGAGCCGGCCATTGATCACGACCGGGTGGGTCCAGATTCGGCCCTGGGGATTCCGCTGCTGGGTCTGGGGTTCGAGCTTGAACCGGCCCCGTTCCACCCAGTCCTTCGTGGATGCCTCCACGAGGGCGACCTCGCCGGAATCCTCGGCGAGGCAATAGAACATCCCGTCGGCGTAATGGATCGCGCCCTTGCCGAGTTTCTTGCTCGCCCAGACTTCCTCGCCCGTTTTGAAGTTCTGACAAACCCAACCGGGACCATCGGAGTAGCCATAGAGGTGATCGCCAACACGGATGACGCCTCCGTGATGGTTCTTCATGACCTTGTTCTCGTAGACGACGGAGGAGGAGTTGTTGTCGCCGAGCTTCACCAGCATGCAACCGACGCCGTATCCCGCGGAGACATAGACATGATCGTCGTGGTGGATGGGCGTGGGAATCACCGCGACCCGTCCAGGGAAGGGTTGCTGCCAGAGCACCTTCCCGCTGGCGAGATCGACGCCGAAGACCTTGGAGGTGACGAGTTGGACCACCTGGGGTTTTCCCTCGTGCCGAACGAGAATCGGGGAGGCGTACTGGTTCTTGTCGGTGAGTTCGGAGGATTGCCAGATCAGCGCACCTGTATCCTTGGAGAGCGCGGCGAGGGTTCCCTTGTCGCCGCCGGGGGTGCAGATCACGCGGTCATCGGCGACGAGCACGCTCTCGGTGTACCCCCAGTCGGCGAGTTTGCCGCCGAGATCCGCGGTCATCGATTTCTGCCAGATCACTTTGCCGTCGGAGGCCTGCGCGCACACGAGGGTGCCGTGGCCGCCCATGGCGTAGACCTTTCCGCCGTCGACGGTGGGCGTGGCCCGCGGGCCGTCGCCCCAGCCGTTCGGGTACTTCGCTCCGGCGGGTGCCGCCCAGAGTTCCTCCCCGGTCTCGGCATCGAGGCAGAGGATGAACTCCTGGTCGCCGCGAAGTCCGAGGGTGAAGAGCTTTCCACCGACGACCGAGTATCCCGCGTAGCCGAGGCCGGCGTCGCGGTTCAGCCAGAGTCGTTTTGGGCCGCCGGCCGGCCACTTTTTCAGGAGACCGGTGTCCGGGGAGTGGTCGGTGCGGTCTGGGCCGCGCCATCCGGGCCAATCGGCCGCTCCGGAGGTGATGGACCAAGCCAGGGTGAGCGCGAAGAGGGAAGTGCGATGGATCGACTGCATGCGAGAAATCATTTGCGGTCGTTCTGGCGAAGGGCAATCGCGAACAGGCCGTGCGCGCGCGTTTCTTGGGGGGAAACCCAGCCCGTTTGGGACGGTTTACGTCGGAGACGTCAGCATTTCGCGGAGCCGTGTTTTTAGAATCTTGCCGGTCGCATTGCGTGGCAGGGCCTGAACCAGGATCGCGCGGCGGGGGAGCTTGTAGTCGGCGAGGCGTTCCTTGAGGAAAGCGATCAGCGCCTTCGGGTCGAAGGAATCGGGATTCTCGCAGGCGACGAAGGCGACGGGCCGTTCGCCGCGGCGCTCGTCGGGTTCTCCGACGACGGCGGCCTCCTTGATTCCGGGGAAGCGATGGATGACCTCCTCGATCTCGCGGGGATACACGTTGAGCCCATTCGGTTTGAGCATGTCCTTCTTGCGGTCGGTGACGACGATGAAGCCATCGGGGCGGCGGTGGCCGACGTCGCCGGTCAGGAGCCATCCGTTGCGAAGGACTTCGGCGGTCTTGGCGGGGTCGTTCCAGTAACCGCGCATGACGTTCCCGCCGCGGACGCAGATTTCGCCGTCGACGAGGTCTTCGAGGAGGCGGCCGTCTTCGTCCTGGATGGAGACTTCGACGTTGGGGATGGGGAGGCCGACGGTTCCTGGGACGGTGGGTCCGTGGATGGGGTTCACGGCAACGACGGGACTGGCCTCGCTGAGTCCGTAGCCTTCGATCAGGGGGATGTCGGGGAATCGGGCCGAGAAGGCGCGGAGGATCTCGACGGGAAGCGGTCCCGCGCCACTGACGCCGAGGCGGAGGGGCAAGGGGACTCCCTGGGGGAGGCCGGCCAGGGCGCGGAAGATCTGGGCCATGGCGGGGAGGACGGTTCCCTGGTGGGCGATCATTTCCTCGAGGGCCGCCTTGAGCGGATGGAGGGATTTGATCAGGACGATCGAACCACCGGTTGCGAGGGGGAGCAGGATGCAGACGGTGAGCATGAAGCTGTGGAACATGGGGAGCATGAGCACGAAGCGATCGTGATCGATGACCTCGAGGATGCGCCGGCAGCTTTCGAGATTATGGAGGAGATTGCCGTGGGACAGCATCGCGCCCTTGGGGCGGCCGGTGGTTCCGGACGTGTAGATGAGCACCGCGAGATCCTCCTCGGACCGCTCGGGGAAGGTGACGGGTGCGTCCGAAGTCCCGAGCGTTGGGAGTGCTTCGACCTCCCACGACTGAAGGGACGGACGAAGCGCCTGGACCGCAGCCCGCTCGGCGGCGAGCGCGGACTCGGTCAGGACGAGATCGATGCCGGCATCCTCGAGCAGATGGGCGATTTCCTCGGGTTTCAGGAAGCTGTTGATGGGAACCACGACCGCCCCGGCGTGGAGCGCGCCGAGGAGTGAAGGGATGAACTCCGGCCGATTGCGGAGCCAGAGGCCGACGCGCTGGTTGGGGCGGTTGCCGCGGATTTCGACCAGGTACCGGGCGATAGCCTGGGTCTGGGAACTCAGGTCCTGGTTGGTCTGGCGGGATTCTCCGTGAAACACGGCAACCTTCCCCGCGTGGCGGGTTGCGGAATGGAGGAACGTCTCGCTGAGATTCATGGGGGGGGGATTCGATGGGCGGAAAGGGCGGGCTTTAAATGGGGGTGTGGCGTGATCACGTCAAGATCGGTGCTGGCGATCGGGTGGCCGGGGGCCCATCCCGGAGTTGTCGGAGAGGGGGATCCGGAGGTTAACTCACGGCCGTGATCGATACGGCGGAGCGTCTGAGCGAGGCCTTGAGGGAGCTGCAAGTGGCTTCGTGGATGGCTTTGGACACGGAGGCGGACAGCCTTCACGCGTACCCTGAAAAGCTGTGCCTGCTTCAATTGAGCCATCCGGGCGGTGAGTTGCTGGTGGATACGCTGGCGGGATTGGACCTTGGGGGGCTTCTGGAACTGATGACGCGGCACCGGTTGATCCTCCATGGGGGCGACTACGACCTTCGACTGATGTACCGGACCTGGCGATTCGTTCCGACGGAGATCTTCGACACCATGAGCGCGGCGCGGTTTGTCGGGGTGATGCGCTTCGGACTGACGGATCTGCTGGATCGGTTCCTGGGACTGAAGCTCGAGAAGGGGCCGCAGAAGGCGGACTGGGGCCAGCGGCCGCTGACCCCTCGGATGATCGCCTACGCCGAATCGGATGCGCGCTACCTCAAGCCGCTTCAGGAGAAGCTCTCGGCCGAACTGGATCGATTGGGGCGGACCGAATGGCACACGGAGTTGTGCGCCCGGATCGTCTCGGAGGCGGCGCAGTGGACGCCGCCCGACGAGAACCTGGTGTGGCGGCTTCGGGGAAGCCACGCCCTGGATCCGCTCGGATTGGCGGTGCTTCGCTCCATCTGGTGGTGGCGGGAGAAGGAAGCCAGGGACGCCAACAGGCCGACCTTCCATGTCCTGAGTCCGGACCACGCGGTCGGCCTCGCGGAGGCCGCCGCGAGGTGGGGGAAACTGCCGCGCACCCTTCCGCGGCATCTTTCATCCCGACGGGCGAACGGCCTGGCGCGCGCGATCGAGGAGGCCCTCGCCCTTCCGCAGAGCGAATGGCCGAAGCGAATCCGGCATGAGCACAAGCGGATGCCCCTCTGGGTGGGAAAGCGGGTCGCCGTCCTTCGTGACCACCGGGATCGGGTGGCGGCCGACCTCGGGCTCGATCCGTCGTTCGTCGCGAGCAAGAGCCAGTTGTTGGAGCTGGCCCAGGCGGGTGATCCCACGAAGACGAGTCTGATGCGGTGGCAGGCGGCGTTGCTGAAGGAACCCTCCTGAGATTCGGGCGCTGTCAGGGCTTCGGGCCCTCGCTGGATCCCGCATCCGAAGGGGCTTCCAGGCTCGAGAACCAGTCGTTCCGGGCGGCAAAGGCCGCGAGTTCATTGGGATCGGTGATCGCCAGGGACTCGACGCGCACGTGGCGGAGTTGCCGGTCCGCGAGGTGCCAGCTGCTCCAGAGAACGCGGCGGGCGTAGAGGTGATTGCTGAAGCTCGTCGGCCCCTGTTCGAACCACCAGAGCGCCGCGGCGTATTGCCCGTCGCGGACGATCTTGAGCGCGCCGGCTTCGCCTTGGGGATGCCGGATGCGAACGCGCTGGACCACCTGCCAGCCATGCCGTTCCAGGGCGTTCTCGGGTGATTCGATCAGGTACGGATTCTTCTTCGGAAAGGCGATGCTCACCTGGACCCAGCCGGCGCGATCCAGGACCTGGTACGTCACGGCCTGCCCGGTCGTCGACATGCGCGCTCCGAGCGGACCCTCGTCGCTCGGGGGCGGGGCGGGATTCTTCGGCGTGGCGCCGATCTGGTGGTCGGGCCAGAAAGCCGCCGCCGTCTGAAAAAGCATCATCAGACCCAGGAGGATGAACGCGAAGCGTTTGGACGGAACCCAGGCCTGCTCCGGGTAGCCGGCCTCGCCCGGCGCCGGCTGCCGCCCCAGCGAGAACCATCCGAGGAGCAGGATCAGGAGCCCGGCGCAGCCGATTCGCACTCCCGTGAAGAGCGCCGGATCGGAGAGACCCGATGCCGGGTCCGACGGAACGGCCAGGAGCAGGATGGCGATGAAACCCGAGGCGAGGAAGATCCGCAGATGCCAGAGACGGTGCCAGGAGACGAGGCCGACGAGGACGAACGCGACGGCGAGCCGGCGCAGGCTGTCGGTCGTCGTGAATTCGGCGATGAGATTCAGGAGCAGCGCGCCGGCCACCAGCGCGACCGACCTCGAATGAATCGGGCCGCGCCCGGAGCGCCACCGGAGGGTCACGAGGATCGCCGCCGTCAGGAGGAGTCCCGCGCCGGCCAGCATCTGGGGCGCTCCCCATTGCATGGACCGGACCGGGAGCATCTGGGAGATGATCACGACGAGCACCGCGAGCCAGGGTGGATACCGGCGCTCCTCGAACCAGCGTCGAAGCCATTCCCCGGACACCAGCCGGCGACAGGCGGCGTCCACCCGAACGGCGAACCATGAAAGGCCGGCGAACAGGACGATTCCGAGGCCCCAGGGAGTCACCTGCCGAAGGACGGGGGGCCACTCCGCCCACGACGGGATCCAGCGGGGCAGGGCGGCGATGACGAACAGGAACACGGGAAGCAGCGGAAGGGCGATCCAGAAGACCCGGCCGTGAAGAAGGAGCACGAGCGACAACAGGGCGCAGTAGGACAGGAGCCGGTTCTGTGTCGCGGTCAGCGCGAGGGGCAGTTGGAAGGTCGGGTTGGCGATCGGATCGTCGAGGAACTGGAACACCTGGGTCCGGCCCCCGTGCAGATCGAGCCAGAAAGGGAGGGCCGTGAAGAGGACCAGCGGGATCTTGAGCCACTCGGTCCAATCGACGTCCGGCCGCGCGGGTCGAAGCCAGGCGATCGCGAGCGCCGCGAGGCCGAGGTTCATCAGGAAGAGCTGGCCGCTCGCGACTCCGACCGCGAGCACGAGCGCGGCGATCAGTTGCTCCTGCTGGGCCCGGTGCGAATCGATCCGCGTCCCGAATCCATAGGCCGCGTACAGTGTCGCGATGACGATCGCGTTCACCGGCGCCGCGAGCACGCAGAGGATCAGGTCATCGGGCCACGAATTCCGCTGCCCCCAGGCCACGACCACCGTGAGGTAGAAGACCAGCCACCCCAAGGCGTGGAGCCAGAATCGCCAGGGACCATACCGCCTGGAATCGTCGAGATCCGGGTGGACGTCCGGACTGTCGGGGGCGGCGACCGGGGAGGTCATTCAGTCAGGGATCCAATCGTTCGAACGCGAAGCCCTTCAGGTATTCGGATTCCGGGATCGCGGGGAGCACCGGGTGGTCGGGGCTTTGCTGATACACCGCGACACGCCTCAGCAGGCAGCGCGCGTCCCGGGCCGCTTCCTGGATGACGGCGTCGAACATGGCGGCATCGACGTGGTGGGAGCAGCAGAACGTCGCCAGGACACCGCCCGGCCGGAGGAGCTTGAGTCCGCGCAGATGGATTTCCTTGTACCCTCGCAGGGCATCCGGGACTGAGGCGCGGTTCCGGGTGAACGACGGAGGGTCGAGGATGACGAGGTCGAACGCCCCGGGGGTCGTCTCGCCGGACGCCGC
Organism: Limisphaerales bacterium; assembly: GCA_050250555.1. Lineage (GTDB taxonomy): Bacteria > Verrucomicrobiota > Verrucomicrobiia > Limisphaerales > CAIMTB01 > CAIMTB01. Next base: position 30,721 of record JBFWOK010000018.1, read on the forward strand.
GCCCGCGGTGGAAGGCGACCGCAGCCAGTCGAACGCATTGGCGACCTCGAACACGCAACGGTCGGCGACGCCGTTGATTTCGGCCAACCGGCGGGCGACACCGATCGCGTCCTCGTTCTGGTCGATGCCCACGACCGAAACCGCGCCCGCCCGCGCGGCGTGGAGCGCGAATCCCCCCAGGAAGCTGAACGCGTCCAGAACCCGCGCCCCGCGGGCGAGCCCGGCGACGCGCTCGTGGTTGACCTGCTGGTCCAGGTAGAGCCCGGTCTTGTGACCCGCCCGGAGATTCGCCTCGAACCGGAGTCCGTTCATGAGCACGGGAATGGCACCTTGCTCCGACTCGGGCAGTTCGCCCGCCAGGACGCCCTGCGCCTCGGGGAGCCCTTCGAACTTGCGGGAGCCCATGTCGTTTCGTTCCAGGATCGCGCGCGGGGACAGGAGCCTCTGAAGGATCGCGGTGATGAGGGGCTTCCGCTGGTCCATTCCGAGTGAGGACGTCTGGAGCACGAGCACATCCTCGTACTTGTCCACGATCAATCCGCTCAGGAGGTCGCCCTCGGCATTGACCACCCGGTACGACGTGGCGCCCGGCAGGAAGCGGCGCCGATGGTCGACGGCCGCCCGAAGCCGTTTCTCGAAGAAGGCCTCGTCGAGTTCGCGGCGTTCCGCGCTCAGGACGCGGACCCGGATGCGCGATTTGGAATTGTAGAATCCGACGCCGAGAAGCCGTCGGCGATGGTCCTTGACCTGGATGACGTCGCCGTCGCGGGGTTCACGGGTCAGGCGCAGGATGGCGCCCTCGTAAATCCACGGATGCCCGGCCACGACCCGGTCCGCCTCTCCGGGTTTCAGGTAGATCGTGGGCAGGGTGTCGTCACCGGATTCCGCGGGGCCCGGAGTCCGATCCGGGGTACGTCGTGCATTCGCCATCGCCGGGCTATCCAACACGTCGGGGATCCGACCGGGAAGGAGGTTTTTGCCGTTCGTCGGGCCTTCGGAGATCCTATCGATCGTTTTCGGGTTTTTGATCGCCACGACCGGACAATTCGACTAAGGCGATGTCCGTCTCCCGATTCGCGACATGAAAACGCACCCATTGTTTCTTGGATTGCTGGCATTGAGTCTCGCCACCGAACAGGTCCGGTCCCAGACGGGGCCATTTCCGGTGAACGACTGGCCGGCCACGAGGGATCCTTCGAAGATCGTCCATTACGTCGTCACCGACGGGGGGCTGGAACCTCCGAGCGAAAACTGGGTTCCCGAGCTTTCGATCCTGAGCGGCGGCGACCAGATGACCGCGGACATTGCGATCGGCGGCTTCACCGGGAAGAAGGCCACATCGAACTACCTGAACGTCGCCGATCCCCTGTTCGAGGCTTGGGCGGACAGCGAGTTCATCGACATCCTCGTCCAGGCGTACGGGGACGAAGGACTTTTCAGCGCCCAGGGGGCGCCCAGGGACTTTCGGTTCCTCACGGGGGTGCTTCCCGAACTGGCGTTTCCCGTCGGCGGCCAGGTGCCGATCGAGGGCAAGAACCGGAAGTGGAACTGGATCCTTTTCCGGATCGCGAACGGGATCCGGCCTTCGGATGGGATGCGGCTTGTCGGGACCCTTCCCGAGGCGCCCCAAGGGGCGGCGGGCAATGGCGGCGTCAATGGAGGGACGATCCGGTTCGAGGGCGTTCCCAATCTGATCGTGCGGGTCGTGGCGTTCGGACAGGAAGGCGCCTTCGGGACACCGGAGGACATCAACAAGTTCGAGGCTCCCGAGACGTGTGATCCCGAACCGGAGACCAACCTGGTCGGAATCGACGTGAGCGCCGGATCCTCGAATCACGTTCAGATCCTGGACGACGGCGACCAGCGCGTCGTGTACGAGGACGGCGTGGGACCGGCGGGCGACCAGAGGCGGGTGGTGAAGCCAGTCGACACCTTTTTGAACTTCGGGATCACCGACAGCTTCCTGGGCAAGGCGTGCAACGATCCGAGGAACGTCAAGGTGTGCGTGGAATTTTACGACGATCCGGCCTTTCTCGATGGCGGGGTGCGGTTTGGTCCGGAGGCCTATGCGACGGACGCGGCGAATGGGATCGCCTTCTTCCCCGAGGACCAGCGTCAGTTGCTCACGGGTTCGGGCCAGTGGATCCGGCGTTCGTGGGTGGTTTCGTCGGTCAGCCTTCGCGGCGTGAACGCGGGCGCCCTGACGGCCGGTCCGAGATTCGTCTCCGTGGGCGCGCCGGTGGCGGTTTCGAGCTTCCAGATGGCGGTTCTCCGGACCGGGGAGCATCCGCTGGCCGGCCAGGATCCGCTCGAGAACTGCTTCGAGGATCCGGCGATCTGCACGGATGCCTACGGGAGTTTCGCCGAACTGGATCTCAAGAATGACATCAAGAACGGCCTCGACGTCGGGAGCAGCGGCGGCGACCAGAACATGATCGTTGAGGAGGCCGGCCCCGAGAACGATCGTCGTCTGTCGGTTCGCCCCGCGTATGAGGACGGAACTCCCGGGTTCACGCACCAGTACATCAACTTCGCCATCACCGAGGAGGCTCTGGGACCGACCTCCCAGCCGCCCGCGCTGCTGGCGGTCTGCGCCACCTACTACGATGATCCCAACCTCGCCGGCGCGACCCTGCGACCCGAAGTCTACCGAACCGTCGTGAACGGGACCTTGAACTTCGCCTTCACGCCCGGTTCCGCGGCCGTCGTGCTCGAAGGGTCGGGCGAATGGCGCGACGCCTACTGGGAGCTTCCGAACGTGAATTTCTCCGGCGTGAACCAGGGTCCGCAGGCGGCGGCCCGATTCACCGCGTCCGGCAAGATCGCCGTCAGCCGGCTTCGGTACGCCGTGATCCGGCCGTGCGGCCCGAACGCGGGCAAGAACCTCCTCGAGGAATGCAAGCCGCCGCCGCCTCCGCCCGAAGTCCCGTTGTCGGTCGCCCGGGTCGCGGGTGGCCAGGTCCGTTTGAGCTGGCCGGCCACGGCGGTCGGATTCGTGCTCCAATCAACCGCCGCCCTCGGCGCCGCCTGGGAGAATGTCGGCGCCGCGCCCGTGGCGGAGGGAGACCTGTTGACGGTTTCCGTGACCCCCGAAGGAACCCGGTACTACCGTCTGGCGCACCCGTAGGGGGCGGGGTCCTCAGAGATTCGGCGTCAGATTCAGCACGAGATCGAAGCGGGCGGCGAGTTCGCCCGCTTTCGATCCCGCCATTGGCGTGAAGGGCACCGTGATGGCGGCGCGCTGTTTCGGGTCGGTGACGCCCTTCCAGATGCCGTCGCCTTCGTTCCTTGGCTCGCCCTGGATGTAGCATTGGGTCGTGAACTTCTCGCGGCCGCGGATCTTGAGCGCGAAATGGATGTGCGGTGTTCGGCCGGGATACGGCACCGGCTTGATCGTTCGGAACAGGTATTCGCCGGTGGATCCCGTGACGAAACGGCCGAACCCCTGGAAGTTCCGGTCCTGCCGGTCTTTCTGGGCGGACCCCGTGTGGAGGTAGGCGCCGTTGTTGTCGCACTGCCAGATCTCGACCGTGGCGTTCCGGATCGGCTGGCCTCCGGTGTCGAGAACCCGGCCCGACAACCACGTCACCGCCCCGACCGCCGGCGTGATGGCGTCGTTGATCACGAGCAGGTCGTTGTCCGTGTCGAGCGGCAGGTGATCCGGATAAAACGGACCCTCGGTCTGGGCGGGCGTTTGGGTCAAATGCTCCGCGAACGCGCCCGGCACGAGGAAGAAGGCCGAGCCGGCGGCGAGATGTCGGAGGAATTCTCGACGGGGACCCTGGGCTGGATGGGGTGAATTCATGGGTGTTGGGATGGTTGGAGCGAAACGGAAGGTGAGACGCGCTCATTCTTTCCATCACCAAAGCGCGTTGGCAATCCGTTGTTCCAAGCGGGCTCACCAGGGGGCGCCACTCCATCGTGTGGGCGGTTCGGCACGGTCGGAATCGGGGTCGGAATAGGTATGGTTCAGGGTCCGACGCTCCGATCTCGGTTGGGAACGCGAGCGTCCAATTCGATTCCGATTCCGATTCCGATTCCGATTCCGACCCCGACAGCGAATTCCGCTGGCAGGCACTCATCGCGAGAGCGCCGACAACCCGGCGATGCGCCCCCGCCGGGGCCATGCCCAATTCCGTGATACCCGCTCTTGCGGCGGGCGTTCCGGCGCGCATGATCCCTTCGTTATGAAAAGCCGCGCATGGTTCCTGGGTCCGCTTTGGAGGGGGCTCCGGGCGGCCGGGGTCTTCGCCTCGGTGGTGGCGGTGTCAGGATGTGCCGAGACCCGGGAGGGTGCGCGCTACCGGGACCAGGAACGCGAGGTTTGGAGGGTGACGGCGGTGGAATCGCGACGCGATCAACTGGACGACCCCTCCCCTTGGGACCGGGAGCGCATGGAGCAGGAGGCACGCTGGCACGATCAGTTCCGCCGGGATTGAGCGCGCGACCGGGTTTCAGGGGAATTTCGGAGGTTCATTGCAGCGGATACGGGTGTCGTCTAGCCTTCGCGCATGTCATTTCATGCCGCGCCGTGGCTGGGACGGTGCGCGCTGCTGCTCGTGATGCTCGTGGGATTGCTGGAAGGCGGCTGTTCGCCGGACGCCTTTCTCACCCCCGACGAGGATCGGGAGCGGAACTTCCAGCGGGCCCGCGCGGCGGAAAGGCTGGGCGACTACGAAGGCGCCGCGGAGTTCTACGAGCGCGCCATCGAAAAAAATCCGCGCTCGGCCGCCGTCCACCTCGGGTACGCTTCGCTGTGCGAGGGGTCGCTCCGGCGGCACGCCGACGCGGTCTACCACTATCAGCGGTATCTGAAGCTCCGAGCCGACGACCCCAAGGATCCCAAGGCGGAGGCGATCCGGCGGCGCATCACCAACTGCACGGAGCAACTGGCGACGAGCGTGCCGCTTGTCATCCGCAGCGAAACCATCGCCCGGGAACTGGCCACCGTCCGCGGTGAGAACCAGGAACTCCGGCGCCAGGTGACCCAACTTCTCTCCGGGGTGGCGCATTGGAGCAATGAATGGGCCCGGGCGAGCCTGATGCTCCAGCAGGCCCAATTGGCTGGGAACAGCGGGACTCCCAGGACCGGGGTGGGCGCTGGCGTGGGGGCAACTTCCGGTCGGATCACACCCCTCCCAACCGACCGGTCCGCCTCCCGGTCCGGGGCGGGATCGTCCGCGAGGCGGCCCTACAATCTCGACGACCGATCCGCGCCCTCCGATCGGAGCGGCCGGTCGTCGGAAAGCGGAAGCGGCGCGGTCGCCGGTCTGCGAACCCACCGCGTGGCGCGGGGGGAAACGATGGCGGGCATTGCCCGGGTGTACGGTGTCAGCATCCCCTCGCTTCAGAGGGCGAACGCCCACGTGCGACCACGGACGATGCCCGTTGGGACGGTGTTGCGGATACCGGATCGATGACTTGTTTCCCGCCGGGATTGAAATGGGATCGAATCGAGCGACATTCCGTCGGATTTTTGTCCGGAGGCCCGCCTCGCCGCGATGTCGATGGCGGCTGGCGCGCGGCTCCGGGTAGCAGCGGCTGAAATGTTGAAATGAATCTGACGAACACGATCGCGACCGGTCTGAAGGAGATCTGGGCCCACAAGGCCAGGTCCGCGTTGACAATGTTCGGCATCATTCTGGGCGTCTCGAGCCTGGTCGCGATGTCGGCGCTCGTCCGCGGGATGGAGAACGGGATGAAGGAATCGCTGGTCGCGATGGGCGGCCTCGAGAAGATCCGCGTGGAGCCGCCCGAGGAACTCCCCGTCTGGCAGCGGCATCTGGCCGATCAGGCCGTCGGACTGACCCTTCGCGACGTCGAGGCTTTGAAATATGGGGCCCCGATGCTGAGCGGCATCGTCCCGGCCTACGAATACACCCGATGGTCGGGTTCCTCGGCGGTTCTCAGCCGCGCGGGGCGGTATTCGAGGGCGACGATCCTCGCGGGGACTTGGCCCGGGTATCTCGAGGTCAACGAGCATGTCGTCCAGCACGGGCGGATGTTCACCGACCTGGACAATGAACTGGCGCGCAGCGTGTGCGTGATCGGAACGGAACTCCGGGACGACCTCTGGGGGTCGCCGGAGGAACTCGGGCACGAGATCATTCCGATCGGGGAACGGGTCGCGATCAACGGCCAGTCCTTCACGGTGATCGGCATGTTCGAGCACTACGAGAGCGCCCAGGCGAAGCGCGAACGCGAGTATCTTCGCGCGCTGAACGCGAAGGAGGGACCGGCGACCGGCCCCACGCGCAACCGCGGCTGGGGCCGGCGGGGAGGGGGCAGCGGCGGGTTCATCTTCCGAATGAAGAACGACACCGTGCTGATTCCGCTCCACACCATGTTCATCAAGTTCCGGTCCGGCATGGGAACCAACGAGGTCGCGGATTTCCGTCTCTCGAACGTCCAGTTCAAGGTCCCGAGCGTGGACCTGCTGGAACCCGCCCTCCAGCAGGCCCGCAACGTCCTGATGTTCACGCATCGCGGTATCGAGGATTTCACCTTCCGGACGCAGGAGGATTGGGCGTCGGAGATCAACGGCTTCATCAGGAACGCGCGGACCAGCGGCACCATCATCGCCGCCATCAGCCTGCTGGTCGGGGGAATCGGGATCATGAACATCATGCTCGCGAGCATCTCCGAGCGGGTCCGCGAAATCGGCATCCGGAAAGCCGTCGGCGCCACCACGGAGGCGGTCTTCGTCCAGATCCTGATCGAGTCGGTGGTCGTCTCGGTGGTCGGGGGATTGCTGGGGCTGGGGTTCTCGTGGGGCGTCGTCGGGATGATCGGGGCGTTCACCCCCACGGACAACGCGCCCGAGATCACGCTCGGCGCGATGACCGTCGCGTTCGGGTTCAGCGTGCTCGTCGGCGTCCTGGCGGGATTGTATCCCGCGATCCGCGCCTCCCGGCTCCATCCGATCCAGGCCCTCCGCTACGAGTGAAACGAACTGAAGTGAAAGCGCGATGAGATGAAGTTCCCCGGGAGAAAAAGAAGATGACCGTCTACATCGCCATCTTGATTGGTTTGAAGGAGGTGTGGACCCACAAGTTCCGGTCGATCCTCACGATGCTCGGGATCGTGCTCGGCGTCGCGAGCCTTGTCGCCATGGCCGCGATCGTGAAGGGCATGGAGAACGGGATGAAGGAGGCGATGATCGCCATGGGCGGCCTCAACAAGGTCAGAATCGAGGAGGAAGAGGTGCCAGCCCACCAGGAACACCTCCGTGAGATGGCGACCGGACGCACGATGAGGGATGTCTTGGCGCTGATGCTCAACGCGCCCGCGTTGACGGTGGTTTCGCCCGAGATGAGTGTCAGGGGTCTCGTGTCCCGCCGCGGCAAGGACCATTACCCGTCCGAGATCGTCGGCGCCTGGCCGGCCGTGATGGACATGAATCTCTACGAGATCGAGCACGGACGATTCTTCACCGATCTGGACGAGGAATACGCCCACAGCGTCTGTGTGATCGGTACCGGGATCCGCGACGAATTGTTCGGAACCCCTGAGCAGACCGGGGACGAGATTGTGCCGATCGGCGAGCGGATCCTGATCAACAGCCAGCCGTTCACCATTGTCGGGATGTTCCGGCACTACGAGAGCGAGCAGACCCAGAGGCAGCGCGAGGCGGCGAAGAATCAGCCGGCGAAGGATGACACCCAAGCCGGTGGGGTCGCCCGGCAGCGGGGATGGCGGAGCAAACATTGGGACGCCTTTTGGCGGAAAAACAACGTCGTCTATATCCCTCTCAACACCGCATGGGTGAAGTTCCGTTCGGCTTCGGGCCGCGGCGGCATCCCGGATCCCACGCTCTCCGACATCGACATCAAGGTCCGGGACATTTCGGGGCTCGAACAGGCCCTTCAGCAGGCCCGGAACGTTCTCATGCTGACGCACAACGGCATCGAGGATTTCACCTTCGAGACCCAGGAGAACCGCCTGGAGGACATCGACAATCGCATTCGAAACGCCCGGATCAGCGGGGGCATCATCGCCGGGCTCAGCCTCCTCGTCGGAGGCATCGGCATCATGAACATCATGCTCGCCAGCATCACGGAGCGCATCCGGGAGATCGGCACGTGCAAAGCCATCGGCGCATCACCCGCGGCCATTTTCCTGCAGGTGCTCGTCGAGGGCTGCGTGCTTGCCGGACTGGGGGCCGCCGCGGGAGTCGCGTCGTCGTTCGGGTTGGTCTGGCTTCTCGACAATCTTTCGCCCGGAAACAACGCCCCGGTCATCACGGCGATGCCGCTCGTCGCGGCCGTGGGCTTCAGCATCGTCGTCGGACTGGTCGCCAGCCTCATTCCCGCCGTCAAGGCGGCCAAGCTTCACCCGATCCAGGCCCTCCGATACGAGTGACCCCGGAGGAATCCCGACGATGCGTCGCAGCGTTCACGTCACCGACGCCCGGTCGCGACCTCGAAATTCAGCACGCGCAGGCGCCAGTCCTCCCAGCGTTCCGCCACCGTGAGTTCACCCGCGGTGTCGAACGTGAACCCGCAACCCGCGCCGTAGACGCTGTCGGGTGACACGTTGAACGTCCAAACGGACCCGTCGGGAATCGGCCGCGACTCCGATGTCTCCAAAAGTCCGCGCAGCTTTTCGGGCGCCGACTGAAGCTGAGATTCGCGGTCCCCCTCCTGCCAATGGCGGTGGATGCCCCGGCTGGCGAGCAGGCGGCGCATGAGGGGATTCAGTTCCGACGAGTGCTGGTGCGCGCGAAACACCGCTCGGATCCGGTGTTTCGGAGTTCCCGCCATTCCCAGAATCCGGCGCGTCGTCTCCTTGCCGTAGACGAAGGCGCGTCCTGGATCGATGGCGAAGGCGGGTTCCTCACCGAGGACGGTGAAATCGTTCCACATGAACCCGAGCACGGTGGGCGCGATCGGGCTCTCGGGTTCGAAGTCCGCGAGGCTGGAATTCAGCGCCCGACGCGACTCGGCCGGAAGCCCGGCGATCCAGCTCTTCTCCGCCGCAAGGAACCGTCGTTGATCAAGCCGTCCGAGCAGGTGAAAGGCCTTTCCGGGCGGCGCCATGAGCAGCGTCTCGGGATCGTATCCCGGTTCCATCCCCCCGTGGTTGCACTGGATCACGTTGGTGCCCGAGACCAGGTAGAGAACCGCCGGCAGGAAATCGTAGAGCCGCACGGTGCGCGGGATGTCGAATCCGCGCCCGTACTTTCCCTGGATCTCCGACAGGAATCCGTAGCGCGCGACGAGGCTGATATCCTCGTGGTTCCCGCGGACCATGAGCACCCGTTCGGGATTGGCCAGCTTCAGCCGGAGAAGCGTGTAGAGCGTCTCGACGCCGTACCGGCCGCGATCGGTGTAGTCCCCCAGGAAGGCCAGTCGAACCGCCTCGTCCGTGATCCGGAACCCTTCGAGAACGCCGTCGCGGTTCAAGGCATCCAGGTAGGTCAGCAGGGAGTGGATGTCCCCATGGAGGTCGCCATGAAAAAAGACCCGGGTCCCGGGAGGCACCTCGTGTCGCTGGGCGAATGGCTGGAAGGGGGTCGTGGCTTGGACGAAGTACGCCAAGGCGGGGTCATGAAAGCTCTTCAACCGGTCCGGCGCGTCGATCCACATCCCGACCCGGGCCAGGCTTCCCGTCCGGCACAGGTCGAGAAACGGGTCGAGCGCGGCCGCGAAATCGGCGTAGGTCCTGAGCGGCAGGAGGCTCCGCGGCGCGAGGCCCGCGCCCAGGCTTCGATTCGACGGCAGCGCGCCGCAAACGTTCCGCCAGTCGGCGTACGAAGGAAGCGGGCGGGCGGCGGGAGCGCCAACCTGGCCCGGGACACTCGCAGCTCCCAGGATGAGAAACCCCAGGATCCATGTGGCCAATCGGTGGGACACCATAACGCTTGAAGATCCTGGCAGGGAACGGCCCGGTCTGACAGCCGAGATTCGGGGGAACAACCACGGAATGGACGGAACACACGGAAAAAGTCGAACGGCTGCGAGGCTCAGGCCGACCAGGACCGAGACGACTTCCATCCCCAGGGCCCGCCTTTCTCCAAATTCCGTGTGTTCCGTCGATTCCGTGGTTGTCCCAGGGGCCTTCGATCACGGCGAAACGGTGAACTCGGTGGCATTCGGGGGAACCGGGTGCCGCGTTGTGGATCCGCCCGGCCACCGAACCTCGATGAGCCCGCCTCCTGACAGCCTCGGCTGCACGAGGGTGGTGGAGTCGGCGGAGAAGTAGCCGGTGCCGCCCGCAACCTCCCGCGCGGGTCCGATTGGGGCGCCCTTCACGAAAGACCTCAGGGAGGCTCCGACGCCGTGCGGATTGGCGGCTGGGCCCTTCAACAGGACTCGAAGCCCGGCTTGGCCACCGGTGTTGCGGAACAGGACCGTCGGTCCGTTGCTTTGGGTCACCACCAGATCCGGGCGTCCATCGTGATCGAAATCGGCGACCGCGGCCGCCCGCTGAGCGCCGTGCAGCGCGACACCACTTTCGTCCGTCGAAAGCGCCCGGAATCCGCCCCGGCCGTCTCCGAGCAGGCACAGCCCGGTTCCCGCGTCGGCGCGGCCCGCATCGAGATCGAAATCGAACGAGTTCTGGGCGAGAAAAACATCGAGGTGCCCGTCGCCGTCGAAATCCCCCAGGCCCAACCCGAAACCGGGTGCCCGCTGGGCAACCGGCGGGAGAGCGATGCGCTCGAAGCGTTCGCCGCGGTTCAGGAACACGCTGTGTTCGAAGACGCGCGCGTCCACGTGGATTGAAGCCTCTTTGGAATCCGCCAGCAGGTCGGCAACCGTCGCCGCAGCGAAGGCGCGATGGGTCGGGAATCTCCGATTCCATTCGGGGATCCGTTTTCCGAGGACATCCAGGCCGCGCCAAGGTCGGAAATCGTCGCCGTCCCGCGTCTTGAAGGCATCAATGATCTCCAGAGTTCCGTCGCCGTCGAAATCCCGGGCGTACAGGCGCCAGTCCGCCGGCCCTGGAATCGCGCGAGCCGTGTTTCCACCCAGGTTGGACGCGATGAGATCGGGGCGGCCATCCTCATCGAAATCACCGGCGGCGATCCCCGCCCATCCTCCCGCCAGCGTTTCGAGTCCGAGTTCCCGGGTCGATTCGGTGAAACGGCCCTTGTGATTCCGAAAGACCCGGACGGGCCCCCAAGAGCAGGCCAGCGCCAGATCGGGGTCTCCGTCGGAATCCAGGTCGGAGAAGACCGCCCCGCCGACCAGGCCTGGGCCCGCGAGGCCCGCGGGCACCGTCCCGTCCGGGATCAGGCGACCATCCCGTTGAAGGAACACCCGGCTGACCGCCGCCTCGGGAAATCGCCCGGGCACGTGGGTTCCTCCGACAAAAACATCGAGGTCGCCGTCCGAATCGATGTCCGCCACCGCCACGGGGCCCGGACTCGAATTGGGAATCTCCAACGGTTCACCAACGACTCCGGTCGCGGAATCCAGCACGTCGACGCGGGAACGGGCTGGGGTGTCGGCGGCGCCGGCGGCGCGCGACGCGAGCAACGCGACCGGATGTCCGGCGCGAACCCAGGGCACCAGACCCAGCGTTTCCCCGGTTCCGGCGTCGTCCCGCTTTGCGCGATCCGATGAGCGCGCCGAAAATTCCCGGCCTTCCACGTTCGTGAAAAAGGCCGGAGTCCGTCCCGGGCCGGCGCCGATCACCAAGTCGTCCCAACCGTCTTCGTTCCAGTCGATCCACGCGATCCCGGGGCCGAGATGACTCAGGGCCCGGGGAAGGAGCGGTTGTCGGCGGAAATCGGGAGGATCCGGGTTGATGTCCTGGTGGGCGAGTGTGGACGGGAGCGGGGTGAAGAGAGGTTTCACAACCGGGACCTGGTCGCGGGGGCGATCGGGAAGTAACTCGGTCGGGGTGGGGGACCTTTGCGGTTCGTCGATCTCGTAGACCCTATTCGCCCTGACACCGGCGATTTCGGTGCGCCTTCGATCACGCCAGGTGATCTCGAGCCGAAGCTCCCCGCCGGATGACGGCGAGGCTGCGAAGGTTCTGAGGGCTTCATCCGAGGAAAGGTACCGTCCGCCGGATTGAATTTCCTGGGACTGGGTCACAGGGCCGCCGAGAAGCCTGACGGTGGCTCCCACCCCCGCCGTGTTCGGAGCCCGGCCACGGAGGCGGATGCCGACGCGCGGATCGGGCGCGTCGTTCCTCAGCGTGAGAGCGGTGTCATTGAGCCGGTTCATCACGACGTCGAGGTCGCCGTCGCCGTCGAGATCCCCGAGCGCCATCCCCTGGGCGACGCCCGCGCCCGTCGAATCAAGGCGCCATGCGGTGGAGGCCTTGGCAAAGGTCAGGTCGCTCCGATTTCGAAAAGCAACCGGGTGCTGGGGAAGGGGGGGATAGTGACTCAGCGTGGGCGAGGAATCCCGCGCGTCCCTTCGCGCCCGGTCGAGCGCGTTCTGGGCGTCCAGGTCGAGGACGTCGTGGGCGTTTCCGGTGGCGAACAGGAGATCCTCGAAGCCATCGAGATCGACGTCCAGGAAGGCGACATTCCACGACCAATCGGAGGCGGCCACGCCGGCGGCCTGGGCGATTTCGGCGAAGGATCCGTCACCCCGGGCTTTGAAGAGCGTGTTCCGGGGAAGCTCGGGCTGGTAGCTCGGATCCGAGAGGGGCAGGGCCTGCTCGGCGCGGAACGCGTTCGCGCGCTGGCGATGCCGGGTGGCGTGATCCAGGGAGAGCATTTCGGCGACGATCAGATCGAGGTGCCCGTCGCGGTCGATGTCGGCGGCGTCGGCGGCCATCGACGACAGGCTCATGTTCCGCCACGCAAGAGGAGATGCGGCGCGAAACGCGCCCGCCGGATCCTGGATCCAGAATCGGTCCCGGGACCGGAAGTAGTCATTGCAGACGTAAAGGTCGGGCCGCCCGTCACCGGTCAGGTCGCGGAACAGGACGGAGAGCCCCCATTCCTCCGGCGCTTCGGTCAGGGCCGTTCCGTTCTCGTCGAGAAACAGGCCCGACGTCCAGCCGACCTCCCGGAAGACACCGTGTCCGTCGTTCAGATAGAAATAGTCGGGCTCTCCCTTCTCCGCGATTTCGACATTCCCGTCGGCCAGGGGGAACACGAGGAATCGGTTGGCGGGTGTGACCACGGTCCGGCCGCCGACCCGTCGGACTTCGATGCGAGGCGGGGGCACCTCATCGCGGGCCGACAGGACCCGGTAGCTCGTGACGTAGAGGTCAAGGTCGCCGTCGCCGTCCGCATCCGCGAGCGCGAGGGATGTCGCCGCGTGGCGGCGGTTCAGACCGGCGCGGTTGTCCTCCCGGAAACGTCCCCGGCCGTCGTTGCGAAAGAGACGGGTTCCAACCCCGAGGCCGTTGACCAGCAAGTCCAGATCGGTGTCTCCATCGACATCGACCAGCGCGACGCCCGTGGAGAATTGTCCGGGGCACGCGACGCCCGCTTCGACCGTGACGTCGTCAAACCGCCAGCCGCCAAGGTTGCGGAACAGCGCATTGGGGACCTCGGATCCGGCCAGGTAGACGTCGCAAGCCCCGTCGCCGTCGACGTCGCCCAGGGCGACGCCGGCCCCGTTCTCCAGGATCTGGTTGTTGAGCGCCGCGACGGTGCTGACCCGATTGGTGAATCGAAGCCCCGAGGAGTTGGTCCCCGGGACCGCTGTGAATCCGGCGCTGGAACCCGGCGGTGGAACGGCGGGTTTCCACCGGAATCCATTCCCGACCTCCCACGGGGAGTCGGAGGGAAGCGGGGCGGAAAACGCTTCGGGGCCGGGCGCCCTCCCGCCCATCCAGGCGAGGAGCGCCGCGGCCCCGAAGAGGATCGCTAGCGACGGGTTCCCGGGCCGGGACAAGGTCACGGGCTCCGGAGACGATAGAACTTCGCGACACCCGAGGCCGGCAGGGTGGCGGGACTGGTCGGCGAATTCGGCACGTTCGTCCACGAGCCCGGGACCGCCGGCGTGGTCGTTTCCTGGAGAACGAAACCCGATCCAGACCAGGTCAGAACGACTCCATTGGCGGTGCGGGCGATGGTGATCGGGACGGGAAGCGGTCCGGTGGCGAGGCCGATCACTTCGACCTCGGTCATTTGAAGGAAGTAATCCGGGATCGGATCCAGCAGAGCGAGGATCCGGACCCAATTGCCCGTCGGCGTCCCGGTCCCCTGGCTCGCCGGAATCTGGACGACGATGTCCTGACCCGATCCCGCGTTCTCACCGTCGGTGAGGATGTCCGCGAACCAGCGCTGTTCGCCAATGGCGCCATTGTCGTTGGCGTGGATCGAAACGCGCAGGTCCGAGAGGCGTTCGGGACAGCAGCCGTCCTGGCGGGGATAGATCTTGATTTCGTCGACCGCCACCTCGGTGCCGAGGTCGATCTCGTAGGCGAAACCGGCCGCTGGCGCGGTGTCGCCGTGGATGGTGTTGCCGAGATTGCCGTCGACGATCGCCGAGATGCTCCAGCCGCCGGGGCCCCAGAGCGGGCGGTTCGAGGATGCGGGTTGCCCGCGGGCGTAGTTGTAGTCGAACACGACCTTGGCGGAATCGCTTTGGATGCTGGCGACGTCGGGGTACGAGACCACGCAGTGGAAGACGGCGTTCGTGTCGATGTTGGCGAGGGGCGGGGTCGAGTAGGTGTTCTCCGTCGCCCCGGGGATGGCGGCGCCATCGCGATACCATTGGTACGAGAGGAGGGCGGGGTCACCGTTGATGACCTTGGCCGATGTGGTGAATCGCGCCGTTCGACCCGGCGCGCCGGGGGCCGTCGTCGGCTGGGTGACGAACTCGATCTTCGGGATCGAATCGACGAACACTCCGAAAGCTTCGATCTCGCTCATCTGGAGGAAGTAGTCCGGGATCGGATCATCGAGGGCGAGGATTCGGATCCATTGGCCCTCGAAATTGCCCGTCGGATCGAGATCAGCGGGCACATGAACCACGCTGCCGGCGGTCGCGCCGGGGTTGCTGCCGTCGGTAAAGAGATCGGCCTTCCAGACTTCGGTTCCCGGCGTGCCCTCGTTGTCGGTGAGGACCGAGACCCGGAAATTCGCCAGGCGTTCGGGGCAGCAGCCATCCTGGCGGGGGTAGATGTCGATCTGTTCGAGCCGCGCGACGGTTCCGAGATCCACTTCGTAGGCCATGCCCGCCTCGATGGCGGTGTCGCCATGAAGGACGGCGCTCCTGTCGCCGTCGGTGATCAGGGAGATGTTCCAGCCTCCGGGTCCCCAGAGGGGGCGGTTGGACGACGCCTTGGCCTGATACGCGAGATTGATCCGAAGCACGGCCTTCCCGGACTCCTGACTCGCAATCTCCGGATAGGAGACGGTGCAGTGGAACTCCGCCTTGTCATCGGCGATGAGCAGCGGCGGAGTCGTGTAGGACGCCTCGGTCGCGCCGGCGATCGGGGACCCGTTGCGGTTCCATTGGTACGAAAGCTTGGAGGGATCGCCATTGATGATGGATGCGACGACGGTGAACGTCGCGGTTCGTCCAATTCCCACCGCGATGTCGGCCGGCGATTCGGCGATCAAGAGGCTCGCTCCGCCCTGCACTTCGCCGAAGACTTCAATCTCCGAGATCTGAAGGCTGTAGGAGGGCAGGGGATCGTCGAGGGCTTCGATCCGAATCCACTGGCCTTCGAACTGTCCCGCGGGATCCAGGTTCGGCAGCAGAATGTCCTTCGACCCTCCGGTCGATCCCGGACTGAACCCATCGTCGTGCAGGACGACCTGCCACTTCGCGGGCCCTGGAGCCCCGGCGTTGTCGTCATGCACCGAGACTCGGTAGTTGGTGAGTCGTTCCGGGCAGCATCCGTCCTGACGAGCCCAAACCTGGATCTGGCTCAGTTTCACCGGCGCCCCGAGATTCACCGTGTAGAAGAACGGGCTTTCGATGATGTCATTGCCGTGAACCAGGGTGTTCCGGCTTCCGTCGACGAGGAACCTCGGGGGATTGTTGCCAAAGAGGGGACGATTCGACGCGGCCACGGTGTTGAGGGCTCGATTCACTTCCGAGGCCGGCACATCGGCGAAGACCTGGAGTTCGGCCACCTGGAGGGCGTAGTCGGGGTTGGGGTCCGCGATCGAGAGGATCTGGACGTGGCGACCGGAGGGATTTCCCGAAACCGGAACTGTGAGGAGGCTGCCGGCCGTGGATCCCGGGTTGGTTCCGTCGGTGAGCACGTCGGTCCCCCAGACTTCGGTGCCGACCCCACCCTGGCCGTCGTCGGTATGAATCGAGACATGGAGGCGCGTGAGGCGATCCGCGCAGCAGCCGTCCTGGCGCGGAACGATCCGGATCTCCGAGACGCCGTAGTTCCGGCCCAGGTCCACCGAGTAGGCGAGGGGAGTCTCGGGTGCGACATCGGCGTGGACGAAGGTCGCGGAGTCGCCATCGACGATCCGCGTGATGTCGGCGCCACTCCAGAGGGGTTGCGTGGAGAGGGCGGTTCCACGAGTGGCCACGTTCACGACTTCGGAATGGGCCGGTTGGAGGAAGGCGGAACACGCCAGCATCAGGCCTAGGAATGGAATGTGCGGTTTCACGGGAAGAAGGATGGGGACGCGCGTTTGAAGCGATGGATGACCCCGGGACCGTACCGGGGGCCGCATCGGCTTCTCAAGAAGGAAGCGTGATTCCAACGTTGAATCCGCGGAATCCGGTCGTTTTCCCGAAGATCACTTCGTTCTCGTGGACGCCGCCCGGTTTGCGCGCGGCGCGATGTTGATTTTTTTGGGAGCGAATTGCCGGGAATCGAGACCAAATCCCCGTCCCCTAGTTGGTCGATCCCCGGTGGTTCAGCCGCCAAATCGAATCACGACGGGGGATGGGGCGCTCCTAGCCCCACCGTGTGCCGCAAGCCCCATCCGGGCGGCCCTGGCGCGCGGCCAGGCGGGCTCCGGTGTCTCACGCGCCCGGCGAGAATCGCGGGTGCCGCCCCAACGCACCGACCAGACTCCGCGCATAGTCCGGGTGTCGCGCCGCGTCGAGGCGCGCGCGCGCGCGCTCCAGGCGGGCGGCGATTCCGAGGCGTTCGGCCTCGTCGGAGTACTGGGGGCGGTTGAGGAACTTCGAGAGCGCGTCCACGTGGCGTGCTGCGAGTTGGTCGTCCTGGTCGCGCTGGGCCTTGAGGCGGTCCGCGTACCAGTCGCTCGCGAGGAGATTCTCCCGGGTGAAGAGCCGCCGGAACTCAGGGCTTTCCAGCGTGCGTCCCTCCCAGCTGCCGGATCGCATGATGCCAAGGAGCGCCTTCAGCGGCGGACACGCGAGTTCGATTCCGCCGTCGGCGAAATAGCTTTCCGCCACGCGCTGATGGGTGGCGACAATGTTGTCCATCCCATCGGCGAAGACGCCGGCGTCCTGGAGTTCGGGTCGGAGCATGTCCTCGGTGAACACGAGGTGGGGATGGTTGAAGACGCGCCCGAAATACCGCGCGAGGAAACGCTCGTTGATCCGCCAACCCAGCCGGCTTGCGAGGACGGTCCGTCCTTCGTGCGTGAAGTCGCGGCAACGTTCGAGGAGCCCGTGCGCGATCATGTGCCGCGGGGTGGCTTCCTCGAATCCCATGCGGGACCAGACTTCAGGCACGAGGAGGCTGATGTCGTGATCGACGCGGTATTTCGGGCCGACGTAGCCGGCGGCCGTGATGAACGCGGAATGTTCGCAGAGAATGTAGGCCACCAGCGCGTTGTTGAGATCGATGATCGGAGCCAGCGCGTTGAAAGGGCCCTTGGTGAGCGCGCCCTCCGAGCCGGCCCCGGTCGTGGACGGCGATTTGCCGGTCATCGAGCAGGTGAACTCCATGAAGAGCTCGGGAAGTTCCATGTAATGGATCGGACTGTGAACCGCGAGGGGGCGGATTCCGGCTTCGGGCGGATTGTTGCGACGGCCGGGGAGCACGGCGGTGACCGGGATGGGGAGCGGCTGTTCCTGGGGGAGTCG
This sequence comes from Limisphaerales bacterium, assembly GCA_050250555.1. Taxonomy (GTDB): domain Bacteria; phylum Verrucomicrobiota; class Verrucomicrobiia; order Limisphaerales; family CAIMTB01; genus CAIMTB01. Next base: position 48,615 of record JBFWOK010000018.1, read on the forward strand.
GCGCAGCAGGCGCATGCTGATTTCCGCCAGGTAGGTGGATCGCGGATTCATCAGGTCGGGACGCGCCTGGAGGTAGCGGGGGTTCTTCGAAGGCTTGCCGTCGACGAGGCGCGGATTCGACGTGCAGACGAACCACTCGGGGGAGCCGGTTGCGGCCACTTCCCGGATGCACCGCTGCATCGCCGGGGTGTACTGATCGAACTCGATCGTGTTTTCGACCATTCCCGTCGCGGCCTTCGGAGGCAACGGCTCGTAGTTGGAGAAGAAATTCCCCGCGTTCGCGAAGTCCGCCTCGGTCTGCTTGTCGTAGCCGCGGTGGATCGCGTCGTCCGGGCGTTGGAAGAGCCGGTACTCGCAGTTCTGGACGAACTTGACCGACGGCGCGGCGAAGCCGGGAGGAACGCTGTTGAGCTGTTGGGTCGGAACGACGACCGACGCGGTGATGTCGTCCTCGTATTGGACCTTGATGGCCGGCATGAAATCCTTGCGAAGCCCGAACGTGCGCCATGATCCATCCGCCTGGTAACCCACCCGGAGCTGGGTCGTGATGATCTTTCTGTCGTGGAATTTGAGTTCGTTGCCTGGAATCCCGTTGATGGCATCGACGCTGAAGTGCTCGCGCCACGAATCGCCCCATTCGGGTTTGTAGAATCGTTTGATGACGAAGACGAGTTCCTTGACGTATTGGGGAATCGCTTCGAGCAGCGCGTTGAATTCGGGGGTGTAATCCTCCACCGACGGCGTGAGCAGCTTGATCACGCTCCCCAACGATCGGTCGGGACTCAGGATCCGCCGCGTATCCTTCTTTGTCGGATCGAGGAACCGGTCCGAGTACTCGCGGTGGAGGAGCGCTTCCACGCGCTCGAAGTCCCGGACGTAGTCGGCCACGAAGACGGGACCGGTGATGATGGCGTCGGAGATGGACTTCGAGATCTCGGATTTGCCGCCGCCCGAGACGGTGCAGGGCTTGTGGCACAGGGTCGCGTCGGCGCGGGTTCCCACCAGTTGCCAGGTCCCGTACCTGGAGCGCTCGAGATGAACCTTGTATCCGGAAGGCCGGACATAGGTGCGACCGGGGAGAAGGCGGATGGACTGTCGCGCCCCACCGCCGCTCGGGACCCAGGAAACCTGCTGGGTTTGGAGATCGAATCGCGCGTCCTCCGGGACATAGAGGATGTCCGGATATTGCCGATCGACGGCGTAACCCTCGGGCTTGGGATCGAGGCTCGAAGCGAATTCGCGGACCATCTCCTCGTACCGGTGGCCGGTCGGCCGCACGTGCCTGCCACCGTCGAATTCCTCGCCCAGATCAAAACTGGCGAACACCAGCGCGCCGCCGGCGTGTTCCTCCTCCGCCATGCCGAGCAGGTTCGCGGCGTAGCTGATCTGGGTTTTGACCTCCTTCTTGCAGTAGCCGAAGTAGTTGTCGGCGATGAGCGTGACGATCACCCCGCGTTCGTCCCGGGCGGTGAGCTTGAACGCCGATCCGCCGTTGTAGAGTTCGTCCTCCGACTCCCAGCACATTCCGTCGCGGCGCTGCCGCTCCGTCGCCTTGTCCTTGCGAGGCAGTCCGAGGTCCTTCTTTCGTAGCGTGACGAGATGCGGGGCCAGGATCACGCAGCCGCTGTGGCCGGTCCAATGGTCCGCATCGAGCCCCGCGTCGTTCTCGGGAAGGAACGGATCGCCCGCGTTGCCGAAGATGCTTTCAACGAAGTCCAGATTCGCCACGAGGCTCCCGGGGGCGAAGAACCGGGTCTCCATCGTCCGCGCCGGGGAACGGCCCGGAATCGCGGGGACGACGACGGGCCGCAGGAGGAGCGAGACGAAACAGGAAGCCTGCTGTTCCTGGGACGCCGTGAACGGCAGGCGGAGCATTTCGGGCGGCGGATTCAGCGCCTCCCGCAGCATCCGGGAGAACGTCAGCAACGGCACCGCCCGCTTGTCGTCCGGAATCGGCAGGCCCGAATCGGCGACATGAAATACGCCCTCGGTCGTCCGCCTGTCCTTGGCTGGATTGTGGAGGACACCGTTCTTAGTCCGGTAGGAATGGAGGATGGCCGACCGGTACTCGTCACGGTCGGGTGGGATTGAGAGCGCGCGCGCGACCCCGTACCGATACAGGACGAACGTGTCGTGGGGCAGCCGCGCATGGGTGCCGCTGTCGTAGAGGTATTCATCCAGCCAGTTCTGAATCCGCCAATCGACCGGCGGCAGGTAGTTCGCCAGGAGCCGGTCCGTTTCGCGCTGGTGAGCGAGCAGCGTGTGGACCATGTCGGTCCATTCGTCCGCCTGGTCGGCGATCGGACCTTGGAGGGTCGGGCGTCCCAGGGCTGAGAGCCGGAAGTTGATGTATCGAAGGACTCGATTGTCGGGCCGAAACGGAATCGGGACGTTCAGTCCCGCGCGGTGGGTCGATTCCATGAATGGGTCGGGTTTTCGGGGCGGGGGGGAATTGCCTCCGGGGCCGAGAAGGTAGGCAACGGGGCGTGCAGGGCAAGTCCGAGCTCTACCCCTTTTGGGGGGATTGCCGACCGGGGCTGTCCGGGGATAGGTAGCCGCGCATGACGATGAATGGAGTGGACGTGGAATTTTCGACGCGTGGCGGTGGGTCCCGAGCGCGTTGGGCGCTGGGTTTCCTTGTGGCGATCGCGGTCGGCTTGGGATTCGCAAGCACACACTCGGCCGTGGCCGCCTCCCTGACCGTGGAAAGGCCTTCGGGCGGCCCTGGTGGCCGATCCCACCCCCGGCTGTCCATTCCGGCGCCATCCGATGAGGTGGTCACGCTCCAGGCCTCCCGGGATCTTGGCGTTTGGTCCGACCTGCTCATCGGGCATGGAACCCTCGATCGGGTGGCGGATCTTCGCGAACCCTTCCCCGACTTGTCGTTCTACCGCGCCACAACGCGCCGCCGAACCGCCGCCGACGACGGGAAAAACGTGATGGGAGACGTTGGCGACCCGTTCCTGTCCGCTCCGGGCGACTCCTTTCAACGCCAGTCCCAATGGATCAAGTTCGCGTTGCTTCTCGACGCACCGCACAGGGTCTGGTTTCAGGACAGCCGGAAATACCCCTTCCACTACGAGTTCGCCACGGCCCGGTTGCCCGACTTCAAGGGAATGACGCGGGCGCAGTTCGACGCGGTCACGCTCCGCATTCCCGGACAAAAGGCGGTCTTGGGAGCGGTCATCTTCCCGCCGTCGCCGAACGTCGCGGAGATTGGAATCCAGATCGTGGGGCTCGACCCCTACCCGCGCGAGCAGGTGGCGGCGTGGTTCGAAACCGTTCGGGCCATGATTCAGCGGGACCCGGAGGTCGAAGTCCTGTACCTGCCGACCCTGGAACAATCGGAAGTGGCCCGCGCCCACGGCGATTGGTTCGAGGCGCGGGGCATTCCCGTCAGCAGCGCCGGCCGCTGGGTCGCCGGGGACGAGTGCTACTCCCCGGGGTGGGCTGTCGGGCGCCTGGTGGCTGTTCCGGGCCTTGAGATCGCCGCGGCCTATCGGGACGGTCGGCTTCTCCCCGAGGATGTGCTTCTGACGGACCAGGTTCCCGCCGAGGTGCCCCCATTGGCCGGCATCGTGGCGCTCCAGCCCGCCACTCCGAATTCGCACGTCGCGCTCCTTGCCCAGTCGTTCCGGATCCCCTTCGTGCATCCGGCCGATGAGGCCGTGCGACAGCGGGTTCAATCCTGGGCCCAACGCGATGTGATGGTGCGAGCGGTGCCTCAATACGGCGGGTGCGAGCTCACCTTGGAAGCCGTGGACGGTCCCTTGGATCCGGAGGCCAGGGCCGAACTCCTCGCCATGAAGGCGCCGCCCAAGTTGGACATTCCCGCCAGGGTCCCGGCCGGGCGAATCAGTCTGCCGACGGCGACGCTTCGGCCCGCCGATATCAGCCTTGTGGGAGGGAAGGCGGCCAACTTCGGAGTCCTGGTCCGCAGCCTTCCCGCCAACGTGCCTTCCCCTTCCGTGGCGTTCACGCTGGATCTTTGGGAGGAGTATCTGGACCAGATCCTTCCCGGCGGAGTTTCGTTGCGCCGGAGGATTCAAGATCGGCTGGCGGGCTTCACCTGGCCGCCGGTCATGTCCGCCTACCAGGACGCCCTCGCCGAGATTCGCGATTGGATCCAGGACACCGCCGATTTCAACCCGACCCAGCGGCACGCGATACTCCAGGTTCTCGCGGATACGGGCTTCGAGCCCACCCGCCCGATCCGGTTCCGTAGTTCCACGAATGTCGAGGATGGCGAACAGTTCAACGGCGCCGGGCTCTACGACAGTTACAGCGGTTGTCTCGCGGACGAATTGGACGACGACAGCCGGGGTCCGAGCATTTGCGATCCGACCGAGAAAAACGAAAGGGGTGTGTTCCGGGCGCTTCGCAAGGTCTACGCGAGTTTCTACAATCCCAACGCCTGCCTCGAGCGACTCCGGCATGGCGTGAATGAAGCCGTGGTCGGGATGGGCGTGCTGGTCCATCCGTCGACTCCGGACGAGTTCGAGTTGGCGAACGGGGTTGCGACCTGGACCGCCACGCGCGACGGCGCCCGCTACGTGAGTGGGATGCTTGTGACCCAGGATGGCGCGGTCTCCGTGGCTAATCCCGACACCTTGGCCGTCCCCGAACGCGTTTCGGTTTCCTGGTTCGGTTCGTCGCCCCAATTGACGGTCGACCAGGAATCCAGCCTGGTCCCGCTCGGAGGCCGGGTCATGACTTGGCCAGCGGACTACCAGACGCTCGTGACGCTGCTGAATCGGTCAGCGCTCGCTTACGAGGCTGAATTCCCCGCGAAGAAGCGTTTCGTGCACGATTTCGAGTTCAAGAAGGTCGCACCCGATGGGCTTTTGCGGGTCAAGCAGATCCGCCAGGTCCCCGAGCCACCCCAGCGGGACCACGTTCCCTGGTTGATCCCGACGGCCGGACCTTACCAGGTTTTCCAAGGGGAACACGGCGATCTGGTGGCGCATCATCGGCTGAAGTCGGAGTGGGAGTTCCGCCTGCGAACCACCGCCCTGAGCGGAACGAATCTGGATCGAAGCCTGCTGACCTTCATGAAGGCCGCCTGGCTGGATCATCAAACGCGGCGTGTCGAGTTCGGCGGGGCCCCCGAGTCACTCCCCGGCTACTCGTTCGAACGCTCGAACGAGTCCTTGTCCGACCGCTGGGTCCACGGGGACGGCATCCACCGGCGCAATCTCGAACTTCGGACGAGGACCCTTGGGACCGTTTCGTCGAGGGAAGGTCCTCTCGTGGTCCTTCCGGATCTCACCCTCCAACTCGTCGTCCGCTACGCAGCTCCGCAGCCCACGCTGGGATACATTCCGGCCCAGGGGGACTACGGACCGACGACCACGAGCGAGGAGGTGATCTTCCTGGCGCCGGCGACCGCCGCCGGAGTCGAGAGCTTGAAGCAGGAACGAACCCTCAAGTCGGGCGCGGTCACGGTCCGGACCTCGTTCTGGTGGCCTGCTCCACCCAAGGGCATTTCCGCCGGCTACACCGCGCCCGTCCAGGCCTGGATCGAAACGAGGATCACAGGGTTGGCCGCGCGCGAAATCGTCCTCCGCGACCCTTGGGCGCAAACCTACCATCCGGGGCATCACAATTTCTTCGAGGAATTCATGTTCGAACCGCGCCTGGACGCCTCGGTTCCCGAGGAGATCCTGCATGAACTCGAATCGAAGAATATCCGGGCCATCGCGATTGGAGCGCCCAATGGGGGTGGCGGAGATGGATTCGCGTTTGTGCAGGGATTGGACGGAACTTTCCGGAAACCCTGAATCCGGCTCGCGGCCGGAATCACAACGGCCGTAACCTGCGGCGCGCCTCGTCCCGTCCTTCGAGGTTCAACGCACCATGAACGAATTGCTGCAGGGGTTTTGGAACAATGGGCCCGAGGTCGTCGCCCGCGACGTTGGAATCCGCCTGGCGTTCTCCCTCGGCCTGGGGTTTGTCGTGGCTCTGATCTACGGGATGACCCGCCGGGACGACGGCTCGAGCCACCTGCAGGCCACCCTCGTGCTGCTGACGATCCTCATCGCCGCGGTGACCCAGGTGATCGGCGACAACGCCGCCCGCGCCTTCAGCCTCGTCGGTGTTCTGAGCATTGTCCGCTTTCGAACCGTCGTCCGCGACACCCGCGACACTGCTTTTGTGATCTTCGCCGTGGTTGTCGGGATGGCGGTGGGCGCCGGTCGCATGGTGGTGGCCGTGGAATGCCTTGTCGCCGTGACGGCGGCCGCCCTGCTACTGGGACGACGTGGCGATTGGTTCCGGGGCCCTCGGCCCGAGTTCGATCTGATCGTGCGGTCGGCCGTGGGTCAGGACGTCGAGACGCTCGCCGGCGAACTGTTCCGCAGCCACATCAGCTCGCGCGAAACCATCGCCGTGGCCTCCGCCAAGCAGGGGACCGCCCTCGAATACACCTACCGCGTCCGTCTCGCGGTTGGCCGGCAACCCGAGGACCTGATCCGCGCGCTTCAGAAAATGCAAGGTATCGACAACGTCGAGCTTCGTGGGATCGAGGTCTGATCCGGGCCCGCGGAAGACCGTCCCCCCTGATTTCCGGAAAGGGGCGCCTGGGAGAAAGCGATCCCACCACGAAGGCACGAAGGACACGAAGGAAGCATGATTCGTTCCGGCCTCGGCAATCCGCTACAGGTCAATCCCGATCAGGGACTCGCCTCCGCCTCTCCCTTCGTGCTTTTCGTGCGCTTCGTGGTTTCTTACGCGGGGTTTTGGGGTCTCGGAGCGGGCTTGGCGATTCCGGCAACGGATCAATACCGATTCCGACCCCCACCGGGCAGGGCCGCAGCCGGCCTCAAGAGCCGCCCGGAACGAGGAATGATTTGACTTGGCGTGCGCGCGCTCCAATTTGCGCGCCGTATGACACTCTCCCCCCGACTGATGATCCTTGCCGGCGCCCTGGCGGTGACCGCTTGCTTCGCTGATCCCGTGAAAAACGTCGCCGAAATCCCTCTCAAAGACATCGACGGCAAGGACACCACCCTCAAGGCCCAGAAAGCCAAGGTGATGCTCGTCGTGAATGTGGCGTCCAAGTGCGGGTTGACCCCCCAATACGACGCCCTCGAGAAGCTCCAGCGAAAGTACAAGGACAAGGGATTTTCGGTCATCGGGTTCCCCTGCAACGACTTCGGTTCGCAGGAGCCGGGAACGCCCGCTCAGATCAAAGAGTTCTGCAAAGCGACCTTCGACGTTTCGTTCCCGCTCATGGAGAAGGTTCACGTCAAGGGCGCCGAACAGCACCCCCTCTACGCCGTGCTCACCGGCAAGGAGGCGGCGTTCCCCGGCGATATCGAATGGAACTTCGGCAAGTTCCTGGTGACTTCCGACGGCAAGGTCCTGAAGCGGTTCAATCCTCGCAAGGCCCCCGACGATCCCGAAGTTGTCCAGGCGATCGAAGCCGCCCTGGCCGGCAAATAATTCCCACCTGACGCGAATTCGGCGCGGGAAGGTGCTCCTGGGAGTCGGGCGGGCGCCGGATCGAAGAATTCGCCGCGAGATCCAACAGAGGGCGGCTTGTCTTTTTGCCGCTTGGACACCAGAGTCGCCGCATGAAGCAGGACGTGGTGCCGGTGCAGGTCCGCGGCATCCTTCCCGCCGCAGGGGGGGTGGCGATCTTCATTGGGAACGACGAGAAGATCTTTGTCATTCAGGTGGAGAAGGGCATCGGAACGGTCATCTCCAATTTCCTCCGCAAGTCCCACAACGAGCGTCCGCTCACCCACGACCTGATCGGCAACATCTTCAAGGGCTTCGGAATCTCCCTGGATCGCGTCGTCATCACCGACCTCAAGAACCAGACCTACTTCGCGCGCCTGATCCTGCGGGAGGAGAACGAACTCGGGATCAAACTCGTCGAAGTCGACGCCCGCCCCAGTGATTGCATCGCCCTCGCCGTGTCCCAGGGTCGGCCGATTCTCGTCGCCGAAAGCCTCTTCGAACGGGTCGAGGACACTTCGGACGTGCTCCAGCAGTACCAGGACCAGGCTGAATCCCAGGATCGACCGGAGGACGAGGGACCCTGATGCCCGACTCCCCTCCCCAGGCTCCGTTTGTTCTGGTCTGGGGTGACGACGACTTCGCCGTCCAAAGGCGCGCCCGCCAGATCTTCGACGGCTGGACCAAGGCCCACCCCGGCGGGGACGAGGAGATCCTCGACGCCACGGCTGCCAACACCGACGAAGCGCTCCGGGCGCTTCGCCGCCTTCGCGAAGCCCTGCAGACGCTTCCTTTCTTCGGTGGGGCCAAAGTGATCTGGTTCCGGGCCTGTAATTTTGTCGGAGAGGACCGCGTGTCGGAGTCGCAGGCCGTCGTCGAAGCCATGGCCGAACTCGCCAAGGACCTCGCGGGATTCCGGTGGGACGGTGTCCGGTTGCTCTTCAGCGCCGGCAAGATCGATCGCCGACGGGGATTCTACCGCGCCATTGAGAAGTCCGCCGCGATCGAACATTTCCCCGGTCTGAGCGGTGAGGAACGGGACTGGCGCGACAAGGCCGAGAACCTGGCTGCGGGGGAATTGAGGGCCCTCGGACGTCGGCCCGAGGGTGACGCCCTCGCCGCCCTGGTGGAACAGGTCGGGCCGAACGCGCGGCAGTTGTCCTCCGAGGTCCAAAAACTCGCGATGTACGTCGGGGACCGCGCGACCATCACCGTGGCGGACGTCGAAGCCATCGTGACCCGAGGACGCCACGCCCGGGCGTTCGCACTGGCCGACGCGCTGGGTGAACGTCGGTTGCCCAACGCCTTGCGCCGCCTCGACGAAGAGCTCGGTTCCATGCTTTCCGATCGTCAGAAAAGCGAGATCGGCTTGCTCTACGGGCTCATCAGCAAGGTTCGCGCCATGCTCCTCGCCAAGGAGATGATCCAGGAACGCCTGGTGCGCCTCAGCTCCGATTACCGGGGGTTTGCCGCGCAACTGAAGAACCTGCCGGCGGAACGCCTTCCATCCGACCGCAGGTACAATCCCGCCGATATCAACGCGTTCGTCCTCTTCAAGGCCGCGCAACATGCCGCCAACTACAGCCGCGAGGAACTGGTGAATGCCATGGACGAATTGCTTCGGTGCAACCGCCGGATGGTTGGTGGATCCCTCGACGGAGGATTCGTCCTCCAACTCGCGCTCACGAGAATCATCGGGGGAACCGGGGCGTCCAGCCCACTTGATGCGCGTCGCCGACCGTCCTAAGGTTACCCGCAATTCATTTCCTCCATGAACGCCCCTCCTGGCACTTCGTTTCCCGCTTTCTCCTCGGGGGATCTCGCATGGATCGGCGTGATCGGCCCCGGAGTCTGCCGGGAGAGCGGCCGGTTCGAAACAACCCTGGATCAGGCCGTCCTTCGCGGTTTCTCAACCCTGATCATCGATCTCTCATCCTGTCCGCGCATGGACAGCTCATTCGTCGGTGTGCTGCTGCGTCTCTCGCAAGGATCCTCCTTGCCCGATGGCTCCGGACCCCGCCTCCGGATCATTCTCAATCGCCCCACCGAACAGGTCCGCGAGCTGCTCGACACCCTCTGCCTCGATCAGTTCTTTGAGATCGCCGACATGGCGGTCTCCGACGGAATGGATCAGTTGCCGCTGGAGGATCGAGACCTGACCAAGGAGGAGATCATGGCCTTGAGCCTCGACGGTCACGAGCGTCTGGCCGCCGTCAATGCCGGCAACGCGGCCCGGTTCGCCAATCTGCTCGGCGTCCTTCGCAAGCAGGTCGAGGCCTTGGCCCCGCACTCCCACGGTTCCCGAGGCCCCTCCTAGACCCGGGGCTTCGCTTTCGTCCCCTCGACGAATTCCGTCGGGCGCCCTAACCCGGCGCCGATCCGGCTCCCGGGTTCGTCGCCAGCAGGTAATCGGTCACGATTCGTCCCCCCACCAGGTGCTCGTCGATGATGCGTTCCAGCACTTCCGGCGTGCAGGAGTGGTACCAGACGCCTTCGGGATAGATCACGGCGATCGGCCCTTGCTGACAGACCCTCAGGCAATTGGCCTTGGTTCGGTGAACGAGCCCCGCCGGCGCCGCCATTCCTTTTTCCTTGAGCCGCCGCTTGAGGAATTCCCAGGCCGCCAGACCCGCCGCGCGGTCCACGCACTTCGCCTCCGTGGGATCCGCGCAGAGGAAGATGTGCCGCGTCGCGGTTCCAACGCCGACCGCGTCGGCCGCCTGGCGCAGGGAATCGGGCAGGTTCTCGGGCGTCGTCATGAGGACATTCCCAAGCAGGGCTTGAGCGCCGGAAATCGAAGCCGAACGAGGTGGGTGACGGCCACCGGAATCGCGAGCCCTCCCACGAACATGAGAAGAACCGCCGGCCAGAACCCGATGCCGAGCCAACGGAAGAGCGCGATCTTCACGAAGATCTGTGGAAACCACGAAAGGAGATAGATCTGGTAGGAGTGCCCGTGAATCCACGGCACGCGTTCCAACCCCAGGCCGGTCGCCCAGCGGGTAAGACCGTAGGCGGCCGCGACCCCCGTCCACGCCTGCGCGAGTCGCACGACGGCCTGCCCGGGCCCGGTTTCGGGCAGGATCCGCGCGTACACCGCGACCCAAAGGAGCGCGAACGCCGCGAGCGAGGAGCATCCGAGCACCGCGTGCCCGGCCGACGCCAGCCGCGGACCTCGCTCGCGCCACAAAAGCCCAAGCCAGAACGTTCCCAAATGGGTGGCCGCGCCGCGGTAGTTGAGCGGGTCATTCCAGAAGACCGGGGTGATCAGGACTCCCGGAGCGATCAGCACCAGGGTGAGCGGCGTCAGAATCGTCGGCGACGATGTCCGGGCCGCGCGAAGTAGCCCCGGAGCCACGAGAAACACGAGGAACAAGGTCGGAAGAAACCAGAAGAAGATGATCGTGTTCTGCCAGGGAACTCCGAGCGAGATCAGGTAGTCCCGGATGGAAAAGTCCACCGGCCGCATCGCCTCCCCGCCCATCCAAGCCTTCAGGGGAAACGCGAACGTGCTGATCGCCCAGTAGGGCAGGAGGAGTCGCCGGGCCTTGCCGAGAACGAAAGCCCCATACGGACCCGCCCGACCGTCGCGCTGGGCGCACGAATGGGACATGAGATAGCCGCTGATGAAAAAGAAGAGCGGCATGTGGAACAGACTGATCCCATCCAGGAGTCCTCGGTACGCCGCCACGGCCGCCGAAGTCGTCGAAGCGAGCGAAGTCGGAGTTGAGTGCCCGAGCACGACCAGCACGATTCCCAGGCTGGCCAGATTGGCGATTCCGGCGTCGTGCGGGGGGGCGTTCGGAGCCGGGCGTTCCGTCATCGGGCTTTGGGGGGCGACTCCGCGGGCGGAAGGTCGACGCCGACTGTAGGCCGCGCGCTTCCACCCGTGCAAGGCGCGACCCATAGGGGTCAGTTCTTGTTTTTGTCGTATGACAACGACCACTGACGGGGGCATGCCGAACGGGGTTCACGAAACCAATTCCATGCTGACCGGGACCAAGTCCATTCATTCGCGATCGTGCAAGGTGATGGCCTTTCGAGTACGAGTGCCGCCCTTCGGGCTGAGTGCGAGTACGGTCCGATGATGGCGAACGAGAGTGAAGTGTCGTTCGTCAAACCACCCCGATCCCGATCCCGACCGGGCGGGACCGCCTACAACTTGGGGAGTTTCCCTCTCGGCGCCGCCTAAAAAGGGGTTGTTCAACCTCCGGTTGGCTGGTAGGGCAGTCGTCCCGGGAGGCCTGGGAGGGGAGGAACCCACGCGGATATCTCCCAGTCCGTTGGCGTTCCACCCGAAACCGATGTCGTACGAGATTG
>JBFWOK010000019.1:0-57797 GCA_050250555.1 Limisphaerales bacterium
ACGGGCGCTTGGTGCGCGGAGCGTTGTCGGCGGAGGACGTGGAGGCGGTGTTGAAGGCGAAGGGGAAGCTGCCGCTGAGCGCGTATCTGCGATGTCGGGTGAGGTATTTCTGCGATGGGGCGGTGTTTGGGGGGAGGGAGTTCGTGGAGGGGATCTACGGGGCGTACCGGAGCCGGTTTGGAGGGAAGCGAACGACGGGAGCGCGGGCGATGAGGGGCTTGGAGAAGCCCGGGTTGTTCACGCTGCGCGCATTGCGGGTCGCGGTTTTCAACCCGAACCCGTTTCTTGCGCCAGCGCCCGAGCTGCGCGGCGCTGAACGGCCAACCGCTTGACGACTTCGTCCACGATCACGCCGATCAGGATCACGGCCCCGATGATGGCGAACTCGATGTTGTTCCGGGTCGTCACCAGCGTGATCATGTTCCGCAGCACCTGCATGAGGGCCGTGCCGATGATCACCCCGAGAATCGTCGCCTCGCCGCCTCGCAGGCTGCAACCGCCGAGGACCGCCGCGGCGATGGCGTAGAGTTCGTAGAAGTTCCCGAAATCGACGGGCTGCGCCGAGTTGACGTCCAGGACGAAGAGCAGCCCCCCGAATCCGGCGAGCGTGGAACTGATGACGTACGCCAGAATGGTCATCCGTCCGGTATCGATCCCGCTGTAGCGCGCGGCTTCCTCGTTGCGCCCGAGCGCCAGCAGGTAGCGGCCGTAGATGGTTCTGTTCAGAAAGACGGCGGCGGCCACGGCCACGACCAGCAAGAACACCCAGGGAGCCGGCAGCGCAAAACCTTCGATCCCGGGCAACGCGATCTGTCCTGTTGCCATAGTTCGAAGCCCTCGGAATCCGGTGCCGAAACCCACGGTCTGGTCGTTGGTGAACCCGCGCGCGATGCCCCGGTACAGGAGGAGCCCGCACAGGGTGACGACGAACGGCTGAAGTCTGAGTTTGGTGATCAACAGCCCGTGCATCAGCCCGATCCCGACCGACACCGCCATGACGGCCGAAACAGCGGCGGGAACGGACCAGCCATGGGTTGTGAGCAGCCAGGGCAGCCCGCATCCGACGAGGCACACCACGGAGCCGATCGAGAGATCGATGCCGCCCGTGACGATCACGAAGGTGACACCCACGCTGATGATTCCGAACAGCGCGGTCCTGCGGACAAGGTTCTCAAGGTTGTAGCCCGTCAGGAAACTGGCGTTGGCCATCGCCGTGACCACGCACACGACGACCAGAAGGATGGAGATGCCAAGGATCTTCTTCATGGATTCAAGCCGCCAAACGTTCGCTCCCCGTCGCCAGGTGCATCACCGACTCCTCGCTGAGCGATCCGCGATCCAGTTCGCCCGCCAACCGGCCTTCATGAAGGACCAGCGCGCGGTCCGACATCCCGAGGATCTCCTCCATCTCGCTCGAGACAAAAAGGATCGCGACCCCCTGATCCGCCAGTTCCTCCATCAGCTTGTAGATCTCCTGTTTCGCGCCGATGTCGACGCCCCGTGTGGGTTCGTCCATCAGAAGGACCTTGGGTTTCAAAGCCAGCCATTTCCCGAGAACCACCTTCTGCTGGTTGCCGCCGGACAGGAACCGCACCACCTGGCGGTCATGAGGGGTCTTGATCCGGAGCGCCGCCACGAGGCTCGCGCTCAATCCCGCGATCCCGCCCGGGCTCAGGAATCCGAACCGCTGGTCCCGCCTCAGGCGCGCCAGACAGAGGTTCTCGCGAACCGCCATTTCAAGGATGACCCCCTGCCGCTTGCGATCTTCTGGCACGAGCGCCAATCCGGCCGCGATCGCCTCGCGGGGAGACCGTGGCGACACGGGCAATCCATCCACGCGCACCACGCCGCCGACGGCGGGTTCCACACCGAAAAGGGCTCCAAGAACTTCGGTCCTCCCCGCGCCGACCAGGCCCGCCATCCCCACGATCTCGCCCGCGCGAACGCGGAAGCTCAACCCATGTGCGGGATGCGCGCGCGTTCGCAACCCTTCGACTTCGAGGACGACCTTCCCGGGCGTTCTCGGCACGTGCGGATAGAACTGAGTGAGATCGCGGCCCACCATGAGCCGGACCATGGCGGAATGGTCGATCTCGTTCCGTTCGAGGTGACCCACGCTTTCCCCGTCACGCAGAACGGCGACCCGATCCGCCAACTCCTTCACCTCACCCAGTCGATGGGACACATACACGATGCTGACACCGCGGGCCTTCAGGTCGCGGATCACCTGGAACAGCTTCTCCGCCTCGTGGCTCGACAGGCTGGAGGTCGGCTCATCCATGATCAGCACCCGGGCGTTCACCGACAGGGCTTTGGCGATTTCAACCAACTGCTGATGGCCCAGCGTGAGGGATCCGACGCGGGTCGATGCCTCCACCGTGAGGCCGACGGCATCCAGGTACCGTCGCGCTTCCCGCCGCATCCTCGCGGTGTCGATGAGTCCACCCTTCAACGCCTCCCGCCCGAGGAAAACGTTCGCGGCGACGTCAAGATTGTCCGCGAGATTCAGTTCCTGGTGGATCAATGCGATGCCCGCGCCCAGGGCGTCATGAACGTTTCGGAGGTCAACCACCCGACCGTCCAACACGATCTCACCCGCGTCCGGCCGTTGAACGCCGGCCAGGATTTTCATGAGCGTGCTCTTCCCGGCTCCGTTCTCGCCGATCACCGCGAGGACCTCGCCCCGGCCCAGCGTGAGACTGACCCCCTTCAGCGCCCGGACACCGGGATACGATTTGACGAGCCTCCGAACCTCGAGCAGCGGCGCAGTCATGGCGTCGCTCGCAACCTCATTTCCCGGCGCCCACCTTGGATTTCAGGTCCGCCCAAAACTCATCGACGTTGTCCTTCCGGATCTGGCGCGCGGGAATATCGATGAACTTGGAAGCCGGGATCACACCGACGTTGCCGCGGGTCAGTTCGGCCAGGATTTCCACCGATTTGTAGCCGTACATGTAGGGATTCTGAACCACCGTGCCGTGGACCGCGCCACTCTGGATCCCGGCCAGTGTCGCGTCGTCCTCGTCGAACGCCACGCACTTCACGGCGCCGATCTTGTTGGCCTGCGAGAGCGCCTCCAGGAGCAGGGGCGGGTTGTAACCGAAGAGCCCCACCATGCACCCGATATCGGGATACTTGGCCATCGTGTCCTCGGCATTGGCCTTGCCCTTCGCCCGGTCGAACTGGTCGGTCAACGTGCCCACGATCGTGAACCCGTTCGCGGTCAGGACTTCGGACGGTGGATCGTACCGCGTCGGGTCCTCCGACCGCCCGAGGATCGCATCGATCACTCCCTGGCGACGGCGCTTGGCGTTGTCCTGTTCCAACCGGCCGATGAACAGCATCACCGATCCTCCCTTCGGAAGGGCCTCCCTCACGAGGTCACCGCACAACCGGCCCGCCTTGTAGTTGTCCATCCCGATGTACAGGAGGCGGTCGCAGTCGGGCGCGTCGGAATCGTGGGTGATCAGTTTCGACCGCCTGGCCGCCTCGTTGAGGATGTCGTGCTGGTTCGCGGGATCGATTGGGCTGACCGCGATCCCATCGATGCCCCGCGTGAGCAGGTCCTCGATCATGCGCTTCTGGTCGCTGATCCCCTCGACCGGCATCAGCGTGGTCGCGTCGACGCCGAGTTTCTCGCCGGCCGCCTTCACTCCGGCCGCGGCGATCGTCCAGAACGCCGCCACGCCGTTGGTCACGAACGCGATCTTCTTTCGCGCGCCGGCCGGCCCGCCACCACTGCCACCGCCAGCGCCCCCAGTCGCGGTTCCGGGCTCCGACGACGGTTTGCAGCCGGGCAGCAGGGCGGCCGCGGCCAAGGGCAGCGGCAACGAGGCCAGAAATTCGCGCTTGGAGATTCTCATGGTGCTGGAGGTACGGCTCTTGTCGGCGTGGATCGGCATTCGGCTCATGGTTGGTGCGCGGCCCGGGGTGGACAGGCCGGACCGTAGACAAGCCGATCGCCTCCGACAATCCCCCAACGAGAAATCCCCGAATGCGGGAAATGGCCGAACCGCGGCATTCTCCCCGAGTGGGTCAGAAGAAGCCGACGCCTTTCCGTCCCTGAACGATACGGATACCGACCCCGACCCCGACCCCGACCCCGTTTGATCAGGACCACCTGCAAGACGGAGATGCGCGCGGTGGGGCCTTCCCGCCCGACCGCGCGCCGTTTCCGGATCAAGCCGGATCGATTCGAAGTGCGGGTCAGTGCCCGAGCATCCAGGGTCGCGCCGAGCGGTTGCGCGCCGCCTTCAGTCCGCGCTCTCCGGCGGGCGGTTTCTTTGAAGGAGAACCCGCCCGGGTCCGGGCTTCGGACCGGCTTCGCGTGCAACCGCAACTGGATGAACAGGCGTGCTTCAAGCCAACCCGGGGTTCGTGCCGGCTCTTTTCATTGATCGCGAAGGCCTTGCGGTTCGCCGCGCTCAGCACGGCGAGGTTCGGCGCCGAGACGAGCCGTGAAGCCGTCCGGTCGCAGTCGGGGCACGGGAGCGGATCGTCGCGCCGGTCAAGCGGCCGGAACGCCTCGAAAACGCCGCAGTCCTCGCATTCGAATTCGTAGACGGGCATGAGGAAAGGTCTTTGATGGATCGTTGGTTCGCGTGGACCGGATCCCGCGGTCGCCCTAGGAAACGACGGCGAGATCGGTGGAACCGCCGACGACCTTGGTCGGACCCTGGGCGTTCGGTGAGATGTCGAAGTCGAAGATCTCGGTGGGCAGGTAGAGCGTCGCGCACGCATTCGGGATGTCGACGATCCCGCTGATCCGGCCTTCGACCGGCGCGGTTCCCAGGATGGCGTAGGCCTGTTCCCCGGTGTACCCAAACTTCTTCATGTACTCGATCGCGTTCAGGCACGCCCGGCGGTAGGCGACATGCGGATCGAGGTAGTGCTGTTTGCCCTGCTCATCCACGGAGATCCCCTCGAAGATGAGGTGGCGCGTGTAGTGCGGATCCACCGGGCTTGGCTGGAAGATGGGATTCACGATTCCGTACTTCTTCATTCCGTCCTTGATGATACCTACCCGGAGATCGAGGTAGCCGGCCATTTCGATCGCGCCGCAGAACGTGATCTCCCCATCCCCCTGGGAGAAGTGGATGTCCCCCATCGAGAGACCGCCGCCCTTCACGTACACCGGAAAGTAGACTTTGGAGCCGCGGCTGAGGTTCTTGATGTCGCAGTTTCCGCCGTGTTCCCTGGGCGGAACCGTCCGCGCCGCTTCGGCGGCGGCGGCGGCGGCGGCCGAGCCCTTCATCCGGCCCATGTGGGCGGTCGGGGCGTAAGGGAGGGCCGCCAAGGGGGGAACGCGCGTGGGGTTGGTGTTGAACAGCTCGGCTTCGCGGCGATTCCACGTTTCGAGCAGGGACTTCGACGGGAGGCATCCGATGAGCCCGGGGTGCATCATTCCGGCGAACTCGACGCGGGGGATGTGCCTTGAGTTGGCGTAGATCCCGCTGAAATGCCAGCACGCCTTCCTGGCGTCCGGGTAGTGCTCGGTCAAAAACCCACCGCCGTTGGTCTTGGCGAAGATTCCCGTGAATCCCCAGTCCGAGTCCGGCAGCACTCCGATGTCCAGAATGTCGACCACCAGCAGGTCCCCAGGCTCGGCGCCTTCCACGCCGATCGGTCCGCTGAGGTAATGCACCTTGCTGAGATCCACTTCGAGGATGTCGCGCGCGTCGTTGTCGTCCCGGATCTGGCCGCCGGTCCAATCGATGCACTCCACCCGGAACTCATCCCCGGGCCGGACCTGGGCCACCATCGGGATATCCGGGTGCCAGCGGTTGTGCAGCACGTCCTGGGCTTCGGGCGATTGCTTCACATCAACTTGGATCAGGGTCTTCGGCATAGCTTGGTGGGTCGTTCGTGTTTTTTGTTTTGGGTTCTTCGGTTCAGATCGAAAGCAGTTCCTTCACCTTGTCGGCGTTCAACGATTCGCGGGGGGATTCGTGGATGAACCGGCCACGGTCCAGGACCAGGGCGCGATCGCAGCAATCCATCATGAAGCTCACCAACTGCTCACTCACCAGGATCGCGAGCCGTCGCAACTTGCGGATTTCCCGCAGCGCCGAAGCGATGTCCTTGATGATCGACGGCTGGATGCCCTCGGTGGGTTCGTCGAGCACGAGCACGGAGGGCTTCGAAGCCAGCGCCCGGGCGATGGCGAGTTGCTGCTGCTGGCCTCCCGAGAGATTTCCGCCCTTCCGACTCCGCATCTGGTAGAGGACGGGAAACAGCGAATAGATCTCATCCCAGACGCTTCTTTCGAGCGATTCGCGCGCGCCGGCCTGGATGTTCTCGGTCACGGAAAGCCCGGAGAAGATCATCCGTCCCTGGGGCACGAAGGCGATTCCGGCCCGCACGCGGTCGTAGGACGGAAGAGCGGAAACCTCGCGATCGCCGACGGCGATGGACCCCGACTGAAGGGGGATCATGCCGATGATCGCCTTGAGCAGGGTGCTCTTGCCCATTCCGTTGCGGCCCATCACCGCCAGGATTTCCTGGGGCCCGAGTTCGAAACTCAGGTCGTGAAGGACGCGGCTTTGACCGTACCCCGCATGGAGTCCTTGGATTTTCAGCATGATCGCGACGCTATTTCAGTGACCCAGGTAGACTTCGACGACCTTCGGGTTGGCCTGGACCTCCGCCATGGATCCTTCCGCCAGGATCTTGCCCAGGTGGAGCACGGTGACCTTGTGGGCGATCCGGGACACAAACTCCATGTCGTGCTCGATGATCACGATGGACCGCCCGCGGGTGATTCGTTGAAGGAGGTCGGCGGTTCGTTCCCGTTCCGTGGGACTCATCCCGGCGACGGGCTCGTCCAGCATCAGGAGTTCGGGTTCCTGCATCAGCAGCATCCCAATCTCGAGCCACTGTTTCTGGCCATGGCTGAGGAAGGCCCCCTCCAGGGACAACTGCTCGCTGAGATAGACCTCGGAGGCGACCTGACGCACCCGTTCCTCGACCGCCGCGGTCCTGCGGAAGGCCAGGCAACCCCAGACCCCGCGGCCTTTCGGGTAGGAGAGTTCGAGATTCTCGAACACCGTCAGGTTCTCGTAGATGGAAGGCGTCTGGAACTTCCGCCCGACGCCGGCCCGGACGATGCGGTGTTCGGCCATGCCCACGAGTTCCTGGTTCCTGAACCGGATCGATCCGGCCGTCGGGCGTGTCTTTCCGCAGATCATGTCGAGGACCGTCGTCTTCCCGGCCCCGTTCGGGCCGATGATCACCCGGAGCTCGTCCTTTTCGAGATACAGGTTGAGGCCATCGACCGCCTTGAAGCCGTCGAATGAAACCGTGAGATCCTCAATGGCGAGTAGGAATGAAGTGCTGCTGCTCATACCTTGCGAACCCTCCCTTCCGAATCCGCGGATTCGATCGCGAGATCCCGTCGACCCGCGCGCGCCCGTTCGAGCAGCAGGAGCCCCCGTTTTCTGAGGTACTCCATGCCCCCCGCCAATCCGTTGGGGAAGAACATGACGACGGCGATGAAAAGGCCGCCCATGATGAACAGCCACAGCTGGGGAAAGCTCTCGGAGAACAGGCTCTTTCCCGCGTTGACGATCAGCGCCCCGTAGACGGCCCCGAGGAGCGAGGCGCGGCCGCCGACCGCCGCGAAGATCACCATTTCGATCGAGGGAACGATCCCCACGAGGGACGGTGAGATGAATCCCACTTGCAGGACGAACAACGCCCCTCCGAGGCCACTCAGCGAGGCCGCGAGCGCGAAGATGAACGTTTTGAACATCGCGACGTCGTAGCCGGAGAACCGGACCCGTCCCTCCTGGTCCCGCATCGCGAGCAGCAGCCTTCCGAATTTTCCGGAGAGCAGCCATCGGCCGCCGAAGATGACGGCGAGGAGAAGCGCGCAGGTCACGAAGTACAACGTGTACTGGGCGGAGGTGGTCCGAATGTCCCAACCCCAGAGCGTTCGCAGGTCGGTGATCCCGTTGCGCCCGCCGGTGAGCCCCTGGTTGCCGTCGATCGCCAGCGAGAGGATCAGGGCGAGGGCCTGGGTGATCACCGCGAAGTAGACGCCTCCCACCCGTCGAAAGAACATCGCCGCGCCGAGCACCAGCGCCAGAAGCGCGGGCACCGCGAGCACCGCGAGCAGGGCGAAGGGAAGGCTCTTGAACGGAACCCAGAGCATCGGAAGCGCCGTCAACTGGTTCCAGTCCATGAAGTCCGGAATCCCGGGCGTCGACTGGATCTTCGTGCTCACGGGATCGGAGGCCTCGAGCTTGAGGAACATCGCCATGCAGTAACCGCCGAGCCCGAAGAAGACACCCTGCCCCAGGCTGAGGACACCCGCCTTGCCCCAGAGCATCACCAGCCCCATGGCGGCGAAGCCGTAGGTGAGGTACTTCCCGACGAGGTTCAGGCGGAAGATATCCAGAGTCAGCGGGAGGACCACAAGGAGGAGGGCCATCAGGCAACCGATCTGGAAGAGGCCTGCGCGGCCTCCAAAAATACGTAGGTACATGTTGCGTTGCGGACGCGCGTTCGCGTGGGAGTTGGGATTGGATCGGAATTGGAACCTGGGACGGACTCGGACTGGACGGGGGAGGCGCGAGCTCAAGCTCACGTTCGAAGGCGGCTGGCGAAGAGGCCCTGGGGCCGGATCAGAAGGGTGACGACGATGCCCATGAGAACCACCACCTTCCCCATCGTGCCCTCGAGGAAGAACTCGGAGATCGACTGCCCCTGGGCGATCCCGAACGCGGAAGCGATCGTGCCGAGCAGGCTGGAGGTCCCTCCGAAGACGACCACCAGGAAGGTGTCGACGATGTATCGGGAACCGCTGTCCGGCCCCGTCGAACCGATCGTGGTGAACGCCGCTCCGGCGACTCCGGCGATCCCGCATCCGAGCGCGAAGGTGAAGCGGTCCACCCTGGGCGTGTTGATCCCAGAAGCCCCGGCCATGGCGCGGTTCTGCACGGTGGCGCGCATTCGCAGACCGAACCGTGAGCGATACATGAAGGCCCACACCCCGAAGGTCAGGAGCAGCGTCAACACCATCACGAACACCCCGTTCCGGGGAATGTCGATCGTCTCGGTCGGCTTGAACGCTCCCATCAGCCATTCCGGGAGCGTGGGCGAGACCTCCCGGGCGCCGAACACGAGCCGGAAACCCTGCTGCATGATCAGGCTGAGGCCCCAGGTCGCCAGAAGGGTGTCCAAGGGGCGCCGGTACAGAAACCGGATCATCGACCATTCGACCGCCAACCCGGCGAGCCCCGACGCGCAGAACGCCATCGCGATCGCGACCACGAAATAGTACGGACCCATCGCCGGGGCGAATCGGTCCACAAGCTGGGAACACAGGTAAACCGTGTAGGCACCGAGCGCCATGAACTCACCATGAGCGAGGTTCACCACTCCCATCTGTCCGAAGATGATCGCAAGCCCCAGCGCCATGAGCAGCAGCACGCTGAACAGACTGAGCCCGGCGAAGCCCTGCATCATCGTGATGGAGTAGAGTTCGGAAAGTGTGTACGCCAGCATCTGGATGGTCTCCTCGTCTCGTGTTGCCGATTATCCCCGCGGTAGGGTCCCCGACCCGGTCTAACCCTGGCGACCGGGCCGGGGACGCCCCTCCATCAGGCGAATATCGCTCGCTTACTGGTAACCCTTGGGGAACGGATCCGGCTCGATCAGCTCGGACTCGTACAGAACCGTGGCCTGCCCGTCGGCGTTCCATTGTCCGATCCTCAGTTTGCTCCAGAGGTGGTGGTTCTTGTCATGGATCCGGACATAACCCTCCGGCGCCTCCTTGAACTCAACCCCGGACGAGGCGGCCGCGATCTTGTCGATGTCGAAGCTTCCGGCCTTCTCGACCGTCGCCTTCCAGAGCCACGGCCCGAGGTAGGCGGCCTGGGTCACGTCGCCGATCACCGCCCTCGGTCCGTACTTGGCCTTGAAGGCCTTGACGAACGCCTCGTTGTTCGGGTTTTTGAGGCTTTGGAAATACTTCATGGCGGAGTAGAAACCGACAAGGTTCTCGCCGCCGATTCCCAGGACCTCATCCTCCGTGACCGAGATGGTGAGAAGCGTCTGCTTCGCGCTCGTGATACCCGCCGCGCGAAGCTGCTTGTAGAAGGAGACGTTCGAACCGCCGACGACGATGGCGTAGATGACGTCGGGCTTCTTCAGTCGGATCTTGTTGATCAACGATCCGAACTGGGTGTGGCCCAGGGCGTAGTACTCCTCGCCGACGACGCTGCCCTTCAGCACGTTCTCGATGTGTTTCCGGGCGATCTTGTTCGAGGTTCGCGGCCAGATGTAGTCGGAACCGATCAGATAGTACGTCTTCGCCTTCTTTTCCTTCGCGATCCAGTCGAGGCCCGCGATGATCTGCTGGGTGGCCTCCTGGCCCGTGTAGATCACATTCTTGGATTCCTCCAGGCCCTCGTAGAACGTAGGGTAGTAGAGCATTCCATTCTCCTTCTCGAACACGGGAAGCACGGCCTTTCTGGAGGCCGAGGTCCAGCATCCGAACACGGCGGCGACCTTGTCATTCACCAGGAGTTTCTTGGACTTCTCCGCGAAGGTCGGCCAGTCACTCGCGCCATCCTCGACGATGATCTTGATCTTCCGCCCCAGCACTCCGCCCGCCGCGTTGATCTGTTCGATGGCGAGCTGCTCGGCCTGGATGGAGCCGGTCTCGCTGATCGCCATGGTGCCGGTCGCGGAGTGTAGCTGGCCGACCGTCACGGTGTCGTCCGTGACGGCCAGTCCGGTCGTATTGACCTTCGACGTGGGATATTCGGCGGCGCGGGCGGGCGCCGCGGAAACGAGTTGAAGCGCCGCCACCATCAGGGTGAGCCAGGGGCGCTGGGATGCTTTGAGTGAGTTGATGAGTTTCGCGGGGAATCGGTTCATGGCATGGGATTGGGTTCGGTCCGTGTGGAAGGGACCACACCGGAGTGACAGCGGCAGGTGGGGGTTTCTCCTTGCCCCGGGATGAATCATCCGGGCGTCGCACTCCCAGCAGCGGCCATGCCACGCGCCGAAACAAGGTCTGTTGAACGGTTGAAATGAATTCGAGGATGAATACGGACGTCCTCAAGGAGTTCGTTTCAACGCGGCCCGACGCAGCGTCGTGGGTTCGCCGGTTGACGAGATCGAGGGGCGGAAGGGGCCGTTCGGGATGGGATTCACAGGGATGGCCGGGATCCCATGGGGCGGCCTACGGAAAGTTTGCTGATGTGTTGTGATCGCGGAGGCCAAAAGAAGCCACGCGCGCGATGATTGAAGCGCGAACGGAGCGGTTTGAGGCCACCGAGGAGTGACGCCGGGCTTCGGAGGTCGCTTCGGACTTCGGCTCGCGACCACGAGGGTACGTCCGCCGCTCAGGAGTACCGTTCAACGATCCGTTGCATTTCGGCCTCGCGCTCGTTCATCGATTCGATGAGTCGGAACTGTTTCCGGCAGCGGTCGAGGTTGTGCTGTTCCCGGTGAATCCGGAAGTAGGGATCGCCTTCGAGGTAGTCGGTCAGGAACCGGATTCCGATCGTGAAGGTGATCAGCTTCCCGGAAAGGACGAGCAGGCGGCGTTCCCCGGCGGTGAGGAAACTCCGGGTTGCCTCGAGGTAGCCGCGGGCCAGCGCCTCGAACATGGGCAGTTCCAATTCCACCCGATCCAGGAACTGCTCGTCCTCCGCCGTGCGGCTCGTGGTCGTCCGGACCATGTCCCCGAAATCGTAGAGCACGAGTCCGGGCATGACGGTGTCGAGGTCGACGACGCACATGGCTTCGCCGGTTTGCGTGTCCAGGAGGACGTTGTTGAACTTGGTGTCGTTGTGGGTGACCCGCACCGGGACGTCGCCCCGCTCGCCGGCGGCGATCAGCGCCGACACCAGGGGCGCCATCGAGAGCGCGAAATCAATCTCCCTCCGCGCGAGGCCGGCCCGCCGGAATTCATCGCTCTCCACGGCGCGGACCAGTTTCTCGAAACGCCTGGGGGTGTGGTGAAAATCGGGAATCGTCGTCGCGAGGTCGGAACTGGGGAGATCGGAGAGCAGGCTCTGGAACTGTCCGAACGCGAATCCGGCCTGATAGGCCTGCCGCGGTGATTCCACCGCGTCATAGCTCCGGACACCGTCCACGAACGCGAAGGTCCGCCAGTAGGTTCCCGCTTCATCGATGTGATAGGGGAGGCCGTCCCTGGCGGGGATCACGCGCAACGCCCTTCGGTCCAACTGATCCACGCGGGTCGCTTCCAGCCTGCGGCGGAGGTGCTCCGTGACCCGGACCACATTTCCCATCAAGCGGACGGGTTCCCTGAAGACCTGGGTATTGATCGTCTGGTGCACCACGGCGCATGAACTCCCGGCGTCCGCGTAGGTCGCACCGAAGGTCTCGTTGATATGTCCGATCTTGATGCGGTGCCCGTCCTGGAAAACGCCCGGGATCCGGAATTGCCGGCCGATGGCGATGAGTCGCCCACGCTCCTCGGAGTTCATGGTTTGGACGTCCGCACGGACACTTGCTGGCGCTCTTGTGGGCTGGTGGGCGATCCCGATCCCGACCGCGATTCCCTCTCACGGACCGAAATCCTCGCACGGAGCCACTGAGGCACGGAGACACGGAGATCATGGGACGGATTCTCTCCTCCTCCGTGCCTCTGAGCCTCCGTGTGATACCCCTGCGGTTTCACTGTCCCAGTACGTTTCCAGATGTTGGAGAACTCCGCTCTCCAGGCACCGGGTCACATCCCCATGATCTGATACCCGCAATCGACGTAGATCACCTGGCCCGTGATGGCGGCGGCGCCGTCGCTTGCGAGGAACACGCCGGTTGCGCCGAGTTCGTCGGGCACCACGTTCCTCCGCAGCGGGGCGTGGGCCTCGTAGTGCTTCATCATGTCGGTGAACCCGGCGATCCCGCGGGCTGCGAGCGTGTTCATCGGACCGGCGCTGATGCAGTTGACCCGGATCGCCTTCGGACCGAGGTCGTAGGCGAGGTAACGGGTGCTCGCCTCGAGGGAGGCCTTGGCCACGCCCATCACGTTGTAATGCGGCACGACCTTTTCGGCCCCGTAATAGCTCATGGCGACGAGGCTTCCGCCGGCGGTCATGAGGGGTTCGGCGGCCCGGGCGAGGGCGACGAGCGAGTAGGCGCTGATGTCATGCGCCATCCGGAAGGCGTCGCGGCTGGTGTTCAGGAACGTGCCTTCGAGCGCCTCTCGAGGCGCGAAGGCGACGCTGTGCAGGAGGAGGTCGAGCCGGCCGAATTTTCCCTGAAGCGCCTCGAACACGGCGGCGATCTGCGCGTCGTTGGTCACGTCGCAGGGCAGGATCAGCGTGTCGGGGCCGAAGGTCCCGGCCAGTTCCTCGACGTTCTCCTTCAGCCGTTCTCCCTGATAGGTGAACGCGAGGGTTGCTCCGGCCTGTTTCCAAGCCTGGGCGATCGCCCAGGCGATCGACCGTTTGTTGGCGACGCCGAAGACGACCCCGATTTTGCCAGCGAGTGTTCCCATGTTGATCCGGTTCGGTTGAACGCCCGGACCCTGACCCAGCCCTGCCGCCCCCTGCAAGCGCGGTGGCGGGAGAGTGGAGGCGGCTACCGCTTGTCGAGCGCGGTGGCGGCGGCCTTCTGGAAAGCGCGGCGGACCTCGCTGGCGTCGCTGTTCGGGAAGTTGGCGCGCTGGACCATGAGGACGTACGCGAAGCCCTTCACGGGATCGATCCAAGCCTGGGTGCCCCAGGCCCCGCCGTGGCCAAACGAGCCCGGCGAGAGGACCTCCGCGACGCCCTCATGCGGCGTTCGGAGGACGCATGTTCCGATGCCCCATCCGTAGTTCGCACCCCGATTGCCGTAGGTGGCGTTCTGGAAGAAACCCGTCGGCAGCGAACCCGTTTGCGGGGTGCTCAGGAAGGCCAGGCTCTCGCCGCTCAGGTAACGCCTTCCATCCAGGGACCCGCCCGAGAGGAGCATCCGGCAGAACCTCGCGTAGTCGGTGGCGGTCGAGTAAAGCCCGCCATTTCCCTGCGGCGGACGATCGCGCGGTCCGAACTCCGGGCGCGGCGGAACCGCGTCGAGGGATCCGGTCTCACGATTCCTGGCGTACGCCGTGACCAGACGGTTTCGCTGGGAGTCGGTCGGATAGAAGGTCGTGTCCTTCATGCCCAGCGGGTCGAAGAGACGTTCCTGGAGGAACCGGTCGAAACTCATTCCGCTGACCACCTCGACGATGCGGCCCGCCGCGTTGATACCGCTCTGGCAGTAACTCCATTTTTCGCCGGGCTCGAACTGCATGGGAGCGGCCAGCCACAGCGGCACAAGGTCGGCGAGGGTCTTCGCGTTCCGGGCGCCTTCGCCCGTCGCTTCGCCCAGACCGGAGGTGTGGGTGAGGATCTGGGTGATCGTCAGATTCGCCGGCTTGCCGGAAGGCGTCTTCAGGTTGGCGAACTCGGGAAGGTACTTCGCCACCGGATCGCTGACCCGCAGTTTGCCCTCGTCTTGAAGCATCAGGATGGCCGTTCCCGTGACCGGCTTGGTCATGGACGCGATCCAGAAGAGCGTGTCCGGTTGCATCGGTCGCTTGGCGGCGATGTCGGCGAGTCCGCTGGTTTCCAAATGCACGACGCCTTCCCGGGACACGACGACCGTGACCGCGCCGGAGATCTCGTTCGAGGCGATCATCGAATCCATGGCGGTCCCGATGCCGGGAAGGGTCGGGGATGCCGCCGCCAGGAGGGCCGGCGAGGTGATGACGGAGAGGCACGCGGCCAAGGCTGAAATAGGGTTTCTCATGGCGGGGCGGATTGGTCGGTGGGTGGAGAGAACCCGCTCGGATCCGATTCGTCGAGCGCGATGTCCCGCTGGACGGGGATCCCCTCCCGGAGTTGCAGTGACTCGTCGTGGTGGAAGATCTCCAGGCCGTCCCCCTTGCGAAGGAGGTAGGACACCGTTCGTCCTTCGCGATCGATCTCCACCCTCAGTCGCTGACCCCGGACCTGGAGCGGGATGGTGAGCTTCTTCACGTGGTTCCCGATCCTTGGACGGAACGAGATGCGGCCGTTGTAGTCGCGCATTCCGGCCATGCCATACACCACGCCCATCCACGTGCTCCCCATGCAGGCGAGGTGGCAGCCCTGGTCGACGTTGGCGGCGACATCCGCGAGATCCATCAGCACCGCGTATTCGAGGTACTTGGCGGCGGTCTTCAGGAAGCCCAGTTCGAACGCGAGGATGCCCTGGATGGAGACCGAGAGGGACGAATCACCGGTCGTGAGGGGATCGTAGAACTCGAAGTTCCGGCGTTTCTGTTCCAGGGAGAATTCACTGCCGAGAAGGACCATCGCCAGGACCACGTCGGCCTGCTTGATGACCTGATGGCGGTAGATGACGAGCGGATGGAAATGGAGGAGCAGCGGGTATTTGTCGGGCGGTACGCCGGCGAAATCCCAGGGCTTCTTGTCGAGGAACCCGTCGTCCTGGAGGTGAATGCCCCGGTGCGTGTCGAAGGGGACGTACATCCGGTCGGCGGCCTGCTTCCATTCGGTGATCTCGGCGGGATCGAGGCGGGTTTCGTGCGAGAGTTCGGCGAATCGCTCGGGTTCCTCCTCACGGAGCCGGCCGAGGGTGGATGCGGCGTACCAGAGGTTCTCGCGCGCCATCAGGTTGGTGTACGCGTTGTTGTTGACCACGGTGTTGTACTCATCGGGGCCGGTCACCCCGTTGATGCAGAACCGGCCCCCCTTCTCCTCGGAGTAGAATCCCAGGTCGACCCACAGGCGCGCGGTTTCGATCAGCATTTCGGCGCCCTCCCGATGGAGGAATCCCGTGTCGCCGGTCACGTCGACGTATTTCTTGAGGGCGTGGATGATGTCGGCGTTGATGTGGTATTGGGCGGTGCCCGCGGCGTAGTACGCGGATGCCTCCTCGCCGTTGATGGTGCGCCAGGGAAACAGGGCGCCCCGCTGGTTCACGGCGCGGGCGCGTTGGCGGGCCTGTTCGAGGTGATTGTGCCGGAACTTCAGCAGGTTCCTCACGATGCGGGGCTCCGTGTACGTGAGGAAAGGTTGGACGTAGATCTCCGTGTCCCAGAAGTACTGCCCCTCGTAGCCGTGCCCGGTCAGGCCTTTGGCGGGAATTCCGAACCCTTCCGCCCGGGCCGACGCCTGCATGATGTGAAATAGGTTGAACCGGATCACCTGCTGGATCGCGGCGTCCCCCGCCACCTGGACGTCGCTCTTGTCCCAGAAATCGGTGACGTAATCCCGCTGGCTTTGCAGCAGCGCGCCGAATCCATGGACCTTGTTGCGGTCCAGGGCCCGCTCGGCGCGCGCGGCGAGTTCGTCCGCCTCGGCGGTGCGCGACGAATGGTACGTCATCACCTTGGTGAGCCGGACGACGTGTCCGGGCCGTCCTTCAACCGAGAATTGAACCTGGCCCTGGTCCTCCCGGCACTCGCGCCGTGCAGTGTGCGGGCAATCGGTCTCGATCAGATGATCGATGCCGCACGCGAGCCGCATCCGGCTGTTGCGGGTGATGAATCCGAGCAAAATCCGCGATTCGGCACCCCCCTGGATCTCGGGGAGGAGCACCCGCTCGCCGAAGACCCTCGTGCTTCTCGGATCGTTGGCCAAAGCCGGGCCGCCCGGCACGTAGCGCAACTGGGAACAAAGGACCAGCGGGGCCGAGGCGTTCAGCAGTTCGACCTCATACTCGATCGACGCCATGTGCCGGTGCACCAGGGAGACGAGGCGTCGCGAGCGGATCCTGATCCTCTTTCCGGAGTACTTCTCCCAAATGACCTCCCGGTCGAGGGTCCCGGTCCGCATGTCGAGGGCGCGCTCGTAGTGGATGAGGTTCGCCTTGCGCAGATCGAACGGCTCGTCGTCCACGTACAACCGGATGAGATGGCTCTCGGGAAGGGGAATCATCGTCTGCCCGGTCCGCGCGAAACCGAAGGCTTCCTCGCCATAGACGATCGGCCAGGTTTCATGGAAGCCGTTCAGGAACGTGCCCGCGTGCCGCACGGGCGCTCCCTCCTCGGGTCCGCCTCGGATTCCGAGGTACCCGTTGGCGGTCGCGAACAGGGTCTCCGTCTGCGCGAGCAATCGCGGGTAGTAGCGCTTCTCGACCAACCGCCATTCGTCGCTCGGATAGATGTAGCTCGGCAGTTTTTGTATCTCGCGCGCCAACATAGAATCTCGCGGGTCAGGTCCACTCGCTCAGATCGTTCACCACGACGTCGGCTCCCGCTTCGCGGAGGGACGCTTCGTCCGCGCCGCGCGCGACTCCGACGACCAGCCCGAATCCTCCCGCCCTGCCGGCTCGCACCCCGGCCAATGCGTCCTCCACCACCACGGCGTCCCCAGGGGCGACACCGAGCCGCCGCGCCGCGTGAAGAAACATGTCAGGCCGCGGTTTGCCCGGAAGCGATTGCTCGACCGCCACCTCACCGTCAACCCGCACGTCAAAGAGGTCTTCGATCCCCGCGGAGCGCAGGACGAGTTGACAGTTCCGACTGGACGAGACCACCGCGGTCCTGACGCCGTGCGCCTTCAGCGAACGCACCAGGGCGATCGCCCCCGGATACACCTCCACGCCGTCGCGGGCCAGAAGCTCATGGACGATCTCGTCCTTGGTCCCGGCGAGGCCCTCAACGGTGGGGTGGCCCGGAGGATCACCGGGGTCGCCCGGCGGAAGCCGGATTCCACGCGATTCGAGGAAGCTGATCACTCCGTCATTCCGAGATTTGCCGTCCACATACAGCGTGTAATCGGTCGCGACCGAAAAGGGTTGGAACGGGATTCGATGTTCCCGGGACCAACGTTCGAGGAAGCCATCGAACAGTTCCTTCCACGCGACGGCGTGGACCTTCGCCGTCGCCGTCAGGACACCATCCAGATCAAAAAGGACGGCCCGGAAGCGGTTTGGATCGATGGGAAGTCCGGGCTTCATTTCATGGAGACTGCCCGGAAGATGGAGACGATCGCGAAGTCTGGCAAACCCGCGGCCTGGGTCGGGCGGCAAGACGGGGAACCCACCCGACGATCATTGCGCTCTGGGCGACGGAGCGGAATTCGTCGAGACCGACGGCGGTCGGATGGAAACACCCGTGCCGAGAGTGGCGGGCGGCGCGTTCGTGGCGGTGACGGGGCGGGGCGGCGGTGGGGGCAATCCCAGCGCCGTGCGCAGCTGGGCGGCCAGGATCTCATCGAGATAGCCGGAGTCCGGGTTGAGCATCTCGTCGAGGACGCGTTTGCGAATGACCGGCATCGGGTCGAGATCGACGCGGTCGACGCGGACCTTTTCATTGCCGCGCATGGTGCGGAACTCGGTGCCCTTGGTGTAGGTGTCCCAGATTTTCATCGCGAGGCGCTGGTACCCCTCGGCCTGGTCGTCCTCGCCGATGGCCTGGTAGTAGTACGAACGCTGGACCAGCCCTTCGACCATCAGGATCGTCTTGTTGCGCGACGTTTCCCCGGCGTACTCGGTGACGCGGGCGAGCGCGTACTCGTCCAGGGTCATTTCCTCGGGCACGGCGTTGGTGTACGTCTGTTTCAGCTGCGAGAACCATTTCTGGGCCTCGGTGATCCGGTTGTGGGTGTAGAGCGCCCACGACACGTCGCGGAGGAAGTTCTTGTGCCCGGTCTCGATGTTCTGACGCATGTCGACGTCATCCCGGATCTGGTCCAGGTAGGCCTGGTTCGCCTTGTCGACGAGCTCGACGTTCGGGCTCATCTCGAAGCGTTTCATCTCCTTGTCGCTGGTGGCGATCGAGAGGAGGCGTCCGCGGATGCAGGCGAGGTGGAGGGACTGATAGATGACGCGGCGGAGTTGGATGAGCTGTTCGCGCGTCTTGGCGTTCTCGAGTCCGAGCATCGCCCAGTAGATGGCGTGGGTCTCGGGCAGGCGCCATTCCAAGGGCCCGTAGCGTTCATCGACCTTTCTCATGAAGACCGGGTCGAGCTTGTACTCCTCGCTGAGAATCCGGGACCTGGCCTTTTGTTCCTCGGTCTTCGGATGGATGAGGGCGTCCCAGTCCGGGCGGCCGTCGCCGAGAAGGAAGGACATTTCGTAGGCCCATTGGCGCTTGTAGACCCAATGCGCGTCGTCGAGGTCCTGGCCCATCTTGTGTTGGAAGTGCCAGGCGAGTTCGCGGTAGATGAGGATGTCGTGGGGATTGTACCGGAGCCCCTCGTCGCGGAGCAGTTCGATGCCGCGACGAACCCAAGGCCAGCGGGCCGGCAGGTCGGGGATCTGCACGGACACGTTGTACGACATGTTCCAGGCGAGGTGGACCCACGCTTGGGGTGCGGTCGGCTGAAGTTTGCTGATCCAATCGGCGAGCTGGACCATCTCGAAGTACTTCCCGTCCTGCTGGAGCTCGTCCATCCGGATCCAGAGCGCGTTGGCGATCAGGCCGCGGAAGCCGCCGAGGGCGACCGTGGTGAACGCGAGGACCGGCGGCGCGTTTTCCAATGGCGTCGCCCGCGTCAGACCGAGCACCTCGCGATCCAGGTTGAGGCGGTCCTGCATGCGGGAAGCTCCGAGGAGCCCCGACAGAATCAGGGCCACCAGGAGTCCTTGGAAAACGCGGGCGTGCATGCGGTGCGGTTCGGGGCGGTCCAGTGCGGTTCGAGGCGATGGGTCGTGGAATCGGTTCAGTGATCAGTGATTCGACTGGGCGGTCGCCAGTTCCCGGCGGGTGAAGGCGGTGATGCCGATGGCGGCGAACAGACCGCCCATCACTCCGATCACGAGCGTTCCGGATCGCGCCACGTCGGCCCAGGTGACGCTCCGCCCCGTGCTCACCGCGTCGATCGGCGAGAATTGGTGAACCAAATTCACCGCCTTCAGGAGCACGGCGAAGAGCGGCACCATGACCGCGTCGACGGCGGGATAGAGCTGCGTGTTGGTGTCGTGTTCGAAGCCGAGGACGGTCCGATCCTCGACCACGGACTTCAGGGTCCCGGACGACAGTCCGAGAATGAGCACGGTGGTGGCCAGGAACGCGGCGACCGGGAACGAGAGGAAGCTGGCGGCGAACAGGCCGATGGCGGCGAGCAGACCGAGGGCGCACGCGAGGACGAGGACGGCGCGGATGTAGTTCAGGCCGAATCCACCCTCCCGGTAGAGCACCTCGAAGCCGTCCTCCAACGGGAAGATCAAGGGCGTGTCGCTCCGGTTGGCGATCTCCACGACGAGGAACCCGCGGGCATCGAGCACCACGTTGTCGAGTTCGATTTCGTGCGAGGCCTCGGCGGCGAGGCTCCGGAAGGCGCCGACCCGCTGCGGGCTTTCCGGCGGGCCAGCGACCACCTCGATTTCGTAGGGTCGTTTGGCGCTCAGTTCCGGGGTGTGGAACTTCACCTTCACGAAGATCGGATTCCGTTTCAGCGCCTCCTGGCCCGCGCGGAAATCGAGCTGGAACCGCCTGAAGTACGAGGGTGGCACGACCTGTTCCCGCGCCTTGAGCATTTCGCGGCTTTGCGCGCGAAACGCCTTGAGATCGACGCCCTTGGCCAGGAGTTCCTCCCGACGCGCGGCCATCATGGCGTCGACCTTCGCGTCCAGGTCCGGTTCCGGTTCCCGCACGGAGGCGCGGGCGGTGAGGACGTTGCTCCGCAGGGCCTGTTGAACCTCCGCCGGCAGCTGGGTCGCCCGCCATTGGAGGAGGAGGAACACCGCACCGGTCGACACCGCCAGGAGAAGGGCGTTCAGGAGCATCACTCCAAGCCACTTGCCGATCCAGATCTGCCAGCGAGGGATCGGCTTGGTCGCGACGACCTGCATCTGGCATTCGTCGACATCCCGAGCCAGCGTTCCGCACGCCAGCCAGAGCGTCACGACGCTGAGGAGCGACGAGATCACGCCCAGGGTGTAGGTGAGGAGGATCTGAGTGAAGCCCTGCGCGGTCCCGTCGTGCTTGATCACCATCGGGAGAACCAGGACCGCCCCGACGAGCAGACAGATCAACACCACCACCAGCCGGTACCGGAACGCCGCCCGCACCGTGAGCCAGGCCACCGAAGCCATCGGCTGAAGGCGCGCCGGCGGAAAAGCCCAGGGCGAAGCCTCGCGACGCGGCCGTCGGTCCGGGGGAATGCGCCCGCCCGCCCGCGCCGTCCGGGCGATCGCGTCCGCGCCGGAGTCCGCCACGATCTCGCCGAGGTATTCCCAACCGCGGTTCTCGCACGCCTCGGCGACCCAGGCGTGACCGCGCCACCAGGCGATCACACGGGGAACCAGGAGGACCCAGCCCAGCGCGACGGCCTGCGTGCCCAGCAGCGAGGGGACGAGCATCGCGACCAGGGCATCAACCGCCAGCATGGCCGCGCCGCGAAACCAGAGACCCTTCGCGAAGGCCCACAACCACGGCAAGGGAAGCGCCATCCAGGCACGACCCGCGCCCACCGCATGCAGCGCGGCGTCAGTCCGGCGAAAGATCTGAAAGACTCGTGTCATCCGTGGTGGGCGTCCTCGTTCAATTCCGATTCCGTTCCGTTCGATTCGGTGAAGGCCGGGATTGGAACGACCTCACTTTTTCGGATCCCCTCCCAAAAGAGATGAGAGCTTCTCGTTCGCCTTGGCCAAGTCCGCGGCGGAGGGCGCCTTGGGAGCCGGCGGAGGTGGCGTGCCGCGGGTCAGGCTTTCCAATCGTTGCGCGTTGGCGGCGGCCAGCGCGGGATCCGGAGCATTTGAAGCCCCCGGTCGCGCGCCGGCAGCGTCCGTCGGCGCGGGAACCGGTGCCGAGGGTGTGGCGAGCCGGTCGAGGACCTGGTCGCCGGTCTCGGCGGCGCTCTCGGCGTTTCCCTTGAGGTAGGCCGCGACGCGCCCTCCGGAAGTGGCGCCGGACGTCTTGGCTTCCGCCGCACGGGCGCGTTGGACGACTCCGAGGAAGTAGCTTTCCAGGTTCTGAGTCGGGGAATCGACGTGGATGGAATCCGCTCCCATCTCGGAACGGAGAATCTCGAGCACGCGCTCCATGACCTGGGGAGGGAGGACGGGCGCCGTGATCTGGATGGAATCGCGCTCGGTCAGCAACTCGCCGAGGGTGCCCATGGCCTGGATCCGGCCGCCGTAGTAAACGACGACGCGGTCGCAGACATCCTGGACATCGGCGAGAAGGTGGCTGCTGAGGATCACCGTCTTGCCGCGACGCGCGAGCGCCAGGATGAGGTCCTTCACCTCGCGGCATCCGATGGGATCCAACCCGGCGGTGGGTTCATCGAGGATGACGAGGTCGGGATCATTGATCAGGGCCTGGGCGAGGCCGATGCGGCGCTGCATTCCCTTCGAGAACTCGCCGACGACCCGGCGCTGGACGTTCTTGAGCCCGACCATCTCCAGGAGCTGCTCGGTCCGATCCTTGCGCTTGTCGCTGGGCAATTGGAAAAGGTCGCCGAAGAATTCGAGGGTCTCCCGGGAATCCAGGTAGCGGTAGAGGTAGCTTTCCTCCGGGAGGTACCCGATGCGGGCCTTGGTCGCGACATGCCGCGGCGATCTTCCGAACACCTCGACGACTCCCTTCGTCGGGTACAGCAGGCCGAGGAGCATCTTGACCGTGGTCGATTTCCCGGAGCCGTTGGGGCCCAGCAGCCCGAACACTTCGCCGCGTCTGACTTCGAAACTCACCCCTTCCACGGCTCGCGCCTTTGGGCGGCCCCAGAAGTCCTTGAACACCTTGCTCAGGCCGGAAACGCGCACCACGGCTTCGGCCGCGGCCAGTTCGGCCGCGCGCCCGCCCGAAGCGGGCCGCGCCGGGGCGGGTGTCGGGGTCTGCTGGAGGTCCGTCACAGGGTTGGCCATGGCAAGCGGAGGAAGATGGATCGATCAGCGCCCGATCAGGCGGGATTCGTGGCCAGGCTGGGTCGGGGGGCGGCCGGTTGGGCGGAGGCCGACGCCGGGGTTCCGGAGCCCGATTCGGCTTTCGAGACGCCCTGGCCATGGCTGAACGGTTCCAATTCCTCGCCCTGCCGGACGAGGCGGAAGCTGTTGAACACCACGAGGAGGGCGCCCACGACGTGCATGATCGCGGCCACGATCGGGGAGATGAACTTCATCGCCGCGAGCACCAGGCCGCCGATGACGAAGATCACGCCGATCAGGAAGTTCTGGTTGATGACCGACCGGGTCATGCGCGACAGGCGCACGAGGAAGGGAAGGCGCCGAAGGTCGTTGTTCATGAGCGCGATTGAGGCGCTGTTGATCGCCACTTCGCTGCCGGCGGCCCCCATCGCGATCCCGAGGTCGCCCGCCGCGAGCGCCGGGGCGTCGTTGACACCGTCACCGACCACGGCGACGCGATAGCCCTTGCTCCGCACCGCCTTGACGAACTCGACCTTGTTCTGGGGAAGGCATTCGCCGACGACCTCGTCGCACCCGACCTCGGCGCCCACCCGTCGGGCGACGGGCGCGCGATCGCCGCTGACCATCGCGAGGCGGCGGACACCGATCTCCTTCAACTCGACGAGCGACTCCTTCGCCTCGGCCCGGGTCTGGTCCTGGAGGCCGACCCAGCCCACGCAATGACCGTCGACCGCGACGAAAACCAGGCTGAAGCCCTCGGTTTCGTTCAGGTCGACCGACCCCTGGAAATCCTGCGGGACACCGTTGTCGACGAGCCACTGGGCGCGACCGACGAACACCCGGCGTCCGTCCACGGTCGCGCTCACGCCGCGGCCGGCCGTCTCCAGAAAATCCGCGGGCTCGGCCAGCGGCACACCGGCTTCGCCGGCCAGGGAGGCGAGGGCCTTGGCGGTGGGATGATTGCTGTAGCGCTCCGCCGATGCGGCGAGGCGGAGGAGTTCCGCGGGCTTGGTCGCGCCCAGGGGCGCGAGACGGCTGACGACGAGCCGCCCGTGGGTGAGGGTTCCCGTCTTGTCGAAGACGAACGCGTTGATGCGGGCGGCCAGTTCGATGTTGGCGACGTTCTTGATCAGGATCCCGAGGCGCGCCGCGGCGGACAGGGCGGCGACCATCGCCGTCGGGGTCGCGAGGATGAAAGCGCACGGGCAGGCCACGATGAACACGGCGATCACGCGGCTCAATTCGTGGGTGAACGTCCAGACGAGGGCGCCGATGACCAGGACCAGGGGCGTGTAGAAGCCCATGTACTGATCGACGATCCGCATGATCGGGAGCTTCGTCTGTTCGGCGGCGAGAATCAGCGAACGAACCCGCCCCTGGGTGGTGTCCTGGCCGGCCCGGCTCACCTTCACCTCCAGCACGCCCGTCAGATTCTGGGTCCCGGCGAACACCTCGTCGCCGGTCTTCTTGTCCACCGGCAGGGATTCGCCCGTGATGTTGGCTTGGTTGAGCGAAGTCTGTCCCGACTGGATGATGCCGTCCGCGGAGACGTTGTCGCCGGGTCGGACCCGGATGACGTCGCCGACCTGGAGGTCCGCGACGGCGACTTCCTCCTCGCGACCGTCGGGCCGGAGGCGCCGGGCCTTCGTGGGTGTGAGTTTGATGAGGGACTCGATGGATTTCCGGGCGCCGTCGGCGGTGCGGGTTTCGATGATCTCACCCATCAGCATGAAGAACGCGACCATGCCGGCCTCGCGGTAGTTGCCGGAAGCGAACGAGGCGATGACGGCGAGCGCGACCAGTTCGTTGGTGCTCAAGCGCCCGGCGCGCAGGTCCTTCATCGCGGTCCGGACGATCGGCCAGCCCAGGATGACGGCCCCGATCATGGCGGACGCGTCGGCGGCCATCGTCCCGCGGTCGAAGAACCATTCGACGAGGAATCCGTTGATCACGAAGAGCAGGCCGACCACGACCTGGGTCAGCTTCACTTCGGAGTGCGAATGATCGTGGGCGCAGGAGGAGCACGATTCGCCGTGGGCATGGTCGTGATCATGACCATGGGGGTGATCGTGGCCGTGATCGTGAGGCTGGCCGGATTTCGGCTCCTGCCGGTTCAAGAGGGAGGTGACTTGCATGGCGAGGCTATGCGTTGCGGAGTGAGGGCGTCCGGATCAGAACAGGGTCTTCTTCTCCAGCTTCGCGGGTTCTCGGTTCAGTTGCAGGCGGAGTTCGTCGGAGGCTCCAAGGGGCGCGAAGAACTTGTCCTGAGCGTTGGTATACACCCGTCGCACGGTTTCGACCACAAGCCGGTCCCGGAAGAACTCCGGGTTCTTGCGGTACTCGGGGAGCAGGCTGGTGAACTGCTGGGCCTCGGCGGACACCGCCTGGACCATCCGGTTCCGGTCGGTTTCACCCGAGTTGATGCGGGCGGTCGCCTGGCCGCGGGCCTCGTTGACGACGCGATTGGCGTACCCCTGGGATTCGCTGATCGCCTTGGAACGTTCGGCTTCGGCGGAGAGCACGGCGTCGAAGTCGGTCTTCACCTGGCGCGGAGGGGCGACGACGACGTCGCTGGGCTCGATCGTCACACCCAGGTCATGGGCGGCGACCAGGTCGTTCACGCGGCGAAGCACCAGTTCCTTGAACCCCGCCACGTCGCGACGGAGCGCGTCGTCGACGCGATACCGGGCGGCCGCGAAGGTCAGGGCGTTGTCGAGAACGTTGGTCATCGCCGAGGCGCCGTCCCGATGGTTGAGGAAGAATTTGAGCGGTTCGGTGATCCGGTATCGGACCAGGGCGCGGGCGTGGATGATGTTGCCGTCCGCGGTGATCGCGTACCCCTCGGTGGCTGGGCTCAGCGAGTTCCCGGCATCGGGAACGATCCCCGCCAGTTCCTGCTCGGGCGTGACCGCGTACCAGCCCACGGAAGACTGGACATTCTGCAACTGGGCGACGGGCATTTTGATCACCTCGTCGATCGGGTACGGGAACGCCCAGTGCAGGCCGGGTTCCACCTCGACCTGGCCCGCGGTGCGCACAGGCTTGCCGAAGCGCAGCACGATCGCGCGCTCCTGGGAGGTCACGGTGAACACGCCGCTCGCGAGGAAGTAGATCACCAGGCCCGCGAGCAGGACACGGACGATGACGAAACTGCTTTGCAACGCCTCGGCCAGCGCCACGGATCCGGCGTCCTCGGAAGCCTGGGGACCCGTTGACGCCGGAGTCGGCTCGTTCCTCTGAGGGGCACCGCCTCCGAGACCGAGTCCGAGACCGAGTCCAGAAGCCGGCCCGGGCTCGTGGGAGTGGGAGTGAGAGTGAGAGTGCGATCCGTGGTCATGGCCGTGGGCGTGGTCGTGCGTATGACCGTGACCCTGGTCGTGACCGTGCTCGTGTTCGCCCTTGGGCCCCTGCCCCGAGGCGGTGTTCCCGCCACTTTTGGGGTCCGGACTCGGCCCGGAGCCCGGCTTCTTGGGATTATCGGCGCTCATCGCGGGCTGGGCTCAGTGTTGTTCGGATTCCGCGTGGGGCGCGTCTGCCGGCTTCACGAGGAGGTCGAAGGGCGGTGTGCGCGGGTCGACGATGAGCGTGGCCCGCTCCTTCAGCGTGGATTCGAGGGCGTTGAGTTTCAGGATCAGAATCGCCAGCTCTGGATTCTGCTGAAAGACCGAGAACGACTTGGCCGCCTCGGCATCGCCTTCGCCCCGGATCCGGGTCGCCTGGGCGTCGGCTTCGGCGAGCAACTTGTCCCGAACGAGGTCGGCCTCGGAACGGATGGTGATGGCCTCCTTTTCGCCTTCGGCCTTCAGACGGGCGACTTCCTTCGCGCGCTCGGCGCGCATGCGGTCGAAAACCTTCTCGGTGACGCTCTCGGGAATTCCCAGGCGCTTGATCCGGGCGATCTCGACCTGGATACCCTGGGTTTTCGCGTCCTTCTGAACGCCTTCGAGGATCTCCTTCTCGATCTCGTCGAACTTGAGGTCCTCGGACCGGGTGGAGATGAAGTCGGCGAAGCTGTGGCGGCCGACCGCGGCATTCTTGTGGTTGCGGACGATGTTCTCGAGGCTTCGTTCGGCCTCGATCATGGAGCCACCGGCGAAGCGGCTGTAGAACAACGCGGGATCATCGATGCGCCACCCGGTGAACACCATGATCAGCAGGTTGCGGGAATCCCGGGTGAACGTTTCCTCGAACTTGCCCTCGAACGGCTGCAGGCGGCGATCCAGCTTGGTCACCTTTTGAATGGGCCAGGGCCATTTGAGGTAGAGGCCCGGCTCGGTGATGGGCCGGGTGGCCTTGCCGAACGTGGTGACGACGGCCACTTCGGTCTGGCGGACCTGGAAGAGGAACAGCAGCAGCAGGAACAATCCCAGCAGCAGCGTGCCGATGACGAGATTCAGTCGACTGGTCTTCATGTCGTTGCGATGCGGATGGACTCTGAAATCAAAAAGGGGGGAACGGGGGGTTGGCGGCTCAGCGGCGGGGCTCGACGACGGCATCGAGAAGGTCGGGTCGCAGCTTGTCTTCGAGGTTCAGGAACAGGGTGTCCTGGGCGTTGGTGGATGTGATGACGATCTTCCGCGCCTGGCGCGCTCCAAGGGCGAGCGACGTCAGGTACGCTCGTTCCGAGAAAACACGCGGCGATTGCTGGTAGGCGAGGAACTGGTTGGTGAACTGCGCGGCGCGCGCGAACTGGTCGGCGATCACCCGGGTCCGGTACGCCTCGGCGGCCCGCACGCGATTGGTGGCCTCCGCCCGGGCGAGAATGACATTGGTCAGCGCGTAGCTGCGCGAATTCTCGATGATGGCCTCCTTCTCCTGGATCGCGGCCACGACCGCGTTGAAATCGCCGCCGACCTTCACCGGCGGATGGACGTCCTGCAGGCCGACGAAGAGGATGTCCGCGCCGAGATTGCGGGCGTCGGCCTCCTTCTGGATCCGCTGCTTCAATTCGAGCGCCGCCCGTTCCCGGGCCACCGACATCATCTCGAAGAAGTCGACTCCCACGAGGTAGAGCACGACCTCCCGGCTGGCGATTTTTTCGAGGAGATTGGTCGCGTTGGCGTGGCCGGTGGCCCAGGCGCGGAGATCCTTGATCTGGTACTGCACCGGGATGCTCACCGTCAGAAGGTTCACGGGGGGCGCCTGCTCCTGTCCGTCGACCCTGGGCGCGGCCGCCTCCCGGCTGGCGACGAGCAGATTGTACTCCTCCTCGGAGTGCTTGACCGTCCAGAGGATCGTGCGTTCGTGCGCTTTGTCCGTGTCGGGGATGAGGCCGATGATAAAGCTTCGCACCTCCAGGGTCCGTTCCCGGTACACCGCGTCGATGGGCCAAGGCGCCTTGAAATGGACGCCGGGGCCGAGGACTTCGCGGCCGGCGACCGGTTTGCCGTTCCGCTCGAGCAACGCCTCCTCGCCGGCGTCGATGAACACGACGCACGTCGAGAGCAGGAGGACCGCGAGCTGACCCAGCACCATGGCGCCCGCCGCGCGCTGGAGAAACTGGTAAAACCAGGTGTCGGAGACCTTGAATCCGAACTGGTAATCGAGCGCCTGGGCCATCGTGCTGAACAGGCCCGCGGGCTGTCCGAGCAGCCCGACCAGCCGGCTCTCGTAAATGACCCGGGTGTCCACCCGTCCCCGGACCCGGGGCCGGTAGACCTCGAGCACGAGCGTCGCGAGCGTCTCCACGGCGGCAACACCGGACAGGACCGCGAAGGCGCGGGCGAGAAACAAGTCGACCTTGGGGAACCCCGCTTCCACGGCGCCGATCCCCAAGGCCACCAGGAAGGAGACGGCCGCGCCGAGCAGGACATAAGCCGAACCCGGTCGGAGCAGTCGCTGGTTGTCGAGTTGGGCGAGTTTCACCCCGTATTTCCCGATCAGCAGGAGCATCAGGGAGAACATCCCGAACAGCGCCATCAGGAGCATGGGCTGCCCCAGTTTCGCCGGGAACTCCTTCTGAAGCCATAGCCACAGACCGACCGAGGCCGCCGCCTGGATGAGGAAAAGAACCACCGTCCCCGCGGGCACGATGAACCGCTCGAACTGCTCCCGGGCGCGCTGCGCCGGAAAGATCTCAGCGTCCCCGGTGTCGAACAGGGTCGAGCCCTTCGCCGAGCGCGCCAGTTCCTCGAGTTCGAGCTTCTCCAGGCGCTCGCGTTCCTCGAGCCGCATCTGGAACCAGCTGAGGATGGCGACCAGAAGGCCGGTCCCCAGGAACACCATCCCGGCCTGGCCGGCGAACGAGCCGCCCTGCCGGGCCAGAAAGAGCCCGGACGCCCCGGCGATCAGGAGCATCACCAGGTTCAACAACCCGATCCGCGTGAGATTCTGACGCATATCAAATCAAGTGGAATCAGTTCTTCTATCGATCCGCCCGGTTCAGTTCAGTTCAGTCCAGTTCAGCTCAGTTCGGGTCGGATCAGGTCAAGTCAGGTCAGTTCCCGGTTCTCGAACAACAACAGGGCCAGCGCGAGCGCCGCCGCCAGGTAGCACGCCATATAGACGAACGCGCGCCAGACGTACGCCGTCGGAATCGAATTCGTCCCCTTCAACGCGTCCGCCATCCAGAAGAGCTGCCAGTTCGGCACGACGGTGTACGCCACCCGCGCCCAGAGCGATCCCATCAGCCCGGCCGCCTTCATCGAGCGCAGCTCGTCCGCCGTCAGGGACGCCGCCTCCCCCGGGTCGAGCCGCCCCGACTCGTTCGCATCGTGACGCTTCACGACCGTGGAGAGCAGTTCACGCTGGGAATCGGTCCACGGGGACGCCTGCAAATCCTCCGTCCTGCTCGAGTACGTCCGCCACGCCGGCTCCGCATGCCGCCCGAACAGGTAGTCCGACATCAAGCCGAGAAGGAAGACCGCCGAACACACCGCGAGCGTCGGGATCAGGTCCAACCGCGTCGCGCAGGCGATCGCCAGACCCGCCAGCATCCAAAGCGCGAACAGGATGAGGAGCACCGCCGGGATCAGCCGGGGATCCGCCCGGCTCTCGAAGCCCTCGGCGAACATGAACCGCGTCTCCATGGCATTGATCACGAAGAACGCCACCGTCGTGGTGGCCGCCAGCGCCATCACGGCGTCCGAAACGAACGGGCGGTTCAGGAAAAAGTTGTTGAAACCGCCGATCGCGAACGCCAGCACCATCGCGCCGTAAAAAATCCCCAGCGCGGGAAGGTTCGGTTCG
Organism: Limisphaerales bacterium; assembly: GCA_050250555.1. GTDB lineage: Bacteria > Verrucomicrobiota > Verrucomicrobiia > Limisphaerales > CAIMTB01 > CAIMTB01. The sequence continues at coordinate 29,962 of JBFWOK010000019.1, forward strand.
CCGTAGGACGTGAAGGCGAGTTTGCTCGCGGTCAGCGCCGAGGCGAGATTCACGTACGTCAACAGCGTCAGCGCCGCCGCCACGCCCACGAATTTCGCCGTCAGGAACTTCGCGCGTCCCACCGGCTTCGAAAGGACGGCGAGCGCCGTGCCCGACCGGATCTCGTGGGCCACCGAAGCCGCGGCGCTCAGCACCGCGCCAAACAGCCCGGCCAGGAAGATCACCGCCAGGATGCTGTCCTTCGTCATCTTGGGATCATCGCCCAGCGCGAAGTAATACACGTTCGCGAGGAACACGATGAACGCCGACGACGCGGTCATGAGCACCAGGAACACCGTCTGGCGCACCAGCTCCATGAACGCGTTCACCGCGATGGTCGTGAATTGCCGCATGCCTTCCGAATCGCCTTCCCGACTGCCGCCTATCCAATACCCCGCCCCGGGCCAACAAAATGTCGCTGACCCGTCCGTCTCATGATGCGGGGTGCGGATGGTGCGGATCGATCGTCCACAAGGAAACTGTGTTTTTTATGGCACATCAATCGGCGGGAACGCGTCCTTTCACAGGAAAACTCCCGCCAGCAACGCGGCCAGCAGTCCCAGCGCCACCCACCCCACCCAAGAAGGAATTCCCGATCGGCCCCGACCGGAGCCTCCGAATTCACGCCGCACAAACTCGTCGTGATCAAAGTCCTCGGAACCAGGAAGATCCAGACGGTCGACGACGGCCTGATCCGACCATCCCGTCCGTTCGTCCGCGCCACATTCCGGACAGGCCCGAGCGCCGCGTGGAATGTCCCCGCCACAGTTGGGACACGTCTCCGGCGCCCGACCACTCATCGCGCCCCCTTCAGGATCGCCTCCACCCGGACCGCGTCCTCGGGAGTGTCCACACCCAGGCTCTCGTGCTCGACCCGGACCACCTGGATGTCGATGCCGTTCTCCAAGGCCCGCAGTTGCTCGAGCCGTTCCGCCGCCTCCAGACCCGACACGGGAAAACCCACCAACCGGAGCAGCGTCTCCTTCCGGAAGCCGTAAATCCCCAGGTGCTTCAGAAACGGATACCCCCCCAGCTGTTCCCTCACCGGGGCGCCCGCCAGGTCCCGAAGGTACGGGATCGTCCGTCGCGAAAAATAGAGCGCGCGCCCGGTCCGACCCACCACCACCTTCACCACGTTCGGATTCTCAAAATCCTCCGGCGCCCCGAGCGCCGCCGCCGCCGTCGACATCGGCGCATCCGCGAGCGCGCCCGCCACGGCGTCGATCACCGCCGGATCCATCAGGGGTTCGTCGCCCTGAATGTTCACCACCGCGTCGCAGTCGAGACGCCCGGCCGCCTCGGCGATCCGATCCGTTCCGCTCGGATGCTCCGCCCGGGTCATCTCCACCCTGGCGAACCCCCGCGCCACCGACGCGATCCGCTCGTCGTCCGTCGCCACGATCACATCCGACAGGGACCGCGCCATCCGACACCGTTCCACGACGTGTTGGATCAGGGGTTTTCCCGCGATCAGGTGAAGCGGTTTCCCGGGGAAACGCGTGGACGCGAACCGCGCCGGCACCAGGCCCACGACCCGGCGGGGCATCCCTCGGCCTTCCCGGCCTTCTTCGGCTCGTTGTGACATGCGCGATTCCTAGGCTTCCCCGGACCGCCCCGCAAGCCGCGGTCCGCCCGTCACCGCGCAGATCCGGTCCGCCGCCCCCGGCAGGTCATCCACAACCCAGGCCCGCGCCACCGCCTCCGGATGCGCCGCCTCCGTCTCCCGTCCATATCCGGTTCGCACCAGCACGCTCGCCCGGACGCCCGCGTTCCAACCGCACTCGAGATCGGCCAGTTTGTCGCCGATCAGGAAACTCCGCGACAGATCCACCCCGTAGGTGTCGCGGGCATCGAAAAGAAACTGCGGCGAAGGCTTCCGCCCGCGACTCGGGGCCTCCGGCGCTTCCGGCGCGTAGTAGATATGCTCGAACCGGATCCCGTCGGGGCGCACCCACGCCTCCAAGCGCCGGTTCACCGCGTGCATGTCCGCCTCGCTGTAGTAGCCCCGCCCGATGCCCGACTGGTTTGTCACCACGAACAGGAGGAATCCGGCGTCCCTCAAACGAACCAGGCCTTGCGGAACCCCCGGCAACAGGGTCAACCGCGCCGGATCGCTCAGGTAGTTCCTCTCGACATTCAATGTCCCGTCGCGGTCCAGAAACACCGCCGGACGGCCGGTCGGGAGATCGTCCCGCATCCCGCCCGCATCGCTTCCTGGAATCGCTGTTGCCATGCCCGGCCCATCCTGCCGTCTCGACGCGCCGGTCTCAAGCGGGCTTCCCGCGCCCAACCAAGGGGTCGGTTCTTGTTATTGACAACACCTCTGCCCCGGCCGCGACGAATCCCCAAAGCACAAGGCGACATTAACAAGAACTGACCCCTTTTTAGGGACTCGCTTCCGCCTCTCCCTTCGTGCTCTTCGTGCGCTTCGTGGTTTCCTACGCGGGGTTTTGGGGCTCCACAGCGGGCTGGCGTTCCCCTAGGCTCCCGCGCGTGGATCCACTCCTGAAACTGATCCGGGACAACGCCGCCCTGAAGCCCTCCCAACTGGCCGCCCTGCTCGACACGTCCGAGTCCGACGTCACCGCCAGGATCCAGGCGTATGAGCAGGATCGGGTCATCCTCGGCTACCGAACCGTCCTCAACGAGGAAAAGCTCGGCCGGGACATCGTCCGCGCCGTGATCGAGGTCAAAACCACGCCGGAACGCGGCGGCGGCTTCGACCGGCTCGCGGACCGCATCTCCAAGTATTCCGAGGTCGAATCCTGCTACCTCATGTCGGGCGGTTACGACCTCCTCGTCATCGTGGTTGGCAACAACCTCCGGGAAGTGGCCCATTTCGTCTCCGAAAAGCTCTCGACGATCCAGGGCGTCATCTCGACCGCCACGCATTTCCTGCTGAAACCCTACAAGGAACAGGGCGTGCTCACCTCCGGCCCGGCCACGATCGAACGACTCCCCGTGACGCCTTGAAGGCCCGCGGAGAACGCGATGACCGCGATATGCTCCGTTGACGCGCCCCAAGGCGGTTCCCTAGCGTGACCGCCATGCGCTTTCGCTCGTGGAGCGTCCTGATGCTGCTCGCCGCGCTGTGTTTCCTGCCACAGCGGGCCCCGGCTCCACTCATTTACCGCCCCGGCGAGGGCTGGTCCTACGAACCCGAAGGCGGCGCCCGCTGGCAGCGCAACCGCGCCAAGGACCAGCTCGAAGTCGCGCAGAAGGCCTTCGACGAAGGCAAGTTCCGCCTCGCGTCCAAAGCCGCCCGGCGCGTCACCCGGGTCTGGCCCCTCTCCGACTTCACGCCCCAGGCCCAGTACCTCGTCGGCCGTTCCTACGAGGAACGCGGCCGCCCCGACCGCGGCTTCAAGGCCTACCAGACCCTCATCGAACGCTATCCCAAACTCGAGAACTACGACGAGGTCCTCCAGCGCCAGTTCGACATCGCCACCCTCTACCTCAACGGCAAGTGGTTCTACCTCTGGGGCTTCATCCCCGCCGGACCCGATCGCGACAAGGTCGTCGAGATGTACGAGAAACTCATCCGCAACGGGCCCTACAGCCAGGTCGCCCCCAAGGCCCAGATGAACATCGCGGCCGCCCGCGAAAAACAGAAGGAATGGGAACTCGCCGTCCGGGCCTACGAACGCGCCGCCGACCGCTACAACGACCAGCCGGAAGTCGCGTCCGACGCCTTCTTCCGCGCCGGCATGGCCCACCTCCAGCGGGCCGAGGAGGCCGAGTACGATCAGAGCGCCGCCGGCAAGGCCATCAATTCGTTCACCGATTTCATGGCCCTGTATCCGGATGACCCCCGCATCGCCGAATGCCGAAGTCGCATCGTCGAGTTGTACCGCGTCCAGGCCAGCGGCAGCTACAACATCGCCCGGTACTACGAGAAACGCCGCCGCTACGACGGAGCCCTCATCTACTACAACGAGGTCGTCGATCTCTACACCCGCCTCGTCAAGGAACCCAATGCTCCGGTCGCCGAGGAGGCCCGCGTCCGCATCGCCGACCTCAGCGCCAAACGGGCCCGGGTCAACGCCCCGGACTCCGCGCCGCCCGCCGCCACCCCGCCCGCGTCCACCAACACCCCGACCGCCACGCCGCCATGAGCCATCGACCGGCACCCGGATCCGGCCGCGTGACCCCGGCTCCTGCCAGGTCTCACGGCCCGGCGTCCACCGCCCGGCCAACGTCCCCGTCCCCGTCCCCATCCTCGTCCCTCTTCCTTTCCCGAAGCGCCGCCTTCGCAACCGTTCTTTTCGCGTTTCTGGCCGCGTTTCCCGGTTGCGCCTACCGGATGGGCCCATCGAGCGGGGTCGCCCCCGGAAGCCGTTCCATCACCATCCGCCCGTTCTCCAACGCCACGCTCGAACCGCGCGTCACCGAAACCGTCGCCTCCGCCCTCCGCTCCCAACTCCAGCAGGAGGGCACCTTCGAACTCGCCACCCACGGCGAGGGCGATGTCATCCTCACCGGCGTGGTCCAGGACCTGATCCGGGAGGAGCAGAGTTTTCAGGCCCGCGATACGAGGACGCTCCGCGATTACGCGTTCGAAATGGTCGCCCACGTGAAGGCCGTCGAACGCGGCTCCGGCCGCACGATCCTCGACCGCGAGGTCCGCGGCCACACGATGCTGCGGGTCGTCAATGATCTCCCCAGCGCCGAACGGCAGGCAATGCCCCTCGCCGCCGCCAATCTCGCCCGGAACATCACCTCGCTGCTGGTCGACGGCGACTGGTAGCCCGTGCCACGGACACCGCCATGGAACACCGACACCCAACCCAGGTCCGCCGCGGCGCCCGGGGGTCCGGGGTCCGCCTCGCGGACGCCGCCCGCCTCGCCGCAATCACTCTCACTTTCACTTCCAACCTTCTACTTTCCGGCCCCGCCGTCGTGGCCGGCGACTGGCCCCAATGGCGGGGCCCCGCCCGCGACGGCCACGCCGCGCCGGATGAGTCGCTTCCCAGCACGCTCCCGGCCGGTCGCGAACCGCTTTGGCGGCGTAATGTCGGCCCGGGCTTCGCCAGCCCCGTCGTTGTCGGCGACCGCCTCTTCCACCTCGACGAGGAAGCCGGCCGCGAAGTCGCCCACGCGCTCGATGCGCGTACCGGCGAACCCGTCTGGAAGAATCCGTTCGCGCCATCGGGCGGCGATGAATGGGGCTCGGGCCCGCGGTGCACCCCCGTCGCCGACGACGGCCGGCTCTATGTCCAGTCCCTCCAAGGCGAATTCGCGTGCCTCGATCAGAGCGATGGCCGGCGGCTTTGGGGCTTCAGCTTCACCCGCGACTACGAGGTCGCGTTCCTCGGCGGCAACGACCAGGCCGACGCCGCCGCGCGTCGGCGGGGCAACACGGGCGCTCCCGTCATCGTCGGGGATCGCATCGCCGTCTCGGTCGGTTCCACGAACGGCGCGACGATCGTCTGCTTCGACAAGCGCTCAGGCAGCGAACTCTGGCGGGCGGGCCATGACGAGGCGGCCTACGCCGCCCTGATGACGGCCCGGATCGCGGGTCGCACCGAAGTGGTCGCGTACACGGCCTTCGCCCTGCTTGGACTCGATGCCGACCGCGGCACCGAACTCTGGCGAATCCCGCTGAAAACCCACGCAAACCGCCACGCGGTCACCCCGATCCTCGATGGCGACACCCTCGTGGTCTCCTCCCACACGATCGGAACGCGCGCTTTTCGTGTCGCCGCCCACCCGGACCAGGAATCCCGGCAAACCGCGGCCGAGCGCTGGGCGCAACCCCAGCTCAAGACCAGCCTGGCCACCATGGTCCTCGTGGACGGGCACCTCTACGGGCAGGGTCCCGACCGGGATTTCGTGTGCCTCGACGCGGCCACCGGAACGACGCGATGGACCCGTCGGGGATTCGGCGAAAAACCGCTCACCGGCTATTCGGCCACGATCGCGTCCGGGGACCGGCTGCTCGTCCTCAGCGAGAGCGGCCAGCTCGTCCTGATTGAGGCGGATCCGGCCGCGTACCGCGAACTCGGCCGCGACCAAGTTTGCGGCAAGACCTGGAGCCATCCGGCCTACGCCGGAGGCACTCTGTACCTCCGCGACCAACGACAGCTCCTGGCGTTGCGCCTCGCCTCGAAGACGGCTCCTTGACCGGGCTTCGCCCCGGGATCCTTCCGGCCATCCGCCGGGCCCGCCGCTTCGCTTGGAACGCGGCGTTTCGACCGGTCGGGCGCCTTTCCCGAGTCACGTCGACCCAAGGTCGGCGTTCCGCCGCGGCGCGCCGGGGCCGGGTCGACGGTTCGTTCACGAGAACCAATTCATGAGGCGGACCATGCAGTAACCCAGGCCGGCGGTGACCGGGATGGTGAAGATCCAGGCCCAGAGCATGCGCTCGACCACGAACCACTTCACCGCCTTCACACTCTTGGCGGCGCCCACGCCCATGATCGCCGAGGAGATCACGTGGGTCGTCGAGAGGGGAATCCCCCAGTGGCTGGCGATACCGATGATCGTGGCGGCGGTGGTTTCCGCGGCGAATCCGTGGACCGGATGCAGCTTCACCATTTTGTGACCCAGCGTCTTGATGATCCGCCAGCCTCCGGCGTAGGTGCCCGCCGCCATGGTGAGGGCGCAAACCACCTTGATCCACGCCGCCACATGGAGCACCTGGCCTTCCGCCGGGGCGGGACTCTTCAGGAAGCTCAGAAACGACGGCAGATGGTCGAATGCCCCGCTCGTGGTGGCGGCAACCAGCGCCAGTGCAATGATGCCCATCGTTTTCTGAGCATCATTGAGCCCGTGACTGAAACCCATCCAGGCGCTGCTGAGGAGTTGGGCCCGTCCGAAAACAGAGTTGACCCGGCGCGGCCACCAATTGCGGAGACCGACATACAGGAGGCCCATCACCGCGAAGCCGATCAGCACCCCCAGGATCGGTGAGGTGAACATCGGGATGATCACCTTCGGCAGGAGGCCACCCTGGACCTCCACCGTCCGCGCCACCGCGGCGCCCGTCGCGGGATCCACCGACGTGATCGTCTTCGTGGTGGTCTCAACAAACTTCACCACGCCCCAGTTGTTCTGGGCCGCAGCGAGCGTGGACCCCACCAGGCCGCCGATCAGCGCGTGACTGGAACTCGACGGCAATCCTTTCCACCAGGTCAGCAGATTCCAGGCGATCGCTCCCATCAGGCCGCAGAGGATGGTGGCGGACGTCACATAGGTGATGTCGACCAAACCCTTTCCGATCGTGCTCGCCACCGCCGCGCCGCTCAGGGCGCCCGCGAGATTGGTGACGGCCGCCAGGACCACCGCCTGGCGCGGCGTCAGCACCTTCGTCGCGACCACCGTCGCGATCGAATTCGCCGTGTCGTGGAACCCGTTGATGTACTCGAACACCAGCGCCACCAGGATGACGCAGACAATGAGCGTCATGGCGGTCAGGAGTTCTTGAGCACGATATGGGTGACGATCGCCCCGACGTCCCGACAACGGTCGACCAGCTTCTCCAGGAGGTCGTACAGGTCCTTCCGGGCCAGGAACTGTCCCGGGGGCAGATTCGCGTGGTAAAGATCGCGCACCAGACCGTCGACCACCTTGTCCGCGGCGTCCTCCGTCGCCTCGAGCCGGTCGTTCAATTCCTTCACCCGCTCGAGCGGCGGCAGCTTCCGCAGGTCGCGAATCATTTCGCCGAGAATCGAGACCGCCTGCTCGATCAGCGCGGATTGCGGTTTGAAGTTCACCCCCTGCACCAGATCACTCACCAAACGGTACCGGTTCGCGAATTTGTCCGTGGTCTTCACCAGCTTGTAGAGCGCCCGTGACAATCCCTCGATATCCTCCCGCTCCAGACCGGTGATGAACGTCCGGACCAACTTCTCCTCAATCTCCTTGAGCAGCTTCCTTTCCCGCCGTTCGGAGCCTAGAAAAACATCCAGATTCGCCAGCTGTGAATCGCCATTCAGGATCAACGTGAGACTCTTCACACTGGCCTTCGCCTCGTCGGCGCAAGCTTCCAGCAGGTCCAGAAACAAGTCGTCTTTGGCGAGAAGTCGTTGGAGGGAAAACATATTGGGGGAGTTCGGCCGCACACTGCCGGAATTCCTGGAATCGGGCAATCGCGCGGCCCCGACAGATTACCCAAGCCACGCCGGAATCGTCACGTGCCAGTCCCGACACATTCCCAACTCTTTGCGAACCATGGCGTTGTTCCTGATCGCGTCCGCCGTCACTTCCCGTTCCTCACCCAATCGACACATTACCGACACGTTTCCGCGACACGAACGTTGCAGGATCCGATCCGAGGAAGATCCTTCCCGACCGCGCGACGCCCATCCGACTCCCATTCGCATTCCAAAACCCGCTCCCAGCCCCGTACGCTCGCTCCGTCGTGTCGGCGCCCAATTCCCGTCTTCGCTTCGAATGAATCCCCCGATCAGTCCGATGAATCCGATGAGTCCCGTCCTCCGTATCGCCGGCTTCCTCGCCGTGTTCGTCGCTTCCTCGGCCGCCCTCCTCGCCGGAACCGTGACCATCAAGGGATCCGACACGATGGTCATCCTCGGCCAGAAGTGGGCCGAGGAATTCATGCGAACCCATCCCGACACCAAGATCCAGGTCACCGGAGGCGGTTCGGGAACCGGCATCGCCGCGCTTCAGAACCGCCAGACCGACATCGCCAGTTCCTCCCGCGGAATCCGGGCGAAGGAACGCGAACAATGCATCAAGGCGTTCGGCCGGAATCCGAAGGAATACGCGGTGGCGCTCGATGGGCTGTCCATCTTCGTCCATTCGAGCAACCCGCTCGAATCCGTCTGCCTCGAGGACCTCCGGGATATCTTCACCGGTCGCATCACGCGCTGGAACGAAATCGGTGGACCCGACGCCCCCATCATCGTCTACAGCCGTGAGAACAGCTCGGGCACCTACGAATTCTTCAAGGAACACGTCCTGCTCGGACGTGACTTCGCGGCGCGGACGCAAACCCTCGCCGGCACCGCCCAGGTGATCCAACAGGTCACCGAGGACCCGAACGGCATCGGCTACGGCGGAGCCGCGTTCGGGACCGGGACCCGGATCCTCAGTATTGCTCCGTCCCGTGGCGCCCCGGCCATCGCGCCCACCGAGGAATCCGTCGTCGCCCAACGCTACCCGATGTGGCGCCAACTGTACGTCTACCTGAATCCCCAGCAGGAAACCGGCGAGATCCGGCAGTTCCTCGAATGGGTCCGAAGCCCGGCGGGGCAGGCGATCGTCAGGGCGGTCGGCTACTATCCCCTTCCCCCCAACCTCCTCCGGCGCCGATGAGGACCACGCCCGGGACCCTGAACGACACCAAGACCGAGACCGAGACCGACCCCGACCCCGACCGTCCGGGACCACCTACAAGATGGAGATGCGCCCCACGCGCTCACCCCCGCCGATTGCCCATTGGCGCTTGGTCAGCCCCCGCCTAGGCTCCCACCCGTGACCCATCCGGTCCCCAATCCGCTCGGCCGAACCCCCGCCGACTGGCGGTCCATCCGCTCCGGACGCAGCCGGCCCTTCGAGTTTTTGGCCGAAAGGTTGATCTTCGCGATCTCCCTCACCGCCATCGCGATGGTGTTCCTCATCTTTCTCTTCATCGGCCGCGAAGCGCTTCCGATCCTCACCGGCCGCCTCAGCAGCGCCGCCGACCAGGAGACCACGACCCTCCCCGTGGAAGCCCTCGATCGGCTTCCCTCCGAACGCCTCCGCGAATACCTCGAGCTGACTCCGTCCGAGTTCGCCGGCATGGACCGCGAGACGCTTCGGGCCCTCATGGAGGTTCGAATCGAAGCCGCCAGGGAAACCCCCACGGATCGCGACGCCCAGATCAACACCGTCGCGTGGCGCTACCTCCTGAGGCCTCATCAGTGGACGGACTACGACCGCCCCGCCTATGTCTGGCAACCCGTCTCTCGCATTCACAAGTACAACATCGTCCCGCTCGTCGCCGGCACCCTCAAGACCACCTTCGTCGCGCTGCTCGTCGCGGTTCCCATCGCCATCGGCGCCGCGATTTACGTCTCCCAACTCGCCCGACCCTGGGTCAAGGAATGGATCAAACCCGCGATCGAGATGCTCTCGGCCATTCCGTCCGTCGTGCTCGGGGCCTTCGCCGCCATCGTCCTCGCCTCCGCCCTCCAATCCGCGCTCGGCCTCCAGTACCGGCTGAACGCGGGCCTCGCCGGACTCGCCCTCGCCCTCGCCGGCATCCCCCTCATCTTTTCGATCGCGGAGGACGCCCTGACCAGCGTGCCCCGCTCCTACACCCAGGCCGCCCTCGCCCTCGGCGCGTCCCGCTGGTCCGCCGCCTGGCGCATCGTCGTCCCGGCCGCCCTCCCGGGCCTCTTCGCCGCGGTCGTCCTCGGATTCGGACGTTGCATCGGAGAAACCATGGTCGTGCTGATCGCCAGCGGCAACGCCGCGTTCCTCTCCGCCAACCTGTTCGAACCAACCCGCACCGTCACCGCCACCATCGCCGCCGAACTCGGCGAAACCGTCGTCGGAGGCCACCACTACCGCATGCTGTTCGTCCTCGGCACCCTCCTCTTCGTCGTCACCTTCGCCACCAACGTCGTCGCCGAGCTCGTCATGCACCGGCTCCGAAGAAGTTTCGAGGGCCGATCATGACCCGCCGATTCGCCCGCGCCCGGACCGACGTTTCCGCCTTCGCGTTCACCGCCCTCACCGGGTTGAGCGCGGCGCTGATCCTCGCGCTTCTCGCGGTCATCCTCGCCTACCTCGCCTGGCTGGGTGGCGGACAGATTTCGTGGCGCTTCCTCGTGGGTGGAACGGACGGCGACCTGTTCGACGCCACCACGGCGGGAATCTTCCCCATGCTGGTCGGCACCGCCGCCCGCGTAATTCTCATGACGGTCTTCGTCATTCCCGTCGGGGTCATCACCGCCCTTTACCTCACCGAATACGCCAATCCCGCCACGCTTCTCACCCGCGTCATCCGGAGCGCCGTCAACAATCTCGCCGGCGTCCCAAGCATCGTTTTCGGCCTGTTCGGCGTCGGGTTTTTCATCAGCTTCCTGGGCGGCGGCCTCGACGCGCTCGCGGGAAACACCGCCCCGCGCTGGGGCCGACCCGCCCTCCTCTGGGCGTCCCTCACCCTCGCCGTGATGACGCTCCCCGTCGTCATCGTCGCCACCGAGGAAGCCCTCAAAGCCATCGCCCCGGGCCTTCGCGAAGCCAGTCTCGCCCTCGGCGCCACCCGCCTCGAAACCATCCGCCGCATCGTCCTCCCCAACGCGCTCCCGGGAATCCTCACCGGCGGCATCCTCGCGATCAGCCGCGCCGCCGGCGAGGTCGCCCCCATCCTGTTCACCGGCGCCGCGTACTACCTGAAAGACACGCCCCGTTCCGTCACCGACCAGTTCATGGATCTCGCCTACCACGTCTACGTCCTCTCCACCCAGTCCCCCAACGTCGATCAGACTCGCCCCATCCTTTTCGGCACCGTCGTCGTCCTGCTCCTTCTCACCTTCTCGCTGAATCTCGTCGCCGTCCTCATCCGAGCCCGAATCCGGAGCTCTTTGCGTTCCGCCCAATAACGGACCACGCCACGCCACGCCTCGCCATGCCACCCTTTCAACCGGTCCAGCTGAACCCGATCCCCGCGCCCGCCGCCGGTCCGGGACCGTCCCTTCCCGCCCCCCCGCCGCCGCTCATCGTCACCCGCGATCTCGAGCTCTTCTACGGACCGACCCGGGCCCTCAAACGCGTTTCCATCGACATCCAGGAACGGCTCGTCACCGCCTTCATCGGACCGTCGGGCTGCGGAAAATCCACGCTCCTCCGCTGCTTCAACCGGATGAACGACCTCATCGACCACGTGCGCGTTGCCGGCCGGTGCGCGATCGGCGGCGAGGACATCTACGGCCCCGACGTCGACGTCATCGAACTCCGCAAACGGGTCGGCATGGTCTTCCAGCGGTCCAATCCGTTCCCCAAATCCATCTACGAGAACGTCGCCTACGGCCTCCGCCTCCATGGCACCCGCGACCGGCGAACCCTCGACGAGGTTGTGGAACGTTCCCTTCGCGGCGCCGCCCTCTGGGACGAGGTCAAGGACCGCCTCCACCAGAGCGCCCTCGGGCTCTCCGGAGGCCAGCAGCAGCGGCTTTGCATCGCCCGAGCCATCGCCATTCGTCCCGAAATCCTGCTCATGGACGAACCCGCCTCGGCCCTCGACCCCATCGCCACCACCAGGATCGAGGAACTCATCCTCAACCTCAAAAAGGAGTTCACCATCGTCATCGTCACCCACAACATGCAGCAGGCGACCCGGATCTCCGATCACACCGCTTTCTTCCTCCACGGCGAACTCATCGAATACGACAACACCGTCAAACTCTTCTCCAATCCCTCCATGAAACAGACGGAGGATTATGTCACCGGCCGCTTCGGCTGACCGCCCTCGCGTTCGCGATGACGACGATGAGAATGACGACGACTCCGAAGAAGTGACGCGATCTCCCGAGCTTCCATGACCCATTTCGAAACCAGCATCGACGGCCTCCGGCAACAACTGCTCACCATGGCCAGCTACGCGGCCAACTCGATCCGCAACGCCGTCGGCGCCGTCGTCGAACGCGACGACGAACTCGGCCGCCGGGTCGAGGAGGACGATTCGCTCCTCGACGATCTCGAGGTCGGCATCGACGAACTCGCCATCCAGCTTCTTCTGCGCGCGCCGCTCGCTCGCGACCTCCGGCTCATCATGGTCGCCACGAAGATCAGCCACGACCTCGAACGCGTCGGCGACGAAGCCACCGCCATCGCCCGGCGCGCGGCCGACCTCAATCGAGAACCCCAGCTCAAGGCGCCCGTCGACCTCCCACGCATGGCCGCGATGGTTTCCGAGATGCTCGCCGAAGCCCTGGACGCTTTCGTCACCGGCGATTGCACACGCGCCCGCGCCGTCGTTCCCCGCGACAAACAGGTCGATGGACTCAACAAGCAGATCCAACGCGAACTCACCACCCTGATCGTCGAATCCCCCGGGAACGCCACCCGCTGCCTCAACCTCATGGCGATCAGCAAACGCCTCGAACGCATCGGCGACCACGCCAAGAACATCGCCGAGGAGGTCGTCTACCTGCACGAGGCCACCGACATCCGCCACACCCAGCGCGTGGCCCCGGACGGCCCATGCGCCTCCTAGTCGCGACCCGTCAACTGGGTTTCGGAGGCGGCGTCGAAACCCACCTTCAGTCCGTCCTCCCGCACCTTCACGCGGCCGGCCATTCCCTCGCCCTCCTCTACGAGGATTCCGCTTCGCCGCCCGAAGGCTCGGATCTCGGTCTCGTTCAGGAAGGAGGCCCTCGCTTCCCGCGCATCGCCGCCCGGGGGCGTCCCATCGACGCCGTTCTCGCGGACGTCCGGTCGTTCGCCCCCGATTGGGTCTACAACCACGGGCTCTATGACCCCGACCTCGAGGACCGACTGGCCCGCTCTTTTCCCTCGCTCCTCTTCGCCCACAATTACTACGGGATCTGCATCAGCGGCACCCGCTGCCACGCCGGCCGTGAAATCATCCCCTGCGGGCGCGCGTTCGGCCCCGCGTGCCTCGCCGTCTACCTCCCGTTTCGCTGCGGCGGGCTCAATCCCTGGACCATGATCCAGCGCTACCGGATCGAGGCCCGCCGACGCGCAACGCTCCAACACTACGCGGCCATCCTCGTCGCCAGCCGCTATGTGGCGTCCCAGTTCGAACGGAATGGAATCGATCCCGCGCGCATCCATCGGGTTCCCCTATTCCCGCCCGGCGTCGCCCCGTGTCCCTCCCCGCCTCAGCCACGGCAAATCTCCGGCCGAATCCTCTTCCTCGGACGGATCGCGCCTCAGAAAGGCCTGGATCACCTCGTTCCCGCGCTCCTTCAGGCGCAGGCGACCCTGGGCCGCGCGCTTCACCTGGTGGTCGCCGGTGATGGGCGCGAAAGGGACGGCCTTCTCGCGGAGGCGAATCGGAAAGGCCTCACCACCGAGGCGCTCGGGTGGATCACGCTCGCTCAAAGAAACCAGATCCTGACAGGCATCGATCTCCTGGCCGTCCCGAGCACCTGGCCCGAACCCTTCGGCCTTGTCGGCCTCGAAGCGGCCTGTCTCGGGGTTCCCTCGGTCGGCTACGCGTCCGGCGGAATCCCCGAGTGGCTGATTCCAGGAGTGACCGGGGAACTGGCCGTCGGAACACCCCCCCGACCCGCCGCCCTCGCCGCCGCCATCGTGCGGGCGCTCCAGGATCCTGCGCATTGGCGGACCCTGCGCCACGGCGCTTGGGAACACGCCCACGCCTGGACTCCCGAAGCCCACCTCACCCGCCTGCTCGAAGTGATCCGAGGTTGCCGGGACCAACGCAAAGAACGGTGCTGACATCGACCCGACATGGGGCAGTATCCCCCGAAGACCGTGGTTCCTTCCGCCGTTGAACGGCACGAATCACCGCCACGCCGGCCCGAGTCCTCCAGAACCCAGGAATCCCCATGAATGATCGCGAAAATAAACCCGGCCGGTTTCGGCGCAGCTGGCTTCTGTTCAAGAGTTCGGTGCGTGTGATCCGGGAAAACCCCAAGCTCCTGGTGTTTCCGATCGTCATCGCGGCCTGCACCCTGGTCATCACCTTGTTCTTCATCGCCCCGATCGCCCTTCGACCGACGGGTCATTCCTACTTCGAGGCGGAGCATTGGCAGTCGATCGGAGATTCGCTCGCCACGGCGGTCGCTCCAACGGACCACTCCGAATCCGACGGGGTCGGGCTGACGCCCGCGGCCTTGGCCTACCTGGCGCTGCTCTACTTCGTCTCCATGTTCGTCGCCACGTACTTCAACGTCGCTTTCTACAACGAAATCCTCGCCGCCCTCGGCGGACACCCGGTTTCGATCGGGCGCGGGCTGCGGTTCGCGGCCACCCGATGGAAAGGGGTCCTGGTATGGAGCCTGTTCGCCGGGGTGGTGGGGCTGATCATCAAGGCGATCGAGGAGAAGCTCGATCTCGTCGGCCGATTGGTCGCGCGAGTCATCGGCCTTGCCTGGAGCGTCACGTCGATTTTCGCCATCCCCGTGCTCGTCCGCGAAGAAACGAGCGTCAATCCGATGGCGATGCTCCGCGCGTCCGCCCGCATGCTGAAACGGACCTGGGGCGAGGCGCTCATCGGCTATGCCGGGCTGACCTTCGGCAATCTGCTGATCGCGCTCGCGTCGGTGCTGCTGCTCGGCGGAGCGGTCACGCTGTCGATCATGGTCGGAAACGCTTGGATCATCGGCGTCGTCGCGGCCGTCTGGCTGGTCGGTCTGATCGCCTGGATGTACCTCGCGAGCGTCGCCGGTCACGTCTACAAGTGCGCCCTCTTCCTCTTCGCCGCCGACGGCGTGGTCGCCGCGCCCTACGACGCCGCCATGCTCCAGTCGGCCTGGAAGTTCAAAAAGAAGTGAGCGCCACCCGAAGCCCGTCCAGAGGGCGCTCCCATCAACCGGGAAACGGCGGTTTGAACCACGGAGGAATCGGAACACACGGAAAGGGAGGGATTCGGAGGGGTGGTGGGCACCCTTCGGAAGGTGAACGGGACTCCCTTTGCGCCCCTCTCTCATTCCGTGTGTTCCGTGCCATCCGTGGTTGTTGCCGACGTTTTCAGGATCCCGCAAGGGCCCCCGGAGAACGCGCCCACCGCCCCATGGACGGAGCCGTCATGGGTTTCCGCGGACCGCCGGCCCGTCGCGGGTTCACCCTCATCGAACTGCTCGTCGTCATCGCGATCATCGCCATCCTGGCGTCGATGCTCCTTCCGGCGCTGGGCCGGGCGAAGGCGAAAGCCGCCCAGATCGCCTGCCTCAGCAACTACCGCCAGCTCCAGCTCTGCTGGCTGTTGTACGTGGATGATTTCAACGACGCCCTGCCGCCCAATGCCACCACTTCCGGCGGAGGACGGGCGGGCTGGATCGCCACCGGTCAGACCTGGATCGCCGGCAACGCGTGGACCGACACCACGACCACCAACATCGAGCGTGGCGTCCTCTTCCCGTACAACCGCTCCGCGAAGATCTACAAATGCCCCGCGGACCGTTCGACCGTGCGCGACCAGGGGAAGATCCCGAGGGTCCGGAGCGTCGCGATGAGCGCCTACATGAACGACACGCCCGATCCGGCCGATCGCACGAGCTGGCACAAACTGTCCGACGTCAAGGACCCCCCTCCCTCCAAGGCGTCCGTGTTCATCGACGAACACGAGGGCAGCATCGAGAACGCACGCTTCGTGATCACGCAGCCGGGGGTCTGGTCGTGGGTCGATCACCCGACTCTCCGCCACCAGAAGGGCGGGGTCTTCACCTTCGCCGACGGTCACGCGGAATTGTGGCGCTGGCTGGAATCGACGACTCACTCGGCCGATCGCGTCCGGGGATGGGTCCAGGGGATCCAGGGGGTGCGCGGAACGGACCGCGATCTGATCCGGATTCAAGCCACCGTCCCCGTCCTTCCGATCCGCTGAGCATCGCGACGCCCGAAGCCCCCGCGCCGGTTGGAAATCCTCCCAGGACGGCCCGCCGTTTCCCCTCGATCAAGCCTCCGAACCCGCCGGAAACAGGCACGGGCCCACCTCGCCCGTGACAGCGATCCCCAGGGCTCCACGCTTTGCGTTCTTGACGGACTGGCTACGATGACGGGGCGACATGCTCGAATCCACTGCCGCCTCGCCGATCCCTTCCCTTGATGCCGGGTGGCGTCTGGAACATTCGTACGCGCTCCTGCCCGCATCGCTCCATCGGAAGGTGGCGCCTACGCCAGTTCGGGAACCGCGTCTGGTGC
Source organism: Limisphaerales bacterium (assembly GCA_050250555.1). GTDB lineage: Bacteria > Verrucomicrobiota > Verrucomicrobiia > Limisphaerales > CAIMTB01 > CAIMTB01. Next base: position 46,804 of record JBFWOK010000019.1, read on the forward strand.
TCTTCAATCGTCCGTTGGCGCGGGACCTGGGGCTCGACCCGGACCTGTTGGATCGACCGGAGAGCAATGCGCTGTTTGCGGGCAATGCGCTTCCGCCCGGCGCCGAGCCGTTGGCGCAGGCCTACGCCGGACATCAGTACGGACATTTCACAACCCTGGGGGACGGACGCGCGATTCTTCTGGGAGAACAACGGACCCCGGACGGCGGGCGTTTCGATGTGCAACTCAAGGGGCCGGGAATGACGCCGTTCTCGCGGCGCGGCGACGGACGGGCTGCCCTCGGCCCCATGCTTCGGGAGTATGTGATCAGTGAGTTCATGCACGCCGCCGGGATTCCGACCACCCGAAGCCTGGCCGTGGCCACGACCGGGGAACCGGTTTTTCGAGAACAGACGCTTCGCGGCGCAGTGCTCACCCGCATCGCCGCCAGCCATATCCGCGTCGGGACCTTTGAATGGGCGGCCGCCCTGGGGGATGGCGAAACGCTGACGGCGCTCGCCGACCACACCCTCCACCGTCATTTTCCCGACTGCGCGGGCGCGGGGAATCCCGTGCTCGCGATGCTCGAAGTGGCGGTGGAACGGCAGGCTTCCCTGATCGCGCGCTGGCTGCTGGTCGGCTTCATCCATGGCGTCATGAATACTGACAACATGGCGCTCTCGGGAGAGACCATCGACTACGGACCCTGCGCGTTCATGGACGAGTACGACCCGGCGACGGTGTTCAGCTCGATCGACCGAAACGGGCGCTACGCCTACGGCAATCAGGCCCGGATCGCGCAGTGGAATCTCGCCCGCCTTGCCGAGGCGCTCCTCCCGCTGATTCATCCCGACGAGCCGCAAGCGGTCGAGCTGGCGGGGCGCGCGGTCGGCGCGTTTCCGGGCGCCTTCCATCGCCATTGGCTTTCCGGGATGCGATCCAAACTCGGGCTGCTCACCACGGAGGAAGGCGATTCATCGCTGGTCGACACCCTGCTGGCCTGGATGCACCGGCGGAACCTCGATTTCACCAACACCTTCCGGTCGCTCACGCGCGGGAGCCTTCCTGAGGCTTCCTGCGAACAGGACTCGGAGTTCATGGAATGGCATCGCCTCTGGACCGCGCGGTTGACTCGCCAGTCCGCAACCCGGGACCAAGCGCGGGATCTCATGCTTCGCCACAATCCCGCCGTCATCCCGCGCAACCACAAGGTCGAGGAGGCGCTCAACGCCGCCTCCCTGGATGACCTCGGCCCCTTGGAGCGCCTTCTCGAAGTCCTGGGCAACCCATGGAATCCGCCCGCCGGATCTTGCGATTTCACCTCCCCGCCCAGGCCCGGAGAGCGCGTTGAGAAGACGTTCTGCGGGACCTGATTCCCGTTTCCGGAAATTCACACGGCGCACCGATGCGGTACCGCATGACGACTTCGCCGCCGTCGTCCGCCTCCACCTCGGTGTAACTCACCGTCGCGGCGTCGGAGCGGTGCATGCAAATCGAGTCCGCACCCGGGATGGGCCGATGGGACCGATGCAGGCGGCGAAGCCAGTCGAGGGTTCCGGCCGTGGGCTGGGCGAGGAACTCCTCGAAGACACGCTGGCGCGACGCCTGCGCGGCCCGCTCGTCGGACCCCGAGGACGCCCACAACTGAGTCACCCACGGATGCTCGACCTGATCGAGCGCCGAGAGGTCCCAGCGCCATTCAACGACCCGCCGCGCCCGCCGATCGACGCCGATCAGTCGGAACGGATTGATCCGTTCCCGCGAAAGCAACCGCAGTCGGGCCCCCGCGGCGTCCAGGTCGGATTCCGGAATCATCGCCGGAATCACTTCGCCCCGGCTGAGTCCGTCCGATGGGACGCGGCGCGCGACCGCGTACCAGTTGATCAGGGCCAGCGCGATGCCGGCGTCGTTGACCGCGATCCAGGTTCCGCCTCCGGGTTCCGAGGGATACACGATGATCCGGTCACCCGACCGACCCCGTTCCGGCGGCAAGCCGATCGGGCGGGATCGTTGCTCATCCCGGTTCATCCCGAGATGGAATCCCCGCTCCCGGGCGACGAGGGTCACGGTGCACATGGGTGTTCGGCGTCAATCGGCCGCGGCGTAGCCGGCGGCGAGCTTCCTGAATCGGATCCATTCCCGGAGCAGATTCCACGAGGACAGCGAAGGATGCCCCGCGCCACGGTTGGCGGCGCCGATGGCGAAGACGAGACCCCACTGCTCAAACAGAGTCCGATAGGCGCGCCCCAGCGTGTTCCGCTCGTCATAGATATGAGTCGCCTCCGCACCGGCCCCGTTGAGTTCAACGATCTCGAACCCGCTCCCGGCGCGGAAGGCCTCCGGGTCCGCGTACCGGATGTCGAACCGGCCGATGAAGAATCCGTCGAGCCCGCGCGCGATCCGATCGATCCGCTCCGAAAGCTCCCCGGTGAGCAGGTGGGCGCCATCGCGAAAGATGCAGCCTTGGGCGTGGTTGCCGGCTTCGACGAGCCGCAGCTTTTCGCCGGCTGCGAGGACTTCCGAGCCGCGAGCCGCGAATCGTCTCAGATACACTTCGCGGATCAGACCCGCCCTGGGATCGCGGGCGATCAGATCCCTGATCGGGGAGGAGCCGTCGCCGACAATCTCGGGGAAGACCTTTTCCGTGATCGAAAAGACGGTCCCACGATCCTGGTTGGGGAAGCGGTAATAGAAGACGCCCACCTCGTGCGGTCCAGGTGAGTAGCGTTGGACCAGCATGGGCGCGTCGCACTGCCGGAGCGCCCGCACCGCCTGATCCCAACTCCCGATCCGCCGAACCCCGGCCCCGCGCTGGCCCACGTCCGGCTTGAGAATGAATGGCGGTGCCAGCGTGAGCGATTCGCAGACGGCTTTCAACGCTTCGCAACGCTCCTCGATCGGGCCCTTCGGGAGAAGGGCGGCCGGCGCGGTGAAGTCCGGCGAAGTCGCCATCAATGCTCGCAGGATCGCCATCTTCGACTCGCCGACGAGTCCGCCCGCGAAAATCCCCGGGTTGGCCGCCGCCGGCAGCGAAAGTCCACGATATCGAATGGCGAGCCCCAGGCAGTAGATCGCCACGGGAGGATAAAGCGCCCAGGCCGGCCAGAACTCCCACCGCGACCACCGCGACCAACGGGCCCGCAATGCCGCCCTCGCTTGGGCCACCACCCGAGCGGCGTTCTTGCGAAGTCCAATCGTGAAACCGGCCACGACCAGGCCCGCCAGAAGGAGAAGCACTCCCTTGGAACCCAGTTGGACATACGCCTGCAGCCACGAGCCGAAACGACGGCTGACCGCCAGAACCAGCGCCGTCCAACCAAGCGCGGCCGCTCCTGTGATCCCCAGGAACCGGAGCCACGGAACGCGCAGGAAACCCGCCGCGAGAAACGTCGGCAGACGGGATCCGGGGATCATGCGGGACACGACGAGCAGCATCGAGCCGCGGCGCTGGAACCACTCCTCGCTCCGACGGACCGCGGCGGCGTGGCGGATCAAACGGCTTTTCTCGAACCACGGCCGCCCCAGCCACCGCGCCAGCGCGTACAATCCGGCGTCACCCATCCAGATTCCCAGGAAACAACTCCAGAAGGCCACCGGACCGGTGAGACCCCCGGTGCCAAGGAGCAGACCCGCTCCAAGCGCCGCGGCGTCCTCCAGCACGAAAGTGGAAACGAACAAGATCGCCGCCTGGCCGAGCGGGTGAAGCGTCTCGAACGAGGCGGGAAGCCATTGGAGAAGACGTTCCATGGAGAGCCGGTTGGGCGACGTTCAGGCGCGAGCGGCGAATGCCATCGCCCGTCGGTGTTGAAGCGTGGACGGCGCGACTCCGAATCCTTCCGGCAGGGATACCCCCAGAAGGTTCGCCATGGTTCCAATGAGCGCATAGTGATGCACGGCGTGCGCCACCGCGTACATCAACTCGCGACCGACGGTCGCTTCCGCCCGCTGGGAACCGCACGACGCGTAGCTCGCCTTGCAGATCACGCGAATACGCCGGCCGAGCCCGGCGCCACTCAGCTCATCGAGCATCGCGCGCAGGCGCCGGGTCGCATTCAATGCGGCGAACCGATCCGTCTCGATCGTCGGATCCCGCCGGCGATCGTCATAGTTCACGAGCGACTCGTGATCCCCGCCGAGGACGCTTTGGAAGTGGTCGAGGCAATGCCGGTAATGCCCGCCGATCGTGGCGTTGTAGGCGACCGGCACCACCGCGGTGTAGGCTTCGTCCCGAAGCCAGCCCAAGAGGACTTCCCCCTGCTCCAGGATCTCGTCGGCGGCGTCCAGGATGGACGGATCACCGGAAACAGGAACGGGATGGGAGCCCGGGTTGAAACAGGAAGGCGCCGCAGGCCTCACGCTGTCGACGCAGTCGCTGGATGTGTTCATCACCTGCGATGGTCGGAGAATCCAGCCACTCCTTACACGCCGTCCGATCCCTCCCCCGAACCCGGGTCCGCGGGGCCGGCCGGTCCGCGGGACGCCGCCCGGCTTCGCCCTAAACATCGTCGAAGTTCCCCACGACCGATCGTGGGCAGCCCACGTTCCGTCGTGGCCACGGCGACGCGCGACATCCCGTGGCTGGCCGGATCGGTCACATCCAAAACACGCTTCAACCATCTCGATTTCAACGAGTTCCAATGAGTGAAAGGGGACCATTCCCATTCGTGGCATGCTCGATGCAAGGAGAGGTCCGTGACCACGACATCCTACCCCGCGCCCCGTCCCCTGGATCCCATCGACCCCACCCTGACCGAAGAAGATGCCTCCCCAACGACCTGGGTGCGGCTTCACGGCGACTACCTCCACCGCTACGCCCTCGGCCGGGTCCGTGATCCCCAGGTCGCCGAAGACCTGGTGCAGGACACGTTCCTCGCGGCCCTGAAGGCGCGCGATCGGTTCGCCGGTCAATCGTCTGAGCGCACCTGGCTCACCGGGATCCTGCGCCACAAGATTCTGGATCATCTCCGCCAGCGGTATCGCCGTCCGATCGTGGCCCTCGACGACTCCGAGTCGGCGCGAGACGACGATCGATTCGGTGAATCGCCCGTGTGGACCCGCGAAGTGGCGGCCGACGAGCCGCCCCCCCACCGGCGCATGGAACTGACCGAACTCCGGGAGTCGCTCACGCGGGCCCTGGCCCGACTGCCGGCCCGACTGGCCCGTGTCTTCGAGCTGTATGAAGTCGACGAACGAACGGGGCGCGAAGTGTGCGAGGCGGAGAACATCACCGAACAGAACCTATGGGTCATGCTGCATCGCGCGCGGAAGCAGCTGAGGCAGGAGATGGTCTTCTGATCCGTGGATGCCCTCCGGGGACTCCCGTCGGGACCGGGAACCGGCTCACCTCGCGACCGTGGGCCGCCTGATTCCGAGTTTCGCCATCCGGCTCCGCAAGGTGCTGGGACTGAGATTCAGGATCTGAGCCGCCCCGCCTTCGCCCTCGATCACCCAGCGAGTTCGAATGAGAACCGATTCGATATGCCGACGCTGCGCGTCGTCCAGCGAGAGCGGATCGCCGGAGGATCCGCCGACTCCAGTGTCGACGGCTGGCTCACCGCCCTGGGAATGGTCTTTCGGCGATCGCCCGCCCCGGGCCCTCGAATCCCCGGCGTCCGTCACCGGCGGGGAAGCCTGATCCGCGGTGGATTCAACGCCCGCGCTGAAATCACCCGGCAGGTGAAGGACGGCTCCGGAGGACAGCACCACGGCCCGTTCCATGATGTTCTGCAATTCGCGGATATTCCCCGGCCAGTCGTAGGCCATCAGGTCCCGGAGCGATGGCTCCGCGATCTCCGTCGGCGCCTTGCCGAACTTCCTGGCGAGACGGTGAAGGAAGAAGTTGGCGAGGGGCGGGATGTCCTCCCTCCGCTCACGGAGCGCCGGCATGTGCAGGGGCAGCACATTCAACCGGTAGAGCAGATCGGCGCGGAACCGCCCCTCGCGCACCGCCTGTTTCAGGTCGCGATTTGTGGCGGCAATGATGCGGACGTCGACACGGACCGTCCGACTGCTGCCGATCGGCTCGAACTCTCGCTCCTGGAGGACCCGCAGGAGTTTGACCTGGGTCTCGAGCGGCAACTCACCAACCTCGTCGAGGAAGAGCGTTCCGCCGTCGGCCACCTTGAACCGTCCGTCACGGTGCGAGAAAGCGCCGGTGAAAGCGCCCTTGACGTGGCCGAACAGCTCGCTTTCGACCAACCCGGCCGAGATGGCCCCGCAATTGACCTTCACGAGCGGACGATCCCTGCGGGGACTGCGGTCATGAATGGCGCGTGCCAGCAATTCCTTCCCCGAACCGGTCTCGCCCAGGATCAGCACCGTCGAATCCGTCGGAGCCACCTGATCGACCAATTGCAGAACGCGACGCAAAGCCGGGCTGTTCCCCACGATCTCGGTGAAGTTGTGCTCCGATCGGATCTCCTCCCTCAGGTAGGCGTTTTGCGCCTGCAACCGACTCTTCTCCTGTTCCATCAGCACGCGGTCGGTGATGTCGACAAACATGGTCCGCGTGTGAGTGCCCCCAGGGTCTGGCCTCGACCACCACTGGATCCAGATGGGCTTGCCGTTGTCCCTGCGCCGAAGCTCCAACACGACACCGCCGGTATCCGTGCCTCGGCCGATCGAAGCTAATGCCTCATGGAGTCGTCGCTGCGCCTCCGGAGTCTCGGGCACGAAATCCCGGCCGTACGTCCCCTCGACCTGGTCCGCCGTGATTCCGAGGATCCGCAGCGCGGCGCGGTTCGCCCGGAAGAACCGGCTGTCCAACCCCTCGTTCACATACGCGATGGGCGCCTCCTCGAACAGATCGCGAAGGTTCTCCTCGCTCACGCGCAGCGCCGCCTCGATGCGCAACCTTTCAAGCTCGGCCCCGGCCCGGGCGCCGAAGATCTTGAATACCGAGAGCACCCGTGGGTCTTCCCACATGGGCTTGGTGTCCATCACCGCGAGGTGTCCAAGAACCCGCCCCTCCCGGCTCTTCACAGGAATCGCCAAGTAGCTTTCCACACCCAACGCCGCCAATTCACTCCTGTGCTCCGGAAACTGGTCCTGGACCTTCTCGGAGAAGAGACAGATCTCTCCCGCAAGCACTCGTTCGCAAGGTGTGTGGGGCAGGTCGTACTCGAAGTTCTCGAGGAATTCCGAGCCATTCCAAAAGGCGAGGGTCCTCACCCGGGCTCGATTCCCTTCGAGGATCTCCGAGACGAACGCGTGGCGCACATCCAACGCCTCCGCGAGGTTCCTCACCAGCGAATGGAAGAACTGGTCCCCCACCACGCTCGCCGTGCCCTCGTCGATCCGTCGCAGGAGAAGATCACTCCGTCGAAGCGCCTGCTCCCACTGGGCGCGGTCCGACACGACGCCCAAGGACGAATGATCCTGGGTTCCCAACAGGGACATCACCCGGGCGAGTTCCGCCGTCCGCTCGTTCAACTGCCGCGTCAATTCGTCGTTCGCACGCCGCAATCCGATCACATCATCGACCGAGGTCCCACCCGACTCGTGGATGTCAGGGTTCATTCATGACCGGTGTTTTTCCCAACCGTCGCAGGCTAGCGACCCGGTTCTGACCCCGGCAATTTCAAAAACCGTCCCACCTCGCGAACCGAATACACACCCGAGTGCGCCTACTCCCTGCGCGGGTCGGCGTGCGTCTTGGGAAGACCGAAGGGCGGGTCGGAAAAGTACAGGGTGCCATCGCTCCGGTACACAAGGTCGTTCGGTGCGTTGAGCCGCCCCAGCCTCGGTTTCTCGGCTCATGGTCGTGACGGAACGCTTCGAAGGTTCAACCGATCCAGAAGGTGATCCCCCACCCGAAGCGCATTGGCCATGATGGTCAGCGCCGGATTCACGGCGCCGCTCGACGGGAAGAAGCTGGCATCCACCACGTAGAGGTTGCCCACCTCGTGCGCCCTGCAGTTCCGGTCCAGCGCCGATGTGCGCGGATCGTCGCCGAACCGGATCGTGCCGTTCTGATGGGCGACCCCGGCCAGGGGAATCCTCTGCCCGACGAAAAGATTTCTCGCGAACAGGCCTTGGTGGCAGTGGGAACCGTGGTGGGGACACTTCGTCTGCGCCTGGAGAAGATCCTCGAGTCTTCGGGTCAACCTTTTGTGGCCCTCCTCGTTGTTCGGCGTGTAGCTGAGGGCGATGTTGCCGTCGCGATCGAGGGTCACCCGGTTGTCCGGATCCGGCAGATCCTCGCTGGTCAGCCAAAAATCCAGCGAATGCCTTCCCATCAGGTCCAGGGTCCAACCCGGCGCGATCGCGGGAGCCCCCGCCCGCAACGTGTCGCCGTCGAGCTTGCCGACGAACGAGATGTGGCCCATCGGGTACTCCCATTCCTTCCAGCCGAAGTAGTAATCGTTCACGGAAAGCGTCTTCTGGAACACGGTCGGATTCTCGCACTTGGACAACGCCATGAGCACGGCGTTGGTATGCCCCATGTAATGCCGGCCCACGACCCCCGAACCGTTCGCCAATCCCGCCGGATGCTTGTCGTTGCGCGACCGGAGGAGGAGGGCGGCGGAGTTGATCGCGCCACACGCCACGACGACGATGTCGGCGGAGAGTTCCAGGGTCTCCCCCAGTCGTTCGACCACCACGCGGGTCACTTCCCTGCCCGACGGGCTCGTCTGCAATCGCGTGACCTTGGCGTCGGTCATGAGGGTGACGTTCGGAAATTCGAGCGCCGGTTCCACACAACAGGTCTGGGCGTCGGCCTTCGCGTTGATGAGGCACGGATGGCCGTCGCACGTGCTGCAACGGATGCACGGACTTCGGCGCGGGTTCTTCTCATCCAGCATCACTCCCAGCGGAGTGTGGAAGGGCCGCAACCCCTGCGCCGCGAAGTCCTCGCTGAGGAGTTCGATCCGACGCTCGTGGCTGATCGCGGGATGCGGATACGGCGCGCTGCGCCAGGGATCGGTCGGATCCTCTCCCGCGGCGCCGTGCACCTGGTAGAGTCGCTCCGCCTCGGCGTACCAGGGCTCGAACTCGTCGTAGCCCACCGGCCATGCCGGCGACAGACCCCCGTGATGCCGTAGTTCGCCAAAATCCTCCGCCCGCAATCGGAACAGAGCGGAGCCGTAAAACTTCGTGTTGCCGCCGACGTAGTAATTCGTGTGTGGATGGAGTTCCCGGCCGTTGCCGTCCCGCCAGAGTTCCTTGGTGTTGTAGCGTCCGTCCTGGTTGACCGCCTTCGTGCTCCAGTTCTCCTTTTCCCGAGGCACATAGGGACCGCGTTCAACCAGCAGGATGCGTTTGCCGCTGGCGGCCAGCTTCCAGGTCAACGTGCCCCCGCCGGCACCGGAGCCCACGATGATGAGGTCGTAATGTTCAGGCATGCGGGATGGGTCGTGAACCACCGCGAATCCTTACGCGCCCATCATCCCATCCCCCGGGATCGCCCTGTCCCATGCCACGAGGAACTCCCGCCCGCTCATTGCCCACCGTCCAACCGCCGAATGTCGCTCGGCTCGGCCCGCAGCACCCGAAGATCGCCTTCGATCCGGACCTCGCCGCGGATCTCGACCGGTTCCGCGACGAATTCCAGGATCTCGCGGTTCAAGGCTCGCCCATCCGAGCCCACCATCAGGTAGTGCTCAGTCCGCCCGCTCGCGTACTGGACCAGCAGGATCGGAGGAATCCCTCCGCTCAGGCAACGGACCGCACAACCCCGATGGGTCGCCAACCTCCCGGGATTCATGACGCCAAGCCAGCACTTGCTGTCCACGATCTCCCCCCGAAGCGTCCGGGAAACCCACCGTTCGTCCCGGTCCGCCCCGGCCTCCGGCACGGGCGCGTCGCGTCGCGCACCCTCCCCTTCCCCAGCGGGACGCACGGAATCCGGACGCACCTCGATCATCCGCTGGGTGCCGCGCGCGATCGTCTTTCCCTTCAGCCGGACGCTCCGGTCCTTCCACGCCGCGGCTGTGACCGGATCGAAACCGAACTTCCATGGGTTGACCAACAGGTGGGTGGTTCGAGTTCCGTCCGCATTCCCGATCACCAGGTGGGGAACGGGCTCGACCCGAAGCACCCCTTCGAACTCGCGTTCCATGTTCCATTCGAAGACCGCCTCGCCAATCCCGGACTGGCTCATCGCCAAAGCAATCGACAACCCCGTCACCAGGATGGAAGCCAGGACAATCCAGGACCTGACCCATCGCGAGTGAGACCGCGGGGCCCGCTCCTCCCAGCCGATGTAGAACTCGTCGTTCATGAAGGTGATGGTGGGTCGGATCTCGACGAGCCCGTGATCGCACCCCGGGCGGCGGTCCGCTCCGCAGCCGACGGCCCCCCGTCGGAGCCCTGCCCGATCCGAGCCGGCTCCACACGGGTCCCCGCTGGAAACGGGTGCGGATCGACAAACACCCGACCGTCCCAAACGCGCACCCGGAAGGTGGGAACCTTCTCGGAAAACGGGGCGGGCGAAGCGCCGTCCGCCGGTTGATACTGGTATCCGTGCCAGGGACAGGTGATGCAGCCGTGGAGGATCCTTCCTTCGCCCAGCGGCCCGTTCTGGTGCTGACACACATTGGAGACCGCCGAGACCAGGCCGCCGTATCGGAAGATCGCCACCCGCTCACTCGCCAGCGAAACGATGCGCGCCCGGCCCTCGGGAATCTCGTCAACGCCGCATGCATCCACCCAATCCGCGTCGGACACCCTGGGACCCGCTTCGGAACGCCCATTCTGTTCATCCAAACCTCGGTATCGATGCCTCTCCCGAAAACCCGCCAGCAGGTGGAGTCCCGCGACCACCGCGAATCCCCCACCCGTCGCCACGGCGAACACCGAACTCGACTCGGTTTGCAGCACGCCGAAGGTCACGTGCAAAACCAGAATCGCGTAGGCCGCGTACACCGACATGTGCAACGCCTTCCAGACCGGAGCCGTGAGATGGGCGAGCCAGAAGTCATGACTCGTCGCGGCCATGACCAGCAGGATGAAGAACGCCACGAAACCGAGGGCCTGGAAGGGCACCGAGTCGGGAGACAACCGAGATCGGAAGA